>JAESUH010000017.1 GCA_016763155.1 Rhizobiaceae bacterium
AATGAGTTTAACCAATTGGGCGTCCTGAGAAGAGGTCGGAGCCTGAGGTTTAGTTTCATTTTTTAGCGATGCCAGTAATTCACCGCTTGGTTCACCGGTCGCTTTCAAACCTGTTTTGGTCTGAAATTTCAAAATTGCTGCACGTGATTCCCGTCCGTAAATGCCATCCACTGTGCCGGAATAGTATCCAGCAGATACAAGCGCTTCCTGAATTTCCACTAGCAATGGCGATGACCCATCATAATTTTCCAATTGTTTTGGATTCAATGTGGGAACCGGAACATTTCTTAAGCTAATCCTCTGGGTCAATACAGAATGGGCCTTAAGCCGAGCCGTGCGTTTATTGGGAATTGCCTTGGTGGTAAAACCATCCTGGGTTCTGGTCATCCAGATTGGGCCAGGGTGATTTCCATGCTGAGAAAACAGCGCGTTAGCACTAATCATCGTAAAGCCGAGTATGAAAACAAGACTGCCAATCGTTCTTAGCGGGTTTTGTAAAATGGCGCTGGTGGTCGAGTGTATGGCATGTTTGAACATGGTATCTTACCCCTCAGGCGATTTTCCGCACAATAGTAAAATCGGTTTCTGCTTTTTTTGCAGGTTCTGGACTTATTCTTCTAATTTCGCTTGCGCCATCTGCTGGCACTGGCGGTGCAATATCAGCGATTACCGGAAGGGTAATGGTCACAATTGTGCCTTTGTCCGTCTGGCTCTCAAAATTAACCGACCCTCCGTGCAACTCGACAAGGCCATGCACGACCGTAAGACCAAGGCCTGTGCCTTCGTATTTACGATTGTACTTACTGTCTGCCTGATAAAATGGTTGCCCAAGTTTCGAGATATGCTCTTCGGAAATTCCAATTCCGGTGTCGCTTATTTGCAATTTAATATTCCTGCCAATTCGTTCAATTTTCAAATGAACTGAGCCACCCGATTCTGTAAATTTAATGGCATTTGACAGAACATTTATCAGAATTTGAACATATGCGCGTCGATCTGCGGTCATTTCCGGCAAATTATCAAGCGAACCCACAGCAAATTTTATGCCGCCTTTATCCGCATCAACCTGCAACATGGACATGGTGGATTTTGTTGCGGCTGCAATATCAAAGGGCTCAGGAAAAATTTGATATTTCCCGGCATCAATTTTCGATATATCGAGAAAACCGTTCACCACTCCCAAAAGGTGGTTGGCAGAATTATTGATGATGCCCACATATTCATCACGTTTTTCTTCGCACATAGATTTATACATGTCTGATTGCAGCATATCGGAAAACCCGATGATTGCGTTGAGTGGCGTTCTCAATTCGTGGCTCATTTTGGCCAGCATTTCCGAATTCGCCTGGCTATTTGATTCCGCGATATTGCCTTCATGTTCCAGGCGCAGCTTCAATTCTTGCTCGCTGGTTACATCTTTGCCAATCACCAATACCTGTTGTTGGCTACCTTGGTCATGTTTGGCTACAAACGGTCGAAACTGTAGTTCGCACCAATAAGAGCCTGCCTGTTCATATTCTTCAGCTCTGGGCAATACACGCAAAATTTTTGATAATTCGCGTCCATCAACATGACATTCAGATATCGCGGAAAGGAATGCCACCCTGTCTTGCACATGAATGTGCTGGATGAACCCCTTCCCCGACAATTCGGATCTCGGCGCGTTCACAAATGCAGGTGTCTTGTCTGAAAAATCGCTCAGGGCGCCATCTCTATCGTGAAGCGTTACCCAGTCTGCAACCATTTCAAGCAGGTGCAATGCTTCAGATGCGTTACCTGTAGTGGTTCCCGCCTCGCCTGATACGTTCCCGCAACCATTTGAGCTGTCGCCCTTATGAATTACAGATTCTGCCCTGCCTGACATTTTTGACATCATGTTTTTTACTGAAACTTTCAACGCTTTACCCAAACCGACCCATGTTGAGGTATTTCAACCTGCACTTAAGGTTGCACAGGCTATTTAATGGAAAGCTAAGAAGGAGATGGGAGCGAGCGATTCTGGGCGAATTTCGCGCTAAAAGCCATAGTTTTGAAAGACATGGTAAACGAAGTATTTCAGTTAAGGTGAGGTCCGCATTCAATGCTCATTCACTGGGCGTTCAATGAGCGTTCAATGAGCGTTCAATGAGAATTCAGCAGGTAATTTCGCTCAGCGAGCCAAAATAGATAAAATTTTAGTCAAATTCTCCTGCTTTCCTGAAAGCTGCTTTAACACGCAGGTGCTACAACTGGGGCTACAAACAGGAAACGGGACTTTTCACTATGTTACGATTGGTATTTTGGGTGTGCTTGTTGATTATGTTCATCCCAATCACACAAGACGATACAGATCTATCCAACCAGCCGGTTTCAACTATGGAAACATTTACGGCCGCGTCGGCGATTTACGGGGATTTTGCACAATTTTGCGATCGCAATCCGCAAACCTGTGACACAGGCCGCTATTTTGCGACCCAGTTCAAGAAAAAGGCCCGCGCCGGTGCCAATTACGTCATTGCATATCTGGATGACAGTAATGCAGACGTGGCTCTAGATCCTGTTACAACCAGCTCAATTGCAAAATAATCACTGAATTTCCTTCTTCGCGGGCGTAAAGGTCCGCCTATATGGTTCTATTCTGTTCCTTCCTGTCCTATATGAAGTGTGAACAGGACAGCCACATGAACATTGAAGACATTATAGATAATTTTGAATTTCTTGATGAATGGGAAGATCGGTATAAATACCTGATCGAACTTGGTAATCAGCTCGAACCATTTCCTGAAGCTCATCGACTAGACGCCAATAAAGTGCAGGGCTGTGTATCTCAAGTGTGGGTCATTACAAAAACTGAAAATGGCGACAATCCCGTTATAACAATTCTTGGCGATTCTGACGCCCATATTGTGCGCGGACTGGTTGCTATTGCCCTTGCAATTTTTTCCGGCAAACCTGCATCAGAAATTCTCGCAACAGATGAAGGTGCTTTGTTCGACCGGATCGGCTTGTCTGAACATATTACCCCCCAACGTTCCAATGGGCTGCGCTCTCTCGTTGCGCGGATAAAATCTGATGCTCAGGCCGCATTGGCCAATTAATCAGGTACCGATCCCGTATTGATATCGGGGCGATATCCATCGCCTCCCCAATGCTCAATCTTTCCTGCTGCCCTGCTGTAATTCTGCGAAAAACCGTAATGGCGGGCGAGAATTGACAGGGCAGTTTTCAACATGAGCTTTGCAGACCTTGGAGGCCAGCGCCGCTCTCGCTCAACAAGTTCCAAACCTTTCAGAAAACAGCAGATATCAAGTGCAATGCCGGAGAGCTCCGGGCCCAAAGACGCGACTGCTTTTTCAACATATGCACGATTGTCGATGGCGAAATCCGTCATTGCTGCATATTGGTTGCCAATATTGCCGCCGCTATTGCCAGAGACAAAACTTTGCAAATTTGCAGTGACTGAAGGCTGCAGATTGGCCCTTTCAAAATCTGTTCGTAATTTCTCTCCGGCTGCCAGCTCCTCATCCGTAAGGTAAGCCTGTCCGTTTTTATCCTTTCGCGTGTAAAGTCGCATGAGGGGTGATTCAGAAAGGTTTCTAATGAACGTGCTTGAACCACCAACATTCTTTACGCCGACCTCATCCTTCGAAGAGGTTACCCATTCTTGTTGCGGGGTTTGGAACTCCAGTTCCGGATGAAGAAGCTTTCTGGCAATGATCTTCCCTATGTCGGTAATAGAGATTTGCTTGCCATTATTCCCGGCATTCTCAATATACGTAATGGCATTATCCGCTGTTGCTTTAGAAAAAACGGCTTCCGCAAATGAATATGTCCTGCCCTTGAATGTTGCTATTGCTTTCGAACTGCCAAGCTCAACAGACAGACCTTCTCCGCCCGCCTTCATCAGCAGTTTCAAAAATCTGGCATACTGCTTTGAATGAGACTTATGATTGGTCATTCGGCATCTCCCAATGCCAGATAGTCCTCATCGCTCCGCAAAGCCTTAATACTGCTCAGAATTGTTTCAAGCCGCAGCAAATTTTCATCAATCGCATTATCATCTCGGAGATCTTCGACAATCATGCAGGCATGCGAAATGGTGGTGCGATCCCGGCGAAATAATCGACCAATTTCAGGATAAGGAATAGAAAGCGAAGTGTGCAGTAAATACATGCAGATTTGCCGGGCCTGGCAAATGGGTGCCTCACCGCGTGTTTGGCCCTGCAAGCCATCCGCAGAGACATCAAACAGGATCGATACCAGTTCAATCACTAAAGAGAAGCTCTTTGAGCGATAAAACTCTCCATCCTGACGGGAGTTAGCGACCTCCCTCCTTTTTAGCTTTTTGCTATCCTCTCTTTCTACATCTGAACATTCATCTGGAATGCTCACGCCTGTAATTCTTTGAACATGAAAACCGGGCCGTTCCCAATCCTGCACAAAAATATGTTTCAAATTACCACTCCCAAAATAGAAATAGGATATCTTTCCTATTTTCAACATCAATGAGGTGTGTGGGGATAAGTTTTACGCATTTTTATAAAGCATAAAATTAGTTAGTTATTTTTCAGCACCTTATATTAAATTTCATAATTGTTTCTGGCAAACCTAATGCACATGCGCAATTTCTTGGGCATAAATTAGAATCAACACTTCTCATACAAAAGGATTTTATTCCTAATTTACTGTAATTTTCCTGCCGACCGGAGATTTAGCAGGCTCGCTCAAACCATTTTTTTTGGAACTGAAACATCATGCCAGAGGCTGATCGAGCCATTAGACAGATTATTCGATTAACCGGGGTGAATATTTTTTCATCGCCGAATGATTGCAATCGCAACTTTGCCTCTGCCAGATGCAAGCTTTTAATTGGGATTAATCATCAGAAAATCAAATCAAGAATTGGATCGGCCCGATATGACTCTAATCATCATATGGCCTTGCTCGATGCGTTATTTGCACTTGATAGCATACAAAATAAAACCGGCAACCAATCTGATGCGCTGCCCTAATCAGCGCTCAAATTTAGGATGCCGGTCAAATTAACGAAATAGCGGGTTATTCGTCCTGCTATTTTTTGATTTTAGTACCAAGTTTGCGGCCCAGGCCCATTTCCCGTGCAAGGCGCGAACGCTCTTTTGCATAGGCTGGTGCAACCATTGGATAGTCTGAAGGAAGACCCCATTTTTCACGATATTCCTCAGGAGAAATATCATAGTGAGAGCGCAAATGGCGCTTCAGGGATTTGAATTTTTTTCCATCCTCAAGACAGATCAAGTAATCATCATGCAGTGATTTTTTAATCGGAACAGCTGGAATAGGTTTTTCAACAAGAGCTGAAATTTCTGAACCGTTTATCTTCAAAAAAGCACCGTATATATCGCCAATTAGATTTGGTAATTCTACTGAAGACACTGGATTATTACTTACATAAGCTGCAACAACCTCTGCGGTCATTTCTAACACAACATCTGTTTCCGACGATTCCACTACGGGATCATAAATTGGATTTTCCATAATTGTTCTTTCTAATTAAATACATCGCCCCACCCGCACAACGACGGATGAATTTAAGGAGACCGGTTTACACCAGTCCTCCTATTACCTAGCTAAACACGACGGCAATTATAGTCAATAAAAAAATTGCGTATATTGCTGATATTACTTAATTTAATGTTATACTTGTTTAGCAATTAGTATATTAACGTTTAAAAATGAACTAGTTTTGACTATATTCGTTATTTATTGAACTAATATCGCGAAAAACTCAAAACTAATGTAGTCTGCGGCACATAACCAAACATTGTTTTGACCAGCCAGCCCTATACCGATAATAGAATCAATGCTTAATATCAGGTGATTTGGGGTAGTATTTTTGGGATTAGATCATGGTAAAAATTGTTAAAAGCGATGAAGAATGGAAACTGCAGCTAACAACAGAGCAGTATCACGTCACGCGTGGGCATGGGACAGAGCCGCCATTCAAGGGACCTCATCAGGATGAATCCCGCCCCGGCGATTTTCATTGCGTGTGTTGTGGAAATAAACTGTTTCGAACTGAGGCAAAATTTGATTCGGGCACGGGTTGGCCAAGTTTTTATCAACCTATATCTCCGCAGGCTGTCAGCGAACATCAAGATCGCTCAATGCTGATATTTGTTCGAACTGAGGTGCGCTGCGCCGATTGTGATGCTCATCTGGGGCATGTGTTTGAAGATGGGCCGCAACCAACGGGGCTGCGTTACTGCTTGAACGGCCATGCGCTTGATTTCAAAGCCGACTAATAGTTCTTTTTCTTTCTCTCAATTAATCAGGTTCTCAAATGACATTTGACGATTCCACTCTATCTCCACCTCTTGCACAAAAAAATGAGAAAAAGGATAGCCATCATGGCATAGAACGCACGGACTATTATGGCTGGTTGCGGGATGATAACTGGCAGGAAGTTATGCGGGATCCGTCAGTGCTGGACCCCAAAATTCGCGATTTTCTGGAACAGGAAAACGCCTACCAAACAGCACTCATGGAAAATACGAAGACAAAACAGAGCGAACTGTTTGAAGAAATGAAGGGACGGATCAAACAAGATGATTCCTCCGTACCCATGATTGATGGAGAATGGGCCTACGGCGTTTCTTATGTAGAAGGTGGAGAACAGCCTCGTTTTGTACGAGAACCCGCTGCTGGTGGAAAACAGCAAATGTTGCTGGATGGTGACGAAACAGCCAAGGGCAAAAAGTATTTCAGAATTGGCGGTTGTAGCCATGCGCCCAACCATGAATTGATTTCCTGGTCGTTTGACGACAAAGGCTCGGAATATTTTACCATCCAATTCAGAAAGATGCCTGACGGTTCTCCCCTCATGGACCAACTATCTGATACGGGTGGCGGCGGTGTTTGGAGTAACGACAGCAATTCATTGCTTTATGGCCGCTTGGATGAAAACCATCGCCCTTCGAAAGTCTTTCATCACACATTAGGTACAAAACAGGCCGATGACCTATTGATATATGAAGAGAAAGACCCGGGGTTCTTTATGGGTGTTGGCAAAACCCAGTCTGAGAACTTCTTTATTATTGATATCCATGATCATCAAACTTCAGAATGCTGGCTTATTCCTGGTGATGACCCAACTGCCAAACCTCGGCTGATTGCTGCTCGTGAAACGGGTATTGAATATTCTGTCGATGAGGGTGCTGGCACACTTTATATCCTGACCAATAAGGATGGTGCCGAAGATTTCAAAATTGTCACAGCACCTGCGGATAATTCAGGCCCTGATAACTGGCAAGATCTTATCCCCCATAAAGCTGGCCGGATGATCATCGACCATTGCATCTTTTCCAACCATTTGGTGTGGCTGGAGCGTGAAAACGGATTGCCTCGCATCGTAGTGCGCAAGCTAGAAAGTGGAGAAGAATTCGCAATTGATTTTGATGAAGAAGCCTATGCGCTGGGATTAACAGGCGCATATGAATTCGACACCAATATTATCCGTTTTAGCTATTCTTCCATGACCACCCCTTCCCAGACCTTTGATTTCAACATGGAAACCCGTGAACGGGTGCTGCGCAAGACCCAGGAAGTGCCTTCAGGTCACGATCCGGCCGATTACGTCACCAGAAGAATTATTGCCCCTGCCCATGACGGTGCAGAAATTCCAGTTACCCTGCTTTATCGCAAGGATACGCCGCTTGATGGTACGGCACCCTGCCTGCTTTATGGCTATGGCTCCTATGGCATGAGCATGCCTGCCGGTTTCAATACCAATAGTCTGTCCTTGGTGGACCGAGGTTTTATCTATGCCATCGCCCATATTCGCGGCGGCAAGGAAAAAGGGTTTGCGTGGTATGAAGCTGGAAAACGCGAATTCAAGACCAACACATTCAAAGATTTTATATCCTCAGCCGACCATCTAATTGCTGAGAACTTCACCGCTAAAGGCAAAATTGTTGCCCATGGTGGCAGCGCTGGCGGTATGTTGATGGGCGCTGTTTCAAACATGCAACCAGACTTGTTTGCAGGCATCATCGCCGAGGTTCCGTTTGTCGATGTGCTCACAACCATGCTGGATGACACCCTCCCTCTCACCCCGCCGGAATGGCCAGAATGGGGCAATCCGATTGCCAGTAAAGAAGACTATGAGACCATCGCCGCCTATTCCCCCTATGACAATGTGAGCGCCCAGGACTACCCGCCCATCCTAGCCATTGGCGGCCTAACTGACCCGCGAGTTACCTATTGGGAACCCGCAAAATGGGTGGCAAAACTGCGTGAACTGAAAACCAACAACAACCCCGTGCTGCTAAAAACCAATATGGATGCAGGCCATGGTGGTTCTGCAGGCCGCTTCCAACATCTGGAAGAGGTGGCGTTTAGCTATAGCTTTGCGATTAAGACTGTAGGGTTATTGTAGCAAATTTGTACCAATTGGGAATATTGTGCACGATCAGCAATGCTGACGAAGCTGCCATTTATGGTTACTATTTAAATGGCAGCTTTTCCTCCCGCGCTCATCCTTCACAGCTATTATCGCTGATTATTGGAACACCCAGGCATTGGATAAAAAGTCAGGCCACTGACCTGGAATGCCCGTCTAATATGCGATCAACCAACCTTTTTTAGTCACAACTTTCAAGTTCCCACCTATCACCGCCTCATACATTTGGAATTGAGATTCCATTCGTCGTTTCACCGCAAGTGGAACGCCGGATGAATGGACCTTCCCTAAAAGGTCAGCAATGCTGCCTTTTCTTTCTCCCGTTAAAGTTGTATTTAGACATATTCTTGCAAAATGCACGTAAAACGTGTGCAAATTACTCAACTTTTTGTACCGTTTCTTTGCTGTATTTCGTGCATTCGGCTTGACCAAAGAATAGATTTTAATACCCACTTTTAAAGGAATATTTTCTATGAGTATCTCTTCATCCAAATCTGGTATATCCAGCCTTCCAAGATCGAAGCAATACAAAGGACCCTTCGGACGACTATTTCGGGAGCTTTCCCCTTGGAGGTCCCCCGAAGCCAATGACACAGCAGCGGTTCAGGCGCTTCGGGAATTCGCCACCAATTCGATGAGCGAGGCCGCTGGAGGGGGCAACCTCGATAACACGAACATGCCAGCGGGATACACATATTTCGGCCAATTTGTGGATCACGACATTACCTTCGATCCTACATCGTCTTTGATGCGGCAAAGTGATCCGGAAAAACTAGATAATTTCCGAACACCGCGCCTCGATCTAGACTGTCTTTATGGCGAAGGTCCCGCCGATGAACCATTTATGTATGACCAGAAACGTGGTGGACTATTTCTGTTGGGCACCACACAAAAAGACTGGCAGGGAAATGATGTCGCCGGTTCAAACGAGCCAGATCTCATACGTAACCGTCAAGGGCGTGCTATTATCGGCGATATGCGTAATGACGAAAATGTAATTGTCTCGCAATTCCAGTTGGCAATGTTGCGTCTGCACAATCGCGTTATGTTGCAACTCGTAACCGGAAATCCTGATGATCGGGATTCCGAGTTCGAATTCAAAAACGACCTATTTCTTGAGGCACAGCGCAAAGTCCGATGGTTCTATCAATATGTTCTTTGGAACGATTTTGTGAAACGTCTGGTTAGTGATGCCATCTGGGCCCGTGTTCTCGACAAAAATGACTGTCATAAATTCAACGGCACAGTATTTGACTGGAAAGAACAGCCCTTCATGCCTGTTGAATTTTCGGTGGCTGTCTACCGGTTTGCACACTCTATTGTCAGACCAGGCTATCGGGTTAATCAGAACGATGACCAAACGACCGGTCTTGGTTCTAAGGTTGAACTTCCGATCTTTCACCCCGACGGTCCGACTGATGCAACTGGGAATATCCGACATGACCTTCGCGGGTTCCGGTTCTTCCCACACCGTCATACGGTGCAATGGAACCAGTTCTTTGATATCAATTCGAAAAAGTCATTCCCTCAACCAGCCAGACGGATCGACCAAAAATTATCATCAGCGGTCTTTAAGCTGGATGAAGGCCCTGATCCGAAGCCAAATATGTTGGCATTTCTCAATCTTCTACGCTCGATGAGGCTTGAGTTGCCTAAAGGATCAGACGTTGCGCATCGCATGGGCTTCACTCCACATGCCGTCAATGACCCGCACGAGGATATCCTGTGGTGTTATATCTTAAAGGAAGCCCAGATGCTGCCGGGAAACAATTCTGGCCGCATGCTTGGCAAGGTCGGAGGAACCATTGCGGCCGAAGTTTTTGGCGGGCTTCTTAATGGTGACCCGATGTCCTATGTCCGCAACATGCCCAACTGGAAACCCAAGGATGATGCCGACCTAATGGCACTTCTAAACACCCCTACACCTGTAAACGGCAAAGACTGGGAAGTTGGTGATCTTCTGCGTGCTTCTGGTGCGCCCATCAGCGACGCTGATGTCACTAACACCATTGCCAGCGGGCATAATTAGGAAATAAACTGGTAAAAACTTTGAACAAATTACTAAGTTCAAAATCACTACCCCACAAAAAACCCCGACCTCTTACAGGCCGGGGTTAATTCTTGTTCCGAAATTTGTTCGATTTAAGCTTTGTCGAACATTTCGGCTACGTATTCCCAGTTGATCAAATTATCAACGAAGGCTTCCAGATATTCTGGACGGGCGTTGCGGTAATCGATGTAATAGGAGTGTTCCCAAACATCACAACCCAGAATTGGGGTAGCGCCGTGTACCAACGGGTTTTCGCCGTTTGGTGTTTTAGCGATTTCCAGCTTGCCGTCTTTGACAGTGATCCAGCACCAGCCGGAACCAAATTGCGTGGCACCAGCGGCCATGAAATCGGCTTTGAATTTATCGTATCCACCTAGGTCTGAATTAATTGCATCCAAAAGCTTGCCGGGGATTTTGCTTTCTCCGCCGCCGCCATTTGGTGCCATCCAGTTCCAAAAGTGCATGTGGTTATAGTGCTGGCCAGCATTGTTGAAGAGGCCGGCATTTTTGCCAAAGCTTTCTTTGACCACATCTTCAAGGCTTTTGCCTTCAAGACCTGAATCCTTCAGCAGATTATAGCCGTTGGTCACATAGGCCATGTGGTGTTTATCGTGGTGAAACTCCAGTGTTTCAGCGGACATATATGGGCTGAGGGCATCGTATCCATAGGGAAGGTCGGGCAATTCAAATGCCATAGTGGCTCTCCTTTTCAAAAATTCTTGAATATACGGCGTGGGCCGTACTGTATAACAATTAAGCCGTTACGCATTGCGGCACAATGGTATAATTATATTTGAATAAAAAATTGAGGTCGACCCCATGTCTTATAAAGCTTTTGTATTTGATGCCTATGGCACATTGTTTGATGTGCATTCAGCCGTTTCCCGACATTCCGATCTGGTAGGCGCGAATGCTGCCCGCCTTTCAGAGATTTGGCGCAACAAACAGTTGGAATATACCTGGACACGCTCTGGCATGGGAAATTACAAGGAATTCTGGCTCCTTACCACGGAAGCGCTAGATTTTGCGTTGGAGTTTGTTCCCGATGTAAACCGCGATGCCCGTCAGAAATTGCTCGATGCGTATATGACGCTGGATTGTTATTCTGAGGTTCCTGCTGTGCTCAAAGGTCTGCAAGAGCGAGGCTATAAAACAGCGATCCTATCCAATGGCTCGCCGGACATGTTGAACAGTGCGATAGAATCGGCAGGTTTGAGCGATGTTCTGGATGATGCATTTTCCGTGCATAGTGTCGGCGTCTTCAAAACAAATTTCGCCACCTATTCCATGGTTACCAAGGCTTATGGCATTGAACCGTCTCAGGTGAGCTTCCAATCATCCAATCGCTGGGATGCGGCGGCTGCAAGCAATTTCGGCTTTGATGTTTGCTGGATCAACCGGACCAATCAGCCGGATGAGTATCAAGACATGCCGCCAAAACGGATTATTCAGGATTTGAACGAGTTGCTGGATTAAAGACCAGCACCTGATCATATTCGCTTGTAACAAAACGTGAGAAAAATGCCTAGATTTCGTCGTATTTGAGTCTTATTTTTTCTCAATATTGTTCGAATTAAGTCATTGTTTTTGTTATATATTTTATTATTTCGTGAATTGCCCTGGTGACTCTATCTCACTAACTTTCAGCTGTCGGCGGATGGCTTCTCCTCCCAACATAAAGGGGCGTATAGACGCTATCCGTCGAACCGTTATGGCTACTCAAATTGTGGGGTTCCATACGGTTTTTCTAGCGCATCCGGTTGGGCATCCCGCCTAGCCGGCCGAATACACTAAGGAGAATACCAATGAAAATTTTGATAGCATCCCTTGTAGCCACTATGGCATTCGTTGGCGCGGCTTTGGCCGGAGAAATTGAAGGCACAGTTCAAAGTGTCGATGCTTCGGGTAAAACAATTATGCTGGCAAATGGCAGCGAATTCGCAATTGGAGCCGGTGTTTCACTGGAAGGCGTTGCGGCAGGAAGCGTTGTGAAGATCGTCTATGACGACGATTCACGTACAGCGACTGAAATCAGCCCTAAATAGGCTGCATATATCTTCTATTGGGACGGGCGCTTTTGCGCCCGTCTTACTTTGCCTCCGCGCGCGCAAAGCCTTGTGGCCCTAAAAACCTTTTTTCAAACTTCCCAAAATCCCGCGCACAAGCGCTCTTCCCAGGCTTGAAGCAATGGTTCTCGTTAGCGACTTGATCGCTGCTTCGGTTACGGTCTGGCGCCTACGGGTGGTTTTTTTGCGTCGTGCTTTTGTAGTTTTGCGTGAACGGGCGTTGGGACGGTCATCCCTATCGAAATCAGGAAGCTGAAAGCCCGAACGAGAACGTTTCATGCGTCCGGTATCTGCGCGTTCCTGATCTTCAAGCTCACGCTGATCGTCCTCACGTTTGACCGTATCGGCTGCACGTTTCTTGAGGATTTCGAAAGCTGATTCCCTGTCAATTGACTTGTTATATTGAGCTCCCACAGGGCTCATATCCATTACCTTTTTGCGCTCACTCGCAGTCAGCGGTCCAAGGCGGGATGATGGTGGGCGAATTAATGTGCGCTGAACAATCGATGGAACTCCCTTCTTCTCCAGAGTTGAAACAAGAGCTTCGCCGACACCCAATTGGGTAATGATCGTGGATGCTTTGAAATCCGGGTTAGGGCGGAAAGTATCAGCCGCAGTTTTTACGGCTTTTTGTTCCTTTGGTGTGTAGGCTCGAAGCGCATGTTGCAATCGATTGCCCAACTGAGCGAGGACACCTTCAGGAATATCCATCGGGTTTTGGGTGACGAAATATACCCCGACCCCCTTGGAGCGGATCAATTTCACCACCTGCTCCACCTTATCAAGCAGGGCTTTTGGCGCTCCGTCAAACAGCAAATGGGCTTCATCGAAAAAGAATACCAACCGAGGCTTGTCCGGATTTCCAACTTCTGGCAATTCTTCAAACAGCTCGGACAATAACCAAAGCAAAAATGTTGCGTATAGTTTCGGCGAAGTCATCAATTTATCTGCGGCCAGAATACTCACCGCTCCGCGCCCATCGCGGGTAGTGCGCATGATATCTGCAATCTCGAGTGCAGGCTCACCAAAGAAGTTTTCGCCGCCTTGTTGTTCCAACACCAAAAGCTGGCGCAGAATGGCGCCAATTGAAGCCTTGGTAATATAGCCATAAGTGGTGGAGATTTCGCTGGTGCGCTCGCCCATTTCAAATAGCAATGCGCGGAGATCCTTCATATCCAGAAGCAACCAGCCTTCATCGTCGGAGATCTTGAACGCAATATTCAAAACCCCTTCCTGAGCACTGTTAAGATCCATCAACTGCGATAGCAATAGCGGTCCCATTTCGGAAATGGTAGTGCGAACGGGATGGCCCTTTTTGCCAAACAAATCCCAAAAAATGACAGGAAATTCCTGAAACTCATAATCATCAAACTTGATTTCCTTGGCGCGCTTGACCAAGAAATCCTTGCCTACTCCCTTAATTGCGAGGCCAGATAAGTCACCCTTCACATCAGCACAAAAGACCGGAACTCCGGCATTGGAAAAACCCTCTGTCAGAATTTGCAGAGTAACCGTTTTGCCGGTGCCGGTTGCACCGGTGATCAGACCATGACGATTGGCCAGTTTCAGGTTTAGAAATTCCTGTTGTTGAAAGGAATCATCCATTTTTCGGCTGGCACCGATGAATAGCTTACTGTCGTCGTTCATTTGGAAATTCCTCGCAGATCAATCAACCTATTTCCAAATTCTATAGCGAGCGATTACCCTTCAAGCAAACCAAACGAGAGATATTCCTGATCTGAGACAAGTAATTGGCATGAATTTTGCTTTTTAAGGTCCAAATAGGCGAATTGGAGCAGATCATGGCATTAAACAGACGGACTTTCCTGGGTTCATTGGGTTTAGGTGGCGTTGGAGCTGCAGTCAGCAGTTCGGCTTTTTCTGCCGAAGACCAGATGGATACAATATCGCTGGCTGACCTTCGTGGTTCTTTCAATGCAAACCAGTCGGGCCTTCGCCCGGGTGCCGCAAATGATCAAAGTAAATTGCTGCAAAAGATACTCAATAAGGCCGCAAAAGAAGATAAACCGGTGTTTTTGCCGCCGGGAAACTACTTCGTATCCAATATTGTGCTGCCAACTAGAACAAGATTGATGGGAGTACCCGGTGCCTCACGTTTAATTTATTCCGGTGGCGGGCATTTCGTGATGTCTGAAAACGGCTCTCATATTGAGCTAACCGGACTGGTACTGGATGGCGCAAACCGCGCACTGGAATCTTATGCGGGAGCGGCTCTACGTATTTCTAACGCCACTCACCTGGTGATAGAAAACTGTGAAATTTCCGGAAGCCAAGAAATCGGCGTGCAAATCGATCGCTCCCGTGGGCGCATTGAACGTTGTAAAATCAGCGGAGCTACCGGCGAATGCGGGCTATATGGCATTGAAAACAAGGGACTTTCAATCACCAACAATCATATTCATGACTGTGCCAATGGCGGAATTTTGGTACATCGATGGAAGAGTGCCGAAGATGGCACTATCATTTCCAATAACAGGGTTGAGCGTATTGGCGCTGCCAATGGCGGAACCGGCCAGTGGGGAAACGGGATTAACGTTTTTCGGGCTGACGCAGTCATGGTTTCCAATAATCATGTGAGTGATTGCGCATTTTCTGCCATTCGTTCCAATGCGGGCAACAATGTGCAAATCACATCCAACCAATGCCTTCGCTCCGGCGAAACGGCCATCTATTCCGAGTTTGGATTTAACGGCGCGATCATTTCCAATAATATGGTCGATGGAGGTTGCCGCGGCATCTCTATTGCCAATTTTGACCAGAATGGCCGCATGGCGGTTTGTGCCAACAACATCATTCGAAACATCCACGATAACCCTCCCTATGAGGATAAACAGCACCTTTTTGGCGAGGGGATTTCTGCCGAAGCCGATACGGTAATTACGGGGAATGTGATCGAGAATACGGCCAGATTTGGCATGATGCTTGGTTGGGGAAATTACCTTCGAAATGTAATCGTAACCTCAAATATTATCCGCGATACAGAAACAGGCATCTATGTAACCGTGGTAGATGGCACTGGCCCTGCACTCATTTCCCAAAACATGTTTTCGGAAATTCAAATGGGGGCAATTGTTGGTTATCACTGGAAAGATCCGGTAACAAAAGATCTCATCGATGGTGGCGGAGAAATTTCTAACCTGCAGATTGAACGCAATAAATCCACTTAGGGTGTGGTCAGGGTTTTAAATTTCGCTAAGGTTCGTGTGGCGAACTAATCACGGAATTTAATGATGACTATCCCTGCTGGCTTTGTTTCTGAATTTATCGAATGCAACGGTATAAAAATTCACGTTGTCCATAACGGTAACGAACGAACGGGCAGCGCTGATAAGCGGACGCCCATCTTGTTCCTGCATGGGTTTCCAGAATTCTGGATTGCGTGGCAGCCAGTATTTGAACTTCTCAGCGATAAATACTGGATCATTGCACCCGACCAGCGCGGTTATAATTTAAGCGATGCACCAAAGGGTGGTGAGAATTACCGGGCAAAACTGCTGGTGAGCGACATGCTTGAACTCACCCACCAAATGCTGGGAGATCGGCCATTTGTACTAGCGGGCCATGATTGGGGTGCTTCAATCGCTTATGCTTTGGCGATATCGGCACCGGAGCGCGTTTCCAAACTGGTAATTGCAAATGGTGTCCACCCTGTGAGTTTTCAGGAAGCCATTCTTGATGTGCCGGAACAAGCTGCTGCGAGCCAGTATTTCCATGTTCTCAGAGAAGAAAACGCAGCCGAACTGATGGCAGAAGATCATTTCAGACGTACCCTTTCCATGTTTGAAAAATTCTCCGCTTCTCCGTGGCTAACGGATGAAGATCGTGATGCATATCGCACCGCATGGGGTCGTCCAGGACGGTTGGAGGCAATGCTGCACTGGTATAATTCTTCGCCAATTGTTATTCCCAAAGAGGGCGAAACGAATATCAAAGCGCCGTTCTACGGAGCTGATCGCAGCAAGTTTCGCCTGACCATGCCCCATTTATTGTTTTGGGGAATGAAAGATCAGGCATTGCTACCTCAGGCTAAAAAAGCCGTGTCGGAATTTTGTGATGATTTACAGGAAATCGAAATTGCAGATGCTGAACATTGGTTATTGCACACCCACGCCAAATTAATTGCCGATGCAATTCGTAAATTTATTGGTTAGGCAACCGCCCGTGACAAGGCGCATTGGGACCATAAATCAGACAAAGCTGAAACCAAATGCTCAATATCAGCATCCGAATGAACCGGAGACGGAGTAATACGCAGACGCTCTGTACCCTTGGGCACAGTTGGATAATTGATTGGCTGCACGTAAATTCCGTAATTATCCAGCAATAGGTCGCTGATCCATTTGCATTTTGCAGCATCCCCAACCATCACAGGAATGATGTGGCTCGGGTTATCCATATGAGGAATGCCTTTGGCATCAAGCATACGACGCACCTGCGCAACCCGCGCTTTTTGAGCAAGACGTTCCGAATTGCTTTTCTTCAAATAGGAAATGCTTTCGAGAGCGCCAGCAGCAATTGCCGGTGGCAATGCCGTTGTGAAAATGAACCCGGAAGAATAGCTGCGGATAAAATCGCACAGTGCTTCTGAAGCCGCGATATAGCCGCCCATCACACCAAATGCTTTGCCCAATGTGCCTTCAATGACAGTGAGGCGGTGCATGATTCCTTCACGTTCCGCGATACCGCCGCCGCGAGGACCATAAAGGCCAACCGCATGAACTTCGTCCAGATAAGTTAGTGCGCCGTGCTTATCGGCAACATCGCAAATCTCGCTAATCGGCGCGATGTCCCCATCCATTGAATAAACGGATTCAAAAGCAATAATTTTTGGCGTATCGGCATCATATTCTGATAATTCTCGATCTAGATCAGCTGGATCATTGTGTTTCCAGATGCGTTTTTCTGCTCTGGAATGGCGAATGCCTTCAATCATTGAAGCATGGTTGGAAGCATCTGAAAAAATTACACAATTTTCGATATTTGCGCCCAATGTTCCAAGGGCTGCCCAATTTGATACGTAACCGGAAGTGAAAATCAGGGCTGATTGTTTGTTGTGTAAATCAGCCAGTTCTTCTTCAAGCAAAACGTGAAAATGGTTTGTACCGGAAATGTTGCGGGTACCACCAGCGCCTGCGCCACATTCGTCAATGGCTTTGTGCATGGCATTTGCGACCTGCTCATTTTGGCCCATGCCAAGATAATCATTGGAGCACCAAACGGTTACTTCCTGAGTTTCATCACCCAAAAACCTTGTGGCTTTTGGGAAAGAGCCGGAATGCCGCTTGATGTCTGCAAAGACCCGATAACGGCCTTCTTCGTGCAGCTCTTCTATTTTTGTGGCAAAATGAGCCTCAAAATCCATGGGTCGTCTCCGGTTACGCAAATCCTTGATGATAAGCATATAGCAATCATCAATCTATTTCATAAGTGCAAATCAGCACACCTCACGCATTCAACATTACGCATGTGATCGTGTCAATGATCTGAGTCAATGCACATGATAACTATCAAATGCAAATGAACCTAATGTGCCCCTATGGTCCGTGAATTGTTTATGCGCTCATGACCTAGATCATGAATTAATCTCCATCCAGTGCGGTTTTGGTTATCAGTATCACCGGAATGACACCCGTTGCGACGATGATTAGCGACGCAAAACCTGCTTCCTCGATCCGGGCGCGCGAGGCATATTCATAGACATAAGTGGCAAGCGTATTGATGCCGAAAGGCCGGAGCATGATGGTGGCGGAAAGCTCTTTGATACTATCCACAAATACCAGCAATGCAGCCGTTGCCACAGCGGGTCTTAACAGAGGAAGCAAAACTTCGAAGAGCGTGCCTGTGGTCGTGCGGCCCAGGCTTCTAGCGGCACTATCAAGTTGTTGCGGAATTTTCTTAAAACCACCATCAAGTGATCCCTCTGCCATGGCCATAAAACGCACGGTGTAGGCATAGATGATGGTTGCTCCCGAACCGGTTATCAACAAGCCGGTGGATATGCCGAAAGCCTGGCGAAAAATACCATCAACGAAATTATCAAACATCGCGATGGGCAAGAATATACCCAGGGCAATGATGGTGCCGGGAACCGCATAACCAACAGAAGCTATACGAACGATCACAGCAATCAAACCGCTTTTGCTTTCCCGCACGGCGTAGGTCAAAAGCAATGCCAGAAAAACTGTAATTATTGCTGCGGCACTGGCAAGAGCCAGACTGGTGAGCAAAGCCTCAAGCAAATTGTCATCAAACCCGTAAGGATAATAGGCGATTGTATAATCACCCAGCACGGTCATTGGAATCCCAAACCCAATTGTGATTGGTAAAACACAGGCAAACGCTGCAACCCAACCGCTTTGACCTTTCAGCTCCATTTTTTTGTAACTGGTTTTAGACGACGCCATGCGATGTTCTACGAATGAACGGCCCCGCCTCGCCCATCGTTCAAGGGAGACCAGAAGAAATACAATGAGCAGCAAAATCAGCGCCAGTTGGGCGGCACCTGCTATATCGTTTTGATTCAGCCAGACTGAAAAAATGGAGAATGTGAGGGTTTGAATTCCCAAATATTCAATTGCGCCAATATCGTTGATGGTTTCCATCATCGCCAAAGTTACCCCTAACACGATGGCTGGTCTGGCAAGAGGCAATAATACGCGCAGGAAAATTGGAAATTGCCGCATACCCAATACGCGGGCAGATTCGATCAGGCGTGCACTTTGGAAATGAAACAATGCTCGTACTGAAATATAAACATAAGGGTAGAGCACCATGGACAAGGTAAAGATGGTGCCAGGTAGCGACCTGATTTCCGGAAACCAATATTCCTTGATGGATTTATATCCGCCAACGGCCCGAATAACTTCCTGCAACGGTCCGGTAAAAGAAAAATATTCGACGAATGAATAGGCCGCGATATAGGTGGGAACGGCCAGCGGCAGCATGAGTGCCCAACTGAAAACTTTGCGGCCCGGAAAATCAAAGAATGAAACAAGCCACGCGCACATGGTTCCGATGACTGCGGTCAGTACCCCCACCCCAAGCAATAGCAATAAGGTGGTTTGGGTAGCGGTAGGCAGGACGGTGTGAACAAGTTTTGAAAGGCTGTCTGTTGTGCCTGATGCCGCAATCGCCACCAAGGCAAACAGCGGCAACGTGACCAGCAACGCAATAATCAAAGCAATAATATTGAGCGGACGCCCTAACATAGAAGAAGGGGAGGATCGATTAGATCCCCCCCGAACAAACTTCGTATTTGGCTCACTTGTTCGCTGCTGCATAGTGCAGTCTTAGCTGGAAGGTCCGTTATTGTAACCAACTTTATCCACAAGCTCGGAAGCTTTTTTGCGGAATTTGGCGATTTCGTTGAGGGAAAGCGTATCGGGTTTGATTTTTCCGAAGCCTTTAACAATGTCTGATGGCTCAACACCTGGCTTGATTGGGTATTCAAAAACCTGCTCGCCATAGATTTTCTGCGCTGCACCACTGGAGAGGAATTCCATCAGTTTCAGGGCTTCCGTCTTATGGGGGGCATTTTTCGCCAGAGCCATGCCTGAAATATTCACATGGGTGCCGCGGCCTTCATTATTTGGGAACAGGATTTTCATGGATTTAGCCCATTCCTTCTGTTCCGGTTTTTTCTCATTGGTCTGCATCAGGCCCACATAATATGTGTTGCCCAATCCCAGATCACACTCACCGGAGAAAATGCCTTTTGCCTGGGCGCGATCATTGCCATCAGGTTTGCGTGCAAGATTGTTCTTGACCCCTGTAAGCCATTTCTCGGCTTCAGCTTCCCCATGATGAGCAATCATTGAGGCAAACAATGCGATATTATATTGGTGCTGGCCTGAACGTGTGCAAATTTTGCCTTTCCACTTTGGATCGGCCAATTCTTCATAGGTGATTGTATCCTGAGCTACCCGATCAACGGATGCGTAAACTACGCGACCACGGGTAGTAAGACCAAACCAATGACCTTCCGGGTCACGATATTCTGTTGGAATATTTGCGTCGATTGTTTCTGATTTAACCGGCTGGGTAATGCCATTTGCCTTGGCTCCGCTTAAGCGGCCAATGTCTACTGTGAAAATCACATCAACTGGAGAATTTTCACCCTCAGCCTTTACCCGGTCAACCAAACCTTTGTTTAGAAACAAAACATTGGTGGTGATACCTGTTTCCTTGGTAAAAGCATCCAGCAATGGAGCGATCAAATCAGCCTGCCTATA
>JAESUH010000159.1 GCA_016763155.1 Rhizobiaceae bacterium
CCAACCTGTCCGTCGAATGCAGCAACAGAAGCTGTGTTGACGATCACGCCCCGCTCTCCATCTGCGGTCTTTGGATCTTGCGTCACCATGCCAGCAGCACTTTGGCTTGCTACATTGAAGGTGCCGATGAGATTAATGCCAACGATTTTGCCAAACAAAGCCGGATCATGCGCATTGCCTTCACGGTCGATAGTCTTGGCAGCAAAGCCAACGCCTGCGCAATTTACGCAGATTGATTCCTGCCCATGGGCGGCACGAATGGTTTCAAAACCCGCTGCTACAGAAGCGCTATCAGATACATCAACCTTGGCAAATGTTCCGCCAATTTCTGCGGCAATTTTTGTGCCCGCTTCTTCGTTTAAATCAAAGATGCCAACCTTGACGCCAGCGGCTGCCAGCGCACGCGCAGTTGCTTCACCAAGACCAGAGCCGCCGCCTGTTACCACAGCGGCAAGTGTATTATCCAGCTTCATTTTATACCCTTTCAATTGCGATAGCAGTTCCCTCACCACCACCGATACATATTGCGGCAATGCCGCGTTTCTTGTCGTAAGTTTCAAGCGCATTCAAAAGCGTCACGATGATACGCGCGCCCGACGCCCCAATTGGATGGCCAAGCGCACAAGCGCCGCCGTGAACATTTACCTTGTCCCGCTCCAGACCAAATTCATGCATGAAGGCCATCGGCACCACAGCAAAGGCCTCATTCACCTCCCAAAGATCCACATCGCTTTTATCCCAGCCAATCTTGGCCAAGAGGTTTTTAGCGGCGGGAACAGGTGCCGTGGTAAACCAGCCCGGCTCTTGCGCATGGCTTTCATGCCCAAGAATGACAGCACGAATTTCCATGCCCTTTTCCTTGGCAACGCTCTCGCGGGTCAAAACCAGCGCCGCAGCACCATCAGAAATTGAAGAAGCATTTGCCGCTGTCACCGTGCCATCTTTTTTGAATGCAGGCCGCAATTGAGGAATTTTATCAGGACGCGCATTGGCCGGTTGTTCATCGGCCACAATATCCACACTGCCTTTGCGAGAGGTAACCGTCACCGTTGAAATTTCATTTTTGAAATGTCCAGCTGCCTGAGCATCCAGCGCATTTTGCAGCGAGCGAAGCGCATATTCATCCTGCGCCTCCCGGGTAAACTGATATTTCTCGGCGCAATCCTCGGCAAAGGTGCCCATCAAGCGACCTTTGTCATAGGCATCTTCCAGCCCGTCCAGGAACATGTGATCAATCACTTGCCCATGCCCAAGCCGTGCACCACCGCGCATTTTATCGAGCAAATATGGCGCATTGGTCATGGATTCCATGCCACCAGCCACGATGATATCGCCATTGCCAGCCTTGAGCTGGTCATGGGCTATCATCACGGTTTTCATACCGGAACCGCACATTTTGTTGAGGGTTGTCGCAGGCACTTCCTTGCCCAACCCACCGGCAAAACCTGCCTGACGCGCTGGCGCTTGACCAAGCCCGGCTGGTAAGACGCACCCCATGATGATTTCATCAATATCGGATGCATCAACCTTTGCGGCTTCAATGGCAGCTTTTACAGCCACACCACCAAGTTCAGGTGCTGTTACTGACGAAAACTCACCCTGAAAACCAGCCATTGGCGTTCTTTGCGCACCGGCAATTACAATTCTATCAGACATATTACGCTTCCTTTAAACCACGCTGTTCAAGCAGAGCATCCGGGCTGGGCAATGAGCCACGGAAAGCTTTATAGGCATCTTCCGGATCCATTGAACCACCAGATGAATAGATATAACGCCGTAATTTTTGCGCTGTCTCTGCGTCAAATGGATCACCGGTTTCTTCGAATGCACGAAACGCATCCGCATCCAATACACCGGACCACATATATGAATAATATCCGGCAGAATAACCGTCGCCTGCAAACACATGGGCAAAATGCGGAGTTGCATGGCGCATGACGATTTCTTTCGGCATGCCAAATTCGGCAAGTTTTTCAAATTGAAATGCCATTGGATCAATATCGCTTGCCGCTTTTTCATCCAATTCGTGAAATTCCATGTCCACCAATGCAGACGAAGTGAATTCCACATTCTCAAAGCCTGAATTAAAGGTCCCGGATTCCAAAACCTTTGCCAGCAATGCCTGTGGAATGGGTTTACCAGTTTCGTGATGAAGCGCATATTTGGTGAGAATTTCAGGCACCGTCAGCCAATGCTCAAACAATTGCGAAGGCAGCTCCACAAAATCCCGCGAAACAGATGTGCCAGAGACCGATGGATAGGTCACATCGGAAAGCATGCCATGCAGAGCATGACCAAACTCATGGAAAAGAGTTTTTGCATCTGTGATGCTGATCAACACCGGTTCGCCTTCAGGCGCTTTCGCAAAGTTCATGGTGTTCAGGATGATAGGAATTGCCCCCTCACCCAATTTATGTTGGTGCTCTAGCCCACTCATCCATGCACCGGAACGCTTGGAACTGCGGGCAAAATAATCAGCAAGGAAGATGGCAATCTGATTACCATCAGCGTCAAACACCTCAAATACCCGCACATCGTCGTGATAGGCGGCAATGCCGCTATGTTCCTTGAAGGAGATGCCAAACAGCCTCTTGGCCGTATCAAAGGCCGCATCAACCATTTTATCCAGTTGGAAATAGGCTTTCACTTCCGCTTCTTCATAAGAATAGCGCTCAGTGCGGAGTTTCTCTGAATAATAA
The DNA here is from genome assembly GCA_016763155.1 of Rhizobiaceae bacterium. Taxonomy (GTDB): domain Bacteria; phylum Pseudomonadota; class Alphaproteobacteria; order Rhizobiales; family Rhizobiaceae. The sequence continues at coordinate 2,700 of JAESUH010000159.1, forward strand.
CGCCAGTCCCACGGTGCCACCGAGTGGTTTTTGCCCTCACCCGCAATGAGTTTAGATAAATCTTCGGCTTCTTTCGCCGCTTTTACCTTGGCGCGTTTCCACACAGTTTGTAGCAGCTTTGAGACATTTTCGGCAGTCTTGGCCATGGTGTCATCAAGCTTATAGGCAGCGAAATTTTTATAGCCCAACAAGTGAGCTTTTTCCGCACGTAGTTTCACCGTTTCGCGCACGATAGGTCGGTTATCTTTACCGCCCTCATGTTCACCGCGTGCCACCCATGCCTTGAAGGTTTCTTCCCGCAAATCCCGATTGGCAGAAAATGCCAGAAACGGCTCAATGATCGAGCGTGAAAGGGTAACCGCATGTTTGCCCTTATGCCCCTTTTCCTCTGCCGCCATCGCCATATTAGCCAGCAGAAAATCAGGCAGACCGGCAAGCTTATCCTCACCCTCGATGATCAGCGAATAATTGCTTTCGTCAGCCAGCATATTCTGGGCGAAATTAGTCCCGAGCATAGCAAGACGCTGATTGACCTTCGCCAATTGTTCTTGCTTTTCATCTTCAAGTTTCGCACCGGAACGGGCAAAGCCTTTCCAGGTTTTTTCAAGTACCCGGTACGCCTCTGATGTGAGGTCCAGCGCGTCACGCTTTTCATAAACCGCATCAACACGCTCAAACAGCTTGGCATTCATGGAGATTTTAGACTGATGCTCCGCCATTAGTGGTGCAAGTTTACGCTCCAATGCCTGCAAGGTATCATTGGTATTGGAACCGGTTAAGTTCCAGAATATAGCTGACACTTTTGAAAGCAGCTCACCGCACAATTCCAGTGCTTCGATCACATTTTCAAAAGTCGGCGCATCCGGGTTACCGGCAATGGCATCGATTTCCACCAAATGTGCAGGCAAAGCAAAAGCAAATGCAGCCTCAAAATCATCATCGGTGAACTTATTATATTCAGGCAGCCCCAACGGGCCATTCCAGATAAATAATGCTGAATTTACATTGTCAGGTAGTTCAATTGTCATTTCAGTTTCCTGTAATCAGTATCGCGCGAAAATCGTTCACATTGGTTCCGGTGGGGCCGCAGACAAATAATTCGTCGATGGAATCAAATGCCGTCCAGGCGTCATTGTTTGCAAGCATTGCTGCTGGATCAATGCCTTTTTCGCGCATGCGTCCAATTGTGCGTCCATCTGCATATGCTCCTGCATTATCCTGGCTACCATCAATGCCATCGGTGTCTGCCGACAGTGCATAGATATTATCGAACCCGTCTATTTCCAGAGCCAATGACAGCAAAAATTCAGAGTTTGGACCGCCCTTGCCATCTCCGTTGAGAGTAACCGTGGTCTCCCCGCCCGAAAGCAGCAAGACGGGTTTTTCAAAGGGCTGGTCCATGGTCAGAACTTCCCGCGCAATGGCTGCATGCATCCGGCCAATCTCGCGCGTCTCACCTTCTATGGAATCAGATAATATCACAGCGGGAATGCCTTGTTCCCTCGCGCAGGCCTGAGCGGCTTGCAGGGAAACCCGGGCCGAAGCGATGATATGGCGTTGGTTCTGCGCCAGTTTAGGATCATCCGGGTCCGGCGCGTCTGATAATTCGCGATTCAAATGTTCCATGATCGAGGCTGGCAACTGCATATTATAGCGCGCAACAATATCACGTGCCTCGCTCAATGTTCCCCTATCAGGAACCGTAGGCCCAGATGCCACATGAGCGGGATTATCGCCAGGGATATCCGAAACTATCAGGGAGAGAACTTTTGCAGGATAAGCCCGTTGCGCCAACCGCCCACCCTTAATGCGCGAAACCTGTTTGCGAACACTGTTCATGGCAGAAATCGGGGCACCAGAAGCAAGTAACATCTCGTTCATGGCAATCTCGTCTGCCAAACTGACGCCATCGGGAGGCGCTGGCAAAAGGGCAGAACCACCGCCGGAAATTACCGCAACCACCAGATCATCTTCACTTAAACCGGACACTGTCTTTAACAACCGATTGGAGGCAACCAGCCCCGCCGCATCGGGCACAGGATGAGACGCCTCAATGATCTCTACATTGCGACATTCAACACCGAAGCCATAGCGGGTTACCACCAGACCTTCCACGGCACCATGCCCGGCCTTTTCCCATGCATCTTCAAACGCCGCTGCGATTTGCGCGGATCCCTTACCAGCTCCAACGATGATCAACCGACCTTTCGGCGGCTCTGGCAAAAACGAGGCAATATTGCGCGCCGGATCAGCAGCCTTCACCGCCACATCAAACAAGGATTGTAAAAATGCCTTAGGATTTTCCATTAAATTCGCTTCTTGATCATCGTCGACAATAAATAGGACAGGATAAACAACACTAGTGCAGCAAGCACGATTGCAGGGCCTGACGGAATATCCAGCTGATAGGATGAAAACAACCCGCCACAAACAGCTAAAACACCAATCAACGAAGCAGCAAATGCCATTTGCTCCGGTGAGTTTATCAACCTGCGCGCGGTGGCTGCAGGGATAATCAGCAATGATGTAATTAATAATATGCCGACAATTTTTATGGCAATCGCTATCAACAATGCCATCAACATCAAAAACGCAGCCCGTGCAAATTCCGGGCGCATCCCCTCGGCTCTCGCAAGTTCTTCATTGACCGTCACCGCCAACAAAGGGCGCCAAATAGTGTAAATCCCGATAAGCATCAACAGACCTGCGCCATAAATGACTGCCAAATCGAATTTCGTGACGGATAATATATCGCCGGTCAGAAGGTGCATCAAATCCACTTTTTGCGAGCTCATCAGCGCCATCATAACCAACCCGATGGCAAGCGTTGAGTGGGATAAAACCCCTAACAACGCATCACGCGGCAATCTTCCGTCGCGTTCCAGCAGCAATAATATCAAAGCAATTGCCACCCCGACAACCAAGACACCAAGTTCAATATTAATGCCCAACAAATAGCCCAGCGCCACGCCCAGCAGAGCAGAATGCGCTATCGTATCGCCAAAATATGCCATCCGCCGCCATACAACGAAACAGCCAAGCGGCCCGGCAATAATGGCAATTCCTATGCCAGCCAGCAGTGCGCGGACAAAAAAATCGTCAAACATCGTGATGTCCGTCTTCAGGGTGACAGTGATCTGTCACAGAACCATCTGAATGTAAGACTTTCCCATCGGCCAGATGAGTATGGTCGTGGTGGTGCTGATATACCGCCACCCCCTCAACCGCTCGACTACCAAACAATTCCTTATATTCTTTGCTGGCACTCACTACTTGCGGCGTGCCGGTGCAGCAAACATGGCCATTCAGGCACACAACAATATCAGTTTCAGCCATCACCAGATGCAAATCGTGAGAGATCAACAACACGCCGCAACCAGTATCATTGCGGATGTTTTTGATCAGATCGTAAAGCGCGATCTCTCCCGAATAATCCACCCCCTGCGCTGGTTCATCCAACACCAGTAGATCAGGTTTTCGCAGCATGGCCCTTGCCATCATTACCCGCTGGAATTCACCACCGGAAAGGGTCTGCACCGTGGTATGAGCGTGTTCAGCTACCCCCACAAGTTCCAGCGCTTTGCTGATTTCTTTTTCAGAATGGTGGGCGGTCAAATTTAATAGTCTGGAAACGGTGAGCGGCAACATCGGCTCAATTTCGAATTTCTGCGGCACATAGCCTACCCGCAAGCCTTGCTTGCGTTGCACTTCGCCTTCATCCGGCTTGATAATATTCAGTGCCACTTTGGCTGTTGTGCTTTTACCCGACCCATTTGGCCCGACAAGCGTCACAATTTCACCGGGAGCCACATCAATATCAATCCCACGAATAAGCCAACGGCCATCGCGATTAACCCCCACATTTCGCAAGGATATCAGCTTCTGGCTTTCACTTGTGGATTGAGACGCGCTTGTTGACAATCGGGCAGCTTTCAGATCATGAGTGGGGATAAGTTGTAACACAATTCACCCCCATCACCAGCATAATGACCTTGAACACACGAAAAATTCCATACCTGTTCCTGTTGGCAATCGTCGCCCTGTTTTACACCTATGGCGCACGTGCGGCTGATAACTTTAACGTGTCCACTAAGCCGCTGCACAGCCTTACAGCGAGCATTATGGAGGGCGTGAGTGTTCCCACGTTGATTTTGAGAAACACCAAGTCACTGCACCATGTCAGCCTGCTCCCTTCGACCATTCGCAAGCTCCAGAGTGCCGACTTCATAGTCTGGATGGGCCCGAATATTGAGCCATATTTAGAAAAAGCTCTCAATGCCGTGCCAACAACAAAAAAAACCTATGATTTGGGTGAATTCGCTTCAAACGATATTCATTGGTGGAGCGATCCGGCATTGGCAATTGCTCTGATTGCTCCCTTGAGCCAATTCATCATTGAACATGACCCAGAAAACAAAACTGCCTATCAGGCAAATGCGACAGCCCTGACTGCGCAGCTTGAAAAGCTGATATCGGAAGTATCAAGCGAATTTTTACCGTTTTCAGAAATCCGATTTTTGACAGTGCATGAGGTCTATAATCGGTTCAATGCGCGTTTTGGCCTACCGGGTGGTGAATCGATTGAGCATAATGGTGTTATTGGTGCAAAAACCATCGCAAGACTGCGCAAGGAACTTTTGCAATCCAATGTCCAATGTGTCTTCGGAGAAGCAGGCGAAAACTCCGCCATTCTTACCACCTTGCTTGAAGGCACCACGGCAAAATCAGCAATTCTTGATGGCTTGGGCAGCGAACTGGCGGCGGGTCCTAGTTTCTACGAAAAACTCATCCGCCAGATTGCCAACACATATGTCACTTGTTTCAACGCCCAACCTCAATTGTAGTCACAGCGCCTAAAAGTCCTAAGGAATTAGCAGGGTTGAACCAACGGTCGCCCGGCCTTCCAGTGCATCATGGGCTTTCGCTGCATCTTTGAGAGCAAATTTCTGACCGATGGTGATATCGATTTTACCGCTCTCAACCATCCCGAATAGCGCGTCACAATTTTCCCTGAAAGCCTGAGGCGTATCGATATAGGTGAACAATGTCGGGCGACAAACATAGAGCGCACCCTTTTGCGCCAATATGCCAAGATTGGGCATAGAAACTGGCCCAGTTGCATTGCCAAATGATACCATCATGCCGCGGTTTTTGAGACAATCCAGTGATTGTTCAAAAGTATCCTTGCCGATGCTGTCATAGACCACATCAACGCCTGCCCCACCGGTGATTTCCTTCACACGCTCAACAAAATTTTCTTCGCGGTACAAAATTGTATGATCACAACCATTCGCCTTGGCAAGTTCAGCCTTTTCCGGTGAACCGACCGTACCAATCACCGTTGCGCCAATTTCCTTTGCCCACTGACAAGCGATCAATCCAACACCGCCAGCAGCCGCATGAAACAGAATTGTCTCGCCCTTTTTCAATGGATAGGTGAGATGCAATAAATAATGAGCGGTCAAGCCCTTAAGCATGATTGCTGCGCCGACTTCATCTGAAATGCCATCCGGCAATTTTGCCAGATAATCCACATTAGCGATTAATTCTTCCGAGTAAGTGCCCATCAAGCTGCAATAGGCAACTCTGTCACCCACAGCCAGATCGCTAACGCCTTCCCCAAGTTCCGTCACTATTCCAGCACCCTCTTTACCGGGAATAAACGGAGTTTCATGGGGATAGAGGCCGGATCTCAAATAAACATCAATGAAATTGAGACCGATTGCCGTGCTTTTGATTCGAACCTGGCCCGGTCCAGGCGATCCAACAGAGCTCTCAACCCATGCAAGAACATCTGATCCACCATGTTTGGTAACTTCAATTGCGTGGGTCATATCGTTTTCCTCAATTGTTCCGTTGTTGCGTCAAAATTACATAACTTGATAAGTAATATACGTAACGCTGGCAAGGGTGTCAAAATGAAGTTAGAGCTTTGTTTTCAAGCGCTAAGCAGCATTATCAGCAGCTGTTCTGATGGCCGCGATATTGCCAGCATAAGCTTCTTGATTGCCATCTTTAAAGACGGCAGAACCCGCAACCAGTACATTTGCACCAGCAGCAGTGACGAGAGGTGCCGTTTCAGGCGTGATACCGCCATCCATCTCAATATCAATTGGGCGATCACCAATCATCGCTTTGATTTTGCGAATTTTTTCCACGACAGACCCTATGAAAACCTGCCCGCCAAAACCTGGATTAACACTCATCAACAAAACCAGATCCAAACGATCAAGCACATATTCGATGACATTTTCCGGTGTCGATGGATTAAGAGATACGCCTGCTTTTTTTCCAAGATCCTTGATTGCCTGCAATGAGCGATCAAGATGAGGGCCAGCCTCCGCATGAACCGTGATAATATCACAACCAGCATCAGCAAATGCAGCCAGATAGGCATCCGTTGGGGCAATCATCAAATGGCAATCAAACACTTTGTCGGTGCGATTGCGGATGGATTTAATCACCGATGGCCCAAATGTAATATTGGGCACAAAATGGCCATCCATTACATCTAGATGTATCCAGTCAGCACCCGCAGCAACAATTGCTTCGACCTCATCGCCTAGTTTGGAAAAATCCGCAGAAAGAACAGAAGGTGCGATAATAGTGGAAGCAGCCATGGGTTTGCCTAATCAATATGAAATGATGTCCACGTTTTGGGTCACAATTTCACGAAATGCAAGGCTTGATCCAGACTCACGCAATTTTAAGCAGATATTTCTATCCCATGTTGATAAACAGAATCATATGCCAATAAATTGAATGTGCGACACCTTATCCTACTGGAAATGTGCAACTGAAATATTAGACTAACAATAACGAATATTGGGTTCCTCTGGCGATAAAATGAACAATCTTGAAAATGTAATTGCGAAACTGCGCGAGCTCTGCCTTCAGGGCGGCAAAGAAGCTATGCAACACTACTGCAATTTGGGAAAAATCATCACCAAATCTGATCAAAGCCCGTTGACTCAGGCTGATTTGGCAGTGGACGCAATTATTGTTGAGGGGCTGCGCGATGCCTTTCCCAAAATTCCAATTGTCACAGAAGAACGCGCCAGCAACCATCAAACAGGTTATGCGACAGGGAAGTTTTTTTTGGTTGATCCAATTGATGGAACCAAGGAATTTATCAATCAGAATGGCGAGTTCACCATCAATATCGCCCTGATAGAAAACGGCAATCCGGTGGCAGGTGTCGTATTTGCGCCCGCACTTGGCCGCCTCTTTTGGGGGGCAGAAGGTCTTGGTGCATTCGAGGAGGACGAAAACGGCAACAGCCACGCTCTTGAGTTACACGAAACTGATAATGACGCGCTGATTATTTTTGCCAGCCGCTCACATTTAACGCCTGAAACCGAAGCCTTCATTGCCGCCAATAAAGTTAGTGAGATAAAAACCGCCGGTTCTTCCCTGAAATTTTGCCTGATTGCCGCAGGAGAAGCGGATTTATATCCCCGTTTTGGCCCAACCATGGAATGGGATGTCGCTGCTGGCCACGCAGTGTTAGCTGCTGCCGGTGGTTGTGTGTTTCGATTGGATGGCAACCCTATTGCCTATGGCCAAAAACATTATCGAAGCCCATATTTCATTGCAAAAACTCAGGCTGCAGAATTTGTTTTTGCAAAGGCGGATGCAAGCTGAATGATCGACTATGAACGCCCCATCAAAAATGCTCTCGCACGTCTGAATACCCCGGACGGCAGCCAGCGAATGCAGGTCTATCGCTCCGCAATGCAGGCGTTTGAAAACCGGCTCGGCAATGTAGACCCGGCTTTTCTGACAGAACGTAAAAATCTTTTGGCCAATACAATTCAAATGATCGAGATGGAGTATACAGCCAGAGGAACCCCACCTCCAGTTCAACCGGCACCCGTTATCGCAGTCCCCCATGCCCGCGCCAGACCAGAACCGGTAGAAACGACCATGCCACCGGCCGCGGCAACAATTGCTCCCGCAAAGTCGTTACTATCGAGAATAAATGTCAAAGTTCTGGCCAGCGCTTCAATTGTCCTGCTGATCGGGGCAAGCGTTATTTACGCTCAAATTGGCACGCACGATACGCAAACCTCCGTAGGTGAGACCCACCGCATAGCGATTACCTCAAGCCTTTCTGTGGCAGAAGTAAGCACCCTTTTTGACGCAAATTTTGAATCTGGAAACGGCCTGTTATCCCTGGCATCCAACGAACTAGATCCCGCTCTGAACAACGCCAGCCAGGCCATCGATGGTGCCTTAAAAGCGACCTCTCGCGAGCAGAAAAATGAGACCGAATATAGAGGAATGTACAGCAAGGATCTCATCGAAATTAGCCCAAAGAAAATCTATTCTGCCACCGCTTATGTTCGATACAACACGGATAGTGAAATCACCATTCGCCCAAACCTTTATATAGGAATCGCAACCTTCGCTAAAGGGGAAGCCGAGCAAAATGCAAAGTCCGGTGACCATCGATATTTTGTTATTAACGGCCAGCCGCCAAAACGCGCTTCGTCCGACAAAGAAGGCTGGATCAAGCTAACAGGCGAGATTACCGGAATTGGTAAAAGCTCTCACAAGACTTTCAAAAAAGGCTCCGTCTATGCAAGGCCAGTCGTATTGGTCTCCACCCGGCCGGTCAATTCGACGATTGAACTGAAGTCTTTCACATTCGGAGAGATTGAGTAAGTTTTAGGCCGCTTGGGGAATGGGCGCTTGATTTACAGGCGTTGGTGTCTGCGCATCTGCCTTCATCATCACCACATCCAGGTAGCCGCGCTGGGACAAACTCTCATCTAATATTTGGCAATTTTCAATATCATCGCCACCAGTGTTGACCACGATAATTGTGTCTTCACGGGCAACCGGATAAATCCCATCTGCAGATGAACCGCTGCAATCCAAAATCAAAAAATCAAAATTCTGCGACAATCCATCTATCAATTGAGAAAGCTGGTCTGTTCCCGCTTGTCCATTATGGACGAGCCCCGACCCCACAGGGATAATTTGAGCGGAGGAATTCCTGTCGCGGTAAACCGCCTGTGCAAGCCCGATACTGCCATGCATCACATCACCAATGCCCATCAAATTATTCCCGCCAAGCATTGCAGTACTGGCCTCTTGTTCTGCAGAAAGGTCGATTAATACAACATTCCTACCCATCAGGGCCAGATTACGGGTAAATTTCCAACTGACAGAAGGAAGTTGATCCTGGCCTTCCGACATGATGACCACCCGAGCTTTTTCCAGCCCGGCAAGCACTTCCACCACATTCATTTCAGTGTAAATCTTGATGCTCTCAGGTGAACCATCATTTCGAACATCTGAAGCAGTCTCATTTTGCGCGCTTTGTCCCACTGGCTTGAAGGCACGGCCATTTATCAATGCTCCAGCAAGAACGCCGATAACACTCAAGATAAGGGCAGCAACCGATCCGGCAACAGAATAAGGTACAATCTTTGGGAAATAGGGCTTAAGCGGCAAATTGGCTTTAGAAATAATCCTGGCATTTACCGGCACATATCTACTGTTTTGGCGGCTATCAGCCTCACGGTAACGAGCGAGATAGGATTTAAGCAGTTCACGTTCAGCAGTTGCTTCACGCTCCAGTGCCCGCAATTCTACTTCCGCTTCACCTACCCTGGACGATTCAGCTTTCAGCCTGTTCATTTCGACGCGCAATTGATCTTCTTTTTCGCGGGTAAACCCAACATTATCCTGCATCCCCGTCAAAATGGTTTTTGCTGCGGCCTTTATTTGGCGATCAAAACCTTTGGACTGGGATTGGAGTGCTTTCAATCTTGGGTGGTTAGGCAAGAGGCTGGTTGAAAGGTCAGCAATCTGTGCACTCACGGCCAGTTGGTTTTCCCGAAGCCTTTGCACAATCACGGAATTTGCAACTTCTGGAACAGATTCCAGCGATGATCCCTTTTTCAGCGACTTGCGCATGGACGCAACCCGCGCCTGCGCGTTGGAGCGTTCAGCCCTCAAGCGCGTTAGCTCAGAAGAGATTTCCGACAATTGCTGGGTCGCAAGCGAAGCGTTGTTATTCCCAACCAAGATATCGGAATTGGCTCGATAAGAAACAACAGCCGCCTCAGCCGCGCGAACTTTATCACGCAGTTTTTCAATTTCCGGGCCAAGCCATTGAGTTGCATCCAATGTCGCTGATAAGCTCGCCTCTTTTTGCAATTTCAAATATTCAACCGTCATCTCATTCGCCACGGATTGGGCAATTTTAGGATTTTTGGAGGAAAATTCCACCACAATAACCCTTGAATTATCTATGGAATATACCTTCAACTGATCCTTGAATTTCTCCAGAATTTTCGCCTCAGGAGAAGTCATTTCTTTGCGTTCAATTATACCAAACAACACCAACACATCTGAAATCACTGAGCCTTTATTTTCAGCACCAAATTCACCCAGTTTCGACAGGCCAAGTTTTTTGATAACAGCCAGCGTGACAGAATCAGAATAGATCACCTCGACCTGACTACCTATTGATTCCTTATCAATGATATTTGCTCGGCCAGCCCGCTCTGTTGTGCGTGTGAATACAGATTCACGATTTTCAATCAAAATGCGTGAATCGGACAAATATTTAGGCGAAACCGAGGTGAATATCGCAAATAGCGCCATCCCGGTAATAGCCGATATGATCGCGATCCCTATTTTGCGTTGCCATACCTCGTGCAACAATCCCTTGATGTCGATATCAACATCTTCCGGTGGTAATTGCTGCGTCGACATATCAGATTCCCCAAAATCAAGTAATTTGTGAATATGACCAGAAAATGAATGATTAAGGTAACTAAGTTATTAATTCAGACTCAATCAAACCAAAATTTTCACGATTTATACGTTTTGGGGCAGGTAATCCCTCATAAATTTACCAGCTATTAACCAAACTAATTCATATTTTGGTAACCATTGCACGCTGGGTAATTGCTCGCCGGGAGCCAAAATGCAGACCGCAGAAACGCCATCATTTAACAGCACACCCGCGAGTGTGAGGCCATTCAGGGTGAAATCCGCCCATAAATGGCAAAATGCAATGATTGGTATCATCATTTTTTTTGGTGGCTTTGTCATTTTCGAACCGGCCCCATACGATATGCTCCTTATGGGCACGCTGGGTGTCTGGCTTGTTCTTGGTTTGCGAATTCC
>JAESUH010000001.1 GCA_016763155.1 Rhizobiaceae bacterium
GTAAGGAAACAAGGAGATGGATGAATGGCCAGCACAATCAAGCATAGATATTCTGAAGAAACTCGTTTTTACTGCTTCATGATGCTGCTCACATTTTTGATGGGCTTGCTTCCGTTCATGTTCAATTATGTGGTCGACCCTTATGAAATGAACAGTGTTGTGGATGCTGGCTTTGACAAGAAAAAGGTCAGTGAGAAGTCTCATTATCCGCTTTGGAAAGTTATCCATTACCCCGCAAAACCACCTGAAGTTATTGTACTTGGTGATAGTCGTGCACGCTCATTGCGTGATCGATACTGGCAAGGGTTTGGGTATACAAAGGCATATAATTTTGCTTATGGCGGCGCCACGGTACGTGAAATATATGACACTTTTCAATTTATAAAAGACAACAAAAATCTGAAGTCGCTGGTCATTGGAGTACAACTTAGAAGTTTTGGTCAGAACGACAGGGACGGATTGAACCGTGTTCCTGAAGCAATCAAACTAAGCCAAAATCCTTTTAAATATTATTCAAACTGGTTTGTTTCACGCGTGGGAGTTGAGCTTTTAGAAAAGGAATTTGGACCACGAATTTCAAATTTGGTTAAACTGGGTGATGTTTCCTCAGCGCATGCTGAGAGTGGCTCCAAGAAAACAAACGTTCCGCTTGGCGAGCTGCTCGATCCAGAATCTTGTGAAAACTGCATGTTGCCTGAGAATGTGACTTCATCTGTTCACCCTGCTTTTGCAGTTGCTCACGACACCTATTTTGGGGACGATTTGGGCATATGGAGCAGACTTTGGTTGCCCATCAAAATTGATCGGGAATTAACAGGAAAGTTCCAGAAACAGATTTCCCGGAATGCGAAATCTGATTGGCTTTCATTCAAGTTTTCGGAGAAAAGTTGGAACTATCTGGTAGAAATTTCCAAATGGTCCAAGCAGAACAATGTTCAACTGGTTTTCGTTATACCGCCAACCATATCGGAAATGCAAAACCGGGTTGTGGAATTTGGTTATGGCGAATTAAATCATGATTTTCGCAAACGCCTGTCGGGTTTAGGCGATGTGGTTGATTTTGATTTTGACAGTTCTTTCACCCGCGACCTTACGCGGTTCACGGACGCCTACCATTTTAATTACAAGGCTTCGAGGTTAATTGTCGGCGAGATATTGCAGCTTGTCAGTAATGACAAAAAAATTGTCGCCAAGGCACGAAAACGACGCATGGATATCATCTGCCCTGTTTTGCCAAAAGACATTTCAAACAAAATTGCAGACGATTTATTTGAGGTTACAGAAGGAAAGTCCTGTCGAATTTGGAGGGCGCGTCATGGGTAACATTACCAGAACCGTCACGGGCATGATGTTGATGCTGCTCGCATTGATCGCTTTTCTTATCGCAGGCTTCAATCGCGAAGATCGCCAATCCAAAAGTGCGCCGGTGGATCCGTTGGTCAATGAGGCTATTGCGCAGGCACGCGCGTTGCAAAAGGTTGGCAAGCTGAAAGAAGCCTTTGAGATTTTTGAAAAACATGCAGGGCAGGGACATCCCGTTGCTATGTTTTTTGCAGCAAAATCATATGCACGCGGATGGGGAGTAAAGCCGGATCTTGAGAAAGCTCGTGAGTTTTCCCTAAGGGCGGTTCAATATGGTTTTTCCTATCGTGGCGAAACTGCCTATGGGCTCGGACGATTGTTTCAGCTGTCCCGTGGGCCTGACTGCAACAGTGTTGCTATCCAATGGTTCAAAAAGGCTTTGCAGTGGAACTTTAAGAAAGCCTCCATGCAACTGGCATTTCATTATGAACGAGGCCTTGGTGTTGAGCAGGATATCAAGCAAGCGAGGGTGTATTATGAAATTGCCGTGCGTGCCAGCTATGAACAGGCCATGCTAGCATATGCACGACTTTTAAAGGAAGGCCACTACGGGGTCGTTCCAGACCCGGTGAGAGCATTTAATCTAAGCGAACGAGCTATGGTTTCCCTTGCTAGTAAAGCGCGAGGTGGTTCCGGTAGTGCCGCCAAACAATTGGGACGCATTTATCGTAAAGGTAAATTGGTACCTGTGGATTTGAAGTTGGCACGTAAATGGTTGCTTCGTGCTGCAAGGCTTGGAAGCACTGGCGGCATGCACGACCTTGCGCATTTAATGCTCTATGACCCCAAAATCGAATCAGAGAATGATGAAGCATTGGCGTGGTTGCGACTTGCTGCAAAGCAAGGGCATAGCGGTGCGATGACGGCACTTGGGCGATTTCACTTAAAAGAAAAATATGGGTTGAAGCAATTCGGTGCGGTTCGCTGGTTCCAGATGGGAGTAGCGCTTGAACATAGCGGTGCAATGGAAGAATTGGCGCGGCTTTACGAACAAGGAATGCTGATTGAACAAAGCCACGCAGAAGCAATTCGTCTTGCCAGACGAGGAAGCGAAATGGGGCATTCTGGATCAAAAACACTATTGAAAAAATTGCTGGGTGTTCGCCCTGGCACCAATTCCCCTTCGAAGGGCTCATAGGAGAAGATTATGGTTTTCAGCTCACTTGAATTTATCTATTTATTCCTACCCCCCGTTCTGGCCGTATTTTTTATCCTGCGTCATATGCAATGGGAGAAGGGCATTATCTGGTGGCTGATTGCAGCTTCCCTTGCATTTTACGCATGGTGGAGCCCGCTACACCTTGTCTTGTTAATGGGGTCCGTTGGGGTCAATTATGGCCTGCACCGGTTGATATTGAAAACCGGAAGCAAGCGTATTTTGGCGTTCGGTATCGCGGCCAATCTGGCGACATTGGCCTACTTTAAATATGCGGATTTCCTAATTGGAAATTTCAATGCAATCACCGGGTCGGAGACTTCCCTTCTAAACATTGTTTTGCCGTTGGCCATTTCGTTCTTCACATTCCAACAAATCTCTTTTTTATACGACACATATATGGGCGAGATTGCCGAGTGTGATTTTGCAAAATACTGTCTGTTTGTAGTGTTTTTTCCGCAATTGATTGCCGGACCGATTGTTTTGCAGAAGCACACAATTCCGCAATTTATCCTTCCTGTTTTTCGTCAACGTGCGCTGGTCAATCTCTCTGTCGGCAGCACTCTCTTTATGATCGGCTTGTTCAAGAAGATCGTGCTGGCAGATGGTGTCGCACCCATTGCCAATTCTGTTTACGGGCTTGCCGAAACCGGTCAGGCCGTGCCCTTTGAAGCGGCATGGATGGGCGCTATTGCTTATAGTTTTCAGATATATTTCGACTTTTCCGGCTATTGCGATATGGCGCTGGGGCTGGCGCGGATGTTTGGGATACGTTTGCCATTGAATTTCAATTCTCCCTACAAGGCTTTGAACATCGTCGATTTCTGGCGACGCTGGCACATCACACTTTCCACATTCCTGCGTAATTTTCTCTACATCCCATTGGGAGGAAATCGCAAAGGCCCCGTTCGGCGTTTTGTTAATCTCGGTGCAACCATGTTGCTTGGAGGTCTTTGGCATGGAGCAAGCTGGAACTTTGTTTTTTGGGGCTTGTTGCACGGACTTTATCTTGCTGCCAATAATTTCTGGTCGACCTTTGTCATGGGTGATCGGAAGGAAACACTTTTACCACCATTCGTGGGCCGTTTTTTGGCACAATCTCTGACATTGCTATCGGTAATAATTGCGTGGGTATTCTTCAGGGCGGAAACTTTTTCAGGGGCAGGTGCCGTATTGAGGGGCATGTTCGGTTTTTCTGTCTATCCAGATGAAAAACTATGGTCCGAGGTTTTGCAGGGAAGTGATGTTTTTTGGATGCAGGCCATTGCGCTTACCATGATCGTGGTATGGTTGCCGAACTCCATGGAGATCGTCAAGAATTACCGGCCAGTGATTGGCGTGAAAAAATTCTTAAGAAAAGCCGTCGGTGTCTCAGCCAATTGGCAACAAGTGTTCATCTGGAGACCATCACCCAGATGGTCCGCAGCCATGCTTGCCGTTGGACTGATAGGTATCATTCAAATTTACAGACTCGATGAGCTGACCGACTTCATTTATTTCAATTTCTAAACATTGGAAATGCATCAATTGGCCATGTGCATTTTGGACAAAACGTCCGCGTATGCGGATCGGGACCTTCATTTTGCAGAGTGTATGCCGATAGCCCTAATACTGCGTATTCTTCTTGCATGCATTATTTGATGAAACAAGAGTGCCATGAGCGTTAGAGAAAAAAACGGTCAAAATCGCTGCTCTAAACAATGCCTATGTCTATGCGATACTCCGTCACCATTTGGGTGATGCCTGTCATAGATTTTACGGCTACAACCTGCAAAGTTAGATACCTGTCAGATTCCCGTATGTTGCAAACTGCGTTTCGCCTGGCGGAATTCGATGTTACTCGGGTTTCATTTATCGCAGGTGAAGTGCTTTGTTTTCTCATTGGCGCGGAAATTTTGTTGATATAATTGAAATGCCGGGTCGCCAGTTTTTGGTTTAAGCGGAAACGCGGGAGGAAATTTTATGAAAAAAGCACTAGCAATTTTATCAATGTCCATGCTGATGGCAACATCGGCATTGGCTGCAGACGAGGTCAAGCTGCCTGACACATTAACGTGGACAAGTTTTGACGTTGGTGGCACCGGCTATAACCAATCCATCGCAGTGGGCAAGGCCCTTCAAGATGCCTATGGCGTCTCTTTGCGTGTGGTTGCCACTAGTAACGATCAGGCGCGCATCGCCCCGGTTCGCGATGGACGTATTCCATTCGCGCTGGCAGGCAGCGACGTATTTTTCGCATTTGAAGGCGTGAAGGCTTATGCATCCCCAGAATGGGGCCCGCAGGATCTTAAGGCCGTTAATCTGGCTGGCGCGCAAAACTGTGTCAGCTTGGGTGCTGCTGCGGATGCAGGCATTAATTCTCCCGCTGACCTAAAGGGCAAGCGAGTAGGTTGGGTTGTGAGCTCTGGTTCCCTACAAGCAAACGTACGTTCTTTTCTAGCATTTGCCGATCTTACCCCAGAGGACGTGGAACTGATTGAACTTCCCGGCTATGCAGGGGCATGGAAAGCACTGGTCAACGATCAAGTTGACGTAATGGTTGGCATAACAACTGGCGTTCTTGTCGAACAGGCAGCAGCCGGTGGACGTGGTTTGAAATGGCTTTCTTTCCCTCACGGTGACACCGCAGGCTGGGATCGTCTGCGTGCAGTCAATCCACACTTTTCCCAACGCGTCGCAACAATTGGCGCCGCTTTCGATGGTCCTTTGGAGTGTGCGGGCGTTCCTTACCCTGACTTGATCACATACCATGCTGACGAAGATTTGGTTTATAATCTCACCAAAGCTCTGGATGCTCAGGTTTCAGTTTATTCCAAGGCAGACGCCGGTACGGCTGGTTATGCAGCGGACAAGCAGATGTTTGGTTGGGTTGTTCCTTACCATGCTGGTGCGATACGCTATTATAAAGAAGCTGGCGTATGGACCGATGATCTGACGGCGCACACCGACGGTTTAACCAAGCGTGCAGGCATTCTTGCTGAAGCTTGGAAGAACATGGAAGGCAAAAGCGGCGACGCATTTGCCAAAGAGTGGATGACTATTCGTGCCGAAGCTCTTGAAGCTGCTGGCCTGCCAGTTTATTTTAAATAGGTTCAAATGACTAATCAAACACCTTCAATCCCTGACGAGGAAGACGTCCCCGTCAGGGACATTGGCAATGCCGCGCGTTGGTTTACGCGGATCGCCACTGTCATATTGCTTTTCTTAGGCACCAATCAGGCTTTCAACTTCAGCTCCAGATTTCATTTCACAATAATTGAAAACCAGTACCTTTATGGTATTTTGGGGCTTACTATCCCTATGGTCTTCCTGTTGTTTCCATTGCGCGGCGGACTTGCCAGCAAAAAACCGACACTTATTGACTGGGCTCTGGCAGCCACAGCAATTGTGTGTTTGGGCTATTTTATTTTCTATGCCTATCCGATTGTCCTCTTGGGCTGGGAAATGATCCCTCCCACTGTCTCCATCGTCATGGGTGCCATTCTTTGGGCGCTAGTTCTGGAAGCAGGACGACGTACCGGCGGAATTGTTCTTGCTTCTATCGTTGCATTTTTCTCATTCTATCCATTGTTCGCCGACATGATGCCCGGTCCTATATCGGCATTTTCTTCGCCATTTCCGTTTGCCGCCGCCTACCACGCGATGAGCTTGGAAAGCATCCTCGGTATTCCGCTCAAAGCCTTTGCCAATTTGGTATTCGGATTTATCATTTTCGGGGCAGCGCTTGAGTTTACTGGCGCAGGCCGGTTCTTTATCAATCTGGCTTTCGCACTTTTGGGACACGTACGAGGTGGTCCGGCTAAAGTTGCCATTGTATCAAGTGGTCTGATGGGCTCTCTCAGCGGCTCGGTTGTCACCAATGTGATGACCACGGGCGTGATGACAATTCCCGCCATGAAGCGCTCCGGCATGAAGGGCGTCACCGCCGCCGCGATTGAAACTTGCGCCTCCACCGGTGGCGTATTGATGCCGCCAGTGATGGGTGCTGCAGCCTTTGTTATGGCCAATTTCCTGCAAGTTCCTTATGCAACGATTGCCATTGCGGCCGTTGTTCCGGCATTTCTCTATTTTTTCGGCCTATTCATCCAGATAGATGCACGCGCTGCCCGCGATGGTCTTGCAGGCATGGCCGTGGAAGATTTGCCCAGCCTTAGTAAAACAATCAAAGAAGGCTGGCATCATATCTTTGCCATTTTACTCTTGGTGTTCATGCTGCTGGTATTGCGCCGGGAATTGTTGGCGCCTTATTATGCGACCGTGGTCCTGCTGGTAATCAATCAGGTCATATCCAAAACCGATCGCTGGGGTAAAGAGAAGGTTCTGGCATTCATTGATAGTCTGGGCCGGCTGTTTGCAACCCTTGCTGCAACGCTTGGTGCGGTTGGCATGATCGTGGGCGGACTGTCCATGACCGGTCTTGCCGGAACATTGGTCAATGACTTGTTGTTCATTGCCGGTGGTTCTCCCATTTTGTTGCTAATTATGGGTGCCATAACCAGCTTGATTTTGGGCGTGGGGATGACGGCTACAGCCTGTTATATTTTCCTGGCCATAATGTTGGCACCGGCGCTTATTCAGGTTGGTCTAAACCCGCTTGCTGTGCACCTGTTCATTTTCTACTGGGGCATGTTGAGTTTCATCACGCCGCCTGTGGCGCTCGGAGCATTTGCTGCAGCGACCATTGCCAAAACACCACCCATGCGCACCGGGCTTGAATCCATGCGAATTGGCTCGATAATCTATTTTATCCCTTTCTTCTTCGTGCTTGATCCAGGTTTAATTCTGGTCGGGGAATGGCAGAATATCGTGTATTCTATACTCTTGGCAGTGTTTGGTGTCTTCGTCTTTGCAAGTGCCATTCAGGGATACATGGCGGGCGTCGGGCGGCTTTTTGCCCAAAACGCAAAGGGTGCTCTGATACGTTTTCCAATTCTGGCAGGCGCGGTATTGATCGCACTTCCCGGCGAAGCTATTCCGGGTTGGAGCGACTTTGATCTACTCTTGGCCGGGCTGGCACTGATCGTGCCTATCGTGGGGACAGCATACGTCCTCAACCGGCGAGAACAGACAGGTGCAGTCACACCTTAAAGACACTAGGTCATAGACGCTGTTTATGTGTCTATGACCTAATTGCCCTGTCTAAAAACCGTAAAGACGGGCAGGGTTGTCAACAAGAATGGCATTCCGGGTTGTTTCGTCCGGAACCATCTCAAACAACAGGTCGACAAGGTGACCATCATCGGGCATGGGCTGCTTCAAAACGGGGTGCGGCCAATCGGTGCCCCACAGGGTTCTGTCGGGCGCGATCTCTACCAATGCCCGTGCAATCGGCACCATATCAGCGAAAGGATCGCCTGTTTTAGACCCGCGCTCTGCGCCTGAAATCTTCATCCATGCAAGGTCGTGCTCCATTATCTCACACAGACCACGAAAATATTCACCGTCATAATCATCGCCGCATAAACGGCCCATATGATCGATGACATGGGGAATTGAAATCCCGTTTATCCAACCCTTAAGTTCCGGAATTTGATCAGGATCAAAATGCAGTACTGCGTGCCAGCCAAAGGGCGCGATACGCTCCAGAACACGATCAATGGCCTCAAGGGGAGGGGCCTTTAGGATGCGGCTCATAAAATTGAAACGTGCACCGCGTACGCCAGCCTTGTCGAGGGCAGCTATCTGCGCTTCAGTACAATCAAGAGGCAGACTTGCAACGCCTCTCATTGTCTCAGGAAAGGCTTGTAATGTGTCTATCATGGCGCTGTTATCAACACCATGACAGCTTGCCTGCACGATCACCGCACGTGATATTCCCAGATGTTTATGGAGGGCAAAAAGTCGTTCTTTGGGAGCATCTGGCGGGTCATAGGCGCGGTTGTCGCTGTAGGGAAAAATATCCGCAGGGCCCAAAACATGACAATGACTATCGCAAGCACCATCAGGCAATTGCCATTTGGGTTTGCTGGGATCAGGATGCGGCGGTGGACATGATATCATTGTGAAATTTACTCCTTGCTATGTCGCATATATTTGCTGCCAAGATTTATTGTATTGGAAGATGCAATCCCGTCTATTTTGGCAGGCGGAATACGTGACGAGCCAAATTGACAGAAAATTGCACATCTGGTTCTCTGCCTGAAGTTCGCAAATTGAAGGAATTGTAATGACGTCCAAATCCGAAGCACGACTTGCCGCAATGCTGGACCGCGAAGAAATTCGCGATCTTGTTAGCAAGGAGCGATTTGCGCGTGATCAAGGGCTCTGGGATGTGATGGCCGGGTGCTTTCATCCGGACGCCCACATCCGCACGAGCTGGTATGATGGCAATGGGGTAGACTACATTCCGGCGACGCAAAAGCTGTTGGAAAAAGTACCGGGCAGCAAACATTGGATATTTCCCGGTTTTGTGCAGACTAATTTAGACAGAGCCACGGTCGAAAGTCCGGGGATGATTTTCAATCGTACTATGCTTGAAGGCGTGGAAGTCGATTACCACATTTTTTGCAGGTACCATTGCCGCGTCGAGCGCCGCGACGATGTTTGGCGTTTGCTGACATTTGAAGTGATCTTCGAGCGCGACGTCATGAGAGCGCTCGATCCCTCCAATGAGCTTCCCATAGATTGGGATTTGTTGGCGAAGTATCGGCCCACTTACCGCTTTTTGGCTTATTTACAGGATCGTCGGGGCTATAACCTCAGTCATGATCTACTCGGTGATGATCGGCCGGAAGAGTTGAAAAAATTTCACGATGGCGAAAACCGCTGGCTCCAGGAGCTTGCTTAGAAGATATCCGGCTCTGGGTTCGGTCCGCCATAGTCTGTCCGCAAAAAGTCGAAGTCACAGCCTTTATCTGCCTGCTCAACATGTTTGCCAAACATGCTGACATATCCGCGTTCATACTTTGAAACAGGTGCTACCCATTCGCTCTTGCGACGTGCCATTTCGGCGTCAGAAATTTTGACGTTGAGCGAACGGTTTGGAACATCCAGTTCAATAATGTCGCCGTTTTCAATCAATGCCAAAGGCCCGCCGATAAATGCTTCCGGCGACACGTGCAAAACGCAAGCACCATAAGACGTGCCTGACATGCGGGCATCGCTCAGCCGCACCATATCGCGGTGGCCGTCTTTAAGCAGAGCACGGGGCATTGGGATCATCCCCCATTCGGGCATGCCCGGGCCGCCCTGTGGTCCTGCATTGCGCAATACCAACACGGTATCCGGTGTTATTGGATAATCCGGATCTTCCACAATTACTTTTAATTCCGGGTAGGAATCGGCTACCAGTGCAGGTCCGCTATGCACAAGGAACTTTGGATCACACGCCGCAGGTTTAATGACGGCGCCCGTTGGTGCCAAATTGCCTTTCAATACGGCAAGTGAACCTTCGCCATAAACCGGGTTTGATAGGGGTCTGATCACGTCATCATTATGAACAATGATACCTTCCAGCCCATCCCCGAGAGTTTTCCCTGTGACAGTAAGAGCCGACAGATCAAGCTTATCACCCAATTGCACCATCAATGCGAGCAAGCCACCAGCATGATAAAAATCCTCCATCAGATACTTTTTGCCGGAGGGGCGTATATTGGCAATCACAGGGGTTGTGCGGCCCACTTTGTCAATATCGTCCAAGTCGATTGGTATGTTTGCCCGCCGCGCCATAGCGATAATATGGATCAGGGCATTGGTTGAACCGCCGGTCGCCATTGCAAGTGTGATTGCGTTTTGCACCGCCGGTCTGGTTATGATTTTTTCAGGCGTCAAATCTTCCCAGACCATATCGACGATCCGGCGGCCGCAATCCGCACTCATCCGTCGATGACTGGAATCTGGTGCTGGAATTGATGAGGCTCCGGGAAGACAGAGACCCAAGCCTTCGGCGACCGCCGTCATCGTACTTGCCGTGCCGAACGTCATGCAATGACCGTCTGATCGTGCGATACCTGCCTCAACACCCTGCAATTCTTTATCAGATACATTTCCTTCGCGCTTTTTGTCCCAATATTTATAAGCATCCGTGCCGGAACCAAGGGCCTTGCCAGCATAGTTTCCACTCAACATTGGACCGGCAGGCAGAAAAATAAACGGGAGTCCCACTGATGTGGCACCCATGGTCAATGCTGGTGTGGTTTTATCGCAGCCGCCCATTAGCACCACGCCATCCACCGGTTGTGAGCGCAAAACCTCTTCAACTTCCATGGACAACATATTGCGATAGAGCATGGAGGAGGGCTTTATAAACACTTCAGATAAAGACATCGCCGGAATTTCCAGCGGAAAGCCGCCAGCTTGCAATACTCCACGCTTCACCCATTCCACACGGTCCTTGAAGTGCATGTGGCATTGTTGTGTATCTGACCACGTGTTGACGATGGCAATGATGGGTTTGCCTTCCCAGTCCTCAGGTCCATACCCCATTTGCATCGCCCGCGAGCGATGCATGAATGAGCGAAAATCATCACGATCCAGCCAGCGTGCGGATCTAAAATCTTCATATTTCTTACGCTTTTCCATTCTTAAATCTCCAAAATTGCCGGTATCGGGACGCTCAGTTTAAAAGCTCGTTCCCTTAGAGCCTTGGCAGCGGTGAGTGAAACAGGGATGGTGCCATTATTGGTTTCAATCGCTTCCGCGCTGCGTTCTCCCGGCACAAATATCCGGTCGGTTCCTTCTGCCTTTTTCGAGTTTTGGACCCGCTCCACGCCAGCACGCGTTTCTTTAAGAAATGCGTCGAGCGCTCTAAAGCGATTGATATCCAAAACGATAAACAGAAGTGACGCATTATAAGGTTTGTCGCCCGCAAGTTCCCCAAGCGTTGACCCGAAACCGCCCGTGGCCAGTGCCCCTGACAACAGGTCAATGACGAATGATAATCCGAACCCTTTGGCTCCACCTACCGGCAGAAGAAAGCCGGCAAGGGCCTCTGCCGGATCGGTTGTCGAATTACCCTCAGCATCTAACGCCCAGTTTTCAGGTAACTTTTCACCTGCCGCAAGTTTTTGGCGAATGCTCCCCATCGCCCCTTCAGTCGTTGCCATGTCTAAAATAACCGGCGCATGATTTTCCACCGGGAAACCGATGGCAATCGGGTTGGTGCCTACCAGCCGTTCCAAACCACCCGGTGCTGCCATGAGGGGTTTGACATTGCACATTGCAAACGCCGCGCATCCTTCCTCAGCAGCCATACGAATATAGCGCCCCATAACCCCGCAATGAAATACGCGGCGCATTGAAACCGCTGAAACGCCAAATTCACGTGCCTTGGCGATAGCGATCTTCATCGCTTCCTCTGCCGCTAGATGGCCCTCCATATCAGCTGCATCAAGCACAACGCACCCACCATCCTCGCTGACAAGTTCAGGCTTTGATGCCGTTGACATTGTGCCGTTGACCAGCCGCTCAAGATATAGGTCTGCCAATTGAATGCCGTGAGACCCGCGACCTGAAACGTCGGCATCAATCAATGCATCGGCGACGCGCTTTGCGGCATCCGGAGCCAATCCCGCCGCTTCGAAAAGTGCACTAACGAAATTCGTTACCTCAGGTACATCGACAATTAATGCACGATTCATGGACTGACCTTGTCATCGGATTTCTGATCTAAAGTGAAAGGCAATCAGAAACCCCAGATCGCATTGCTTCAACCCCTCCCAATCAGCATTCCGTTCTGCGAAACATTCATGGCCAAAGGTTTATCGCAGCGGGAGGTTCAACGTAGGGTGAAATACCAATTTACGGGGTGAGGAACACTGTGCCGATTACCTATGACATCATAAGGAAAGCTTCCCGGGACCTGTATGAATGGTCGCTGAAAAAGGTGCCGGACGATACGCTGGAAGCTTTGGCTCAGGCTGAGAAGAAAGAAACAAAGCTTGCTTCCCGTCGCACGCTGCAATTCATGCAGGCTGCCGCCCGTGCCGCTGAAACAGAAGATAGGCACGCCTGTTCCGATGCCGGATTTCCCACCTATTTCGTGAAGATCGGGACGCAATTGACACTGGATGGTGATATTCGCCGCGCATTTGTGGATGGCTTTGCAGATTTGGTGGAAACAATAGAGCCACCAATTCTCAAATTCATCACCCACCCATTGACCATGGAACGCAGCTACACCGGTCGTGATATGCCCGCATTGTCTTTCGATGTGATCGATGGGGCTGACTATATGGAAATCACATGCTCGCCCAAAGCTCTGGGTTCTGGCCGCTGGGCCGATATGAAGATTTTTGTCTATCCGAAAATCGAGGAAATCGAAGCCTACTTTATGGATTGCGTACTTGAAGCGGGTTCACAGCACTGCCCGCCGGTTATCATCGGTATGGGAATTGGCGGGTCGTTTGACCACGCTGCGAAAATGGCCAAGAAAGCAACATTACGCAAAATCGGCTCAAAACACTCTGACCCGATGATTCAGGACATGGAAGAACGCCTGCTTATCGCCGTCAATAAAACAGGATTTGGCCCGATGGGAACAGGCGGAGACACCACCGCTCTGGCGGTGCATGTCGATTATGCCCACGGGCACAGTTTTGTCCCTGTCGCGGTTTGTTTCAATTGCTGGATCAACCGCCGGACAACGCTGCGCATCAGCAATGATGGAGAGGTGACACGTCTTGAGTGATGAGCCTCAAGCAGACTTTGTGCATTTGAAATTACCATTGTCTCCTGAGGAGGCGCGGTCCCTTTCTTTGGGTGATATGGTTCTGTTGGACGGGGAGGTGACCGTATCCGCTGGGATGATCACCCAAGAGCGCATCATTGAAGCGCTGGAAAGCGAAGAGGATCTTCCATTTGATCTGCACGGTCAGGCCTTCTTCCACATGGGAAGTAATTGCCGTGAGGAAAATGGCAGATGGCTGCCCAACTACGTCAATCCAACCACTTCCACCCGTTTTGATGCTCTCATGCCTACCATTATCAGAGGCTTGGGTTTGACATCTGTTGGCGGAAAGGGGGGCATGGGCCATGAATGTGTTGAAGCGATGCAGGAAATTGGATGCGTCTATTTCTCAATGCCAGGCGGTGCGTCGCCGCTTTTGAC
>JAESUH010000160.1 GCA_016763155.1 Rhizobiaceae bacterium
ATAGACGCGCCTTCGCTCGATGCCGCCCTTCAATCTGGTGAGACGCATGTCGGGCAAGATGCAATTGCAATGATCAACCATCACGGCGTCGATATCGTTATCGAATGCACTGGCAATCCGGTGGTCGCCGTCGATCATGCGCTGGCGGCTTTCGCAGTCGGCAAGCATGTCATTTCAGCCACAGTTGAGGCGGACGCAGTCTGCGGTGCGGCTCTGGTTGCACGGGCGAAATCAGCCGACGTGATCTACAGCTTAGCCTATGGCGATCAACCCGCCATGACAGTAGATCTCGTGGATTGGGCGCGCACCTGCGGGTTCGAAGTCGCGGCTGCCGGGAGGGGGCATAAGTGGAAGCCAGAATACCGCTTTTCCACTCCTGACACGATCTGGGATTACTGGGGTGTGACGCCGGAAAAGGCCGAACGCGGACGTTTGAACCCAAAGATGTTCAACAGTTTTCTTGACGGCACAAAACCGGCCATTGAATGTGCGGCGATTTCCAATGCCACAGGGTTGAACGCGCCGACGAATGGGCTAACATACCCTCCAGGCTCCATTGAAGACATTTCATCTTTGATGCGTCCCCGCAATGAAGGCGGTGTGTTGGAAGAAGCTGGGATGGTCGAGGTAATTTCCGCCATAGCAGATGACGGCTCAATGATCCCCAATGACATCCGCAACGGCGTATGGGTCGTTGTGAAAGCAACGTCAGAATACCAGAAAAACTGCTTTGAAGAATACATGGTCTCGACCGATGATAGCGGTCTCTACTACTGTAACTTCAAGCGCTTTCATTTGATCGGGCTGGAATTGGGTCTCAGCGTAGGGTCGGTTGGCATACGCAAAGAGGCGACAGGAGCAAGCAAAGAGTTTCGGTCGGATGTTGTGGCCGTCTCGAAGAAAGCCATGAAGGCAGGTGAGATGCTAGATGGCGAAGGCGGATACTGCGTCGCAGGCCAATTGCGTCCCAGCCGGATTTCAGTGCCAATGCGCGCCCTGCCACTGGGGCTTACGGGCGATATCAAGCTTATCCGCGATATACCCATCGATACGATCCTGACCTATGATGATGTTGAGATTGACGAGAGCTTAAACGCGGTGAAGTTACGGCGCGAGTGTGAGGCGATAGTATAACGCACCCGAATACCTAGCACTCTAGAGTCTGCCATTTTTTAACTGAATCATATCCTGTGTTCACAAGATAGTTTGAGCATTGTCTTGATGTTATTGATCCAACGATATTGCCAACTTGTCTCCATGCTTCCTCAATTGTTCGTTTTTGTGCTATACGCATCCAGTGTTTGATTTTGGCGAAGGTTTGCTCAATCGGGTAAATGCCGAAACGCTCGGCAACTACTCTGGTAGTCTTACCTGCAGCAACAGCGCGTTCGCGAAGATCAATTGAATAAGGTCTGGTCATACTTGCTGGCCTCCATATTCAGCAAGTAGCTTGAATCACAAAACAATCAAAAAAAATCATTTCGATTCAGTTAAATAATGACCTACTCTAGCAAAATTATGCCGCAGATCATGAAGCCGGAGATCATCAAGTTCTGCTAGAGCTCGCATCCGACGCCAGACTTTTTGAATGCTGATCCTGGCAGTTCCACCAACAGAAGACGGAAAGACCAGTGGAGATCCCTTGATCCTAGGCAATGTTTCAAGCAATATCATTGCTCCTGAACCTATCATAGGAACCTTCTGACCAGTTGTGCCGTCAGGAAGTTTGGCAATGTTATGCTCATAATCCAGCCATTCCCATTGAAGCGTGAGAGCTTCCCCAGCTCTGCAGCCTGAAAGTAGTATGAAGCGAATTGCAGCAATAGAGAATGTGCTGGTGCAGCTCTCTTCTGCTGCACGAAGAGCATTCCCACCTATTCGTCGTCAGCATCTCCCGAACGAAAGGATTTGGCTACAAGGCGCAGTCGGGTCATGCGGTCGTATAGGGTGTTGCGTGGAATGCCCAAGCGTTTTGCAGCTTTGCTTACTTTGCCGTTTTCATCACTCAGTGCTCTTTCTAATATCTGCCGTTCGCTATTTTCCAATTGTTCAGCCAGTGTGCCGCTTTGGGCACTAGCTTGCCTTGTGTCCAGTTCATGCCGGTAGGCCCGGTTTTCTAATACTAGTTTACGATGTTCCAATCCCCGGCGTAGCGTATCGATTAGCCGCCCCGGATCGCAGGGCTTTTCCAGATAATCATAGGCCCCTTCTTTGATCGCGCGCATTGCGGTGGGAACATCTGAATATCCTGTGAGCAAGACTACTGGCAAGTCGGGGTCACGGGTTTGGACAAAACGCAAAACGTCAAAACCATCGTAATCCGGCATCTTGATATCCGACAGGATCACGCCTTTGAAATTCGAGCGAATTGACCGCCGAGCTTGGGTAAATCCACTGGTGGGGATCGGTTCCAAATCTTCGAGTTCCAGCGTTTGCACAATCGAGGCACGCAATGCTGCATCATCTTCAATAATCAATACTTTGCGTGTCATTGTCCCTCCGGCAAGATTGGTAAGGTCATGGTAAATTCTGCACCCTGCGAAAGATTGCGGCAACTAAGTTGACCGCCAAAACTTGAGACAAGACCGAAGGATAAGGCGAGCCCCATGCCCAGCCCTTTGGATGAGCCCAATTCCTTGGTTGTATAAAACGGCTCGAAGACCCGTTCCGGAGCTTTAATGCCAGTGCCTGTATCTTGCATTGTTAAAACGGCCTGACCGTCCAGCTCTTTTAGCGCGATGGAAAGTGTCTTTTTATCGGAATTCAACATGGCGTCGATGGCATTAGACACAAGGTTTAATACAACTTGCTCCAGTCGTACTTTCCCGGCCAATACAAAAATATCGTGATCAGGCATAGCAGTGCTGAACGACACGCCAGCAGACATAATATCGGAATGCATCAGTTCCAGTGCTTTTTTTATGACCGCAACAAGCTCTATGCGCTCGGAAGGCGTATGTTCCCGCCGCGCAAAGGCACGCAGATTGCGGATGATACGGGTTATCCGCCGGGTCTGATCTGCAATTTGAGACAGGTTTTCAGCAGCATCTGAAGTGCGGGAACGTGCGATCAATTGCTTGCCGTTTTCTGCAAAATTCAAAATGGCGGCGAGCGGCTGGTTTAATTCGTGGCTTATTCCCGCGGACAAACGACCAAGTGCTGCAAGGTTTGATGCTTCAACCAGCTCATCCTGAGTAGCTCTTAACTCCCCTGTCCTCTCCTCAACCCTTTGTTCCAGTGTTGCGGAATGTCGAGCTTCCAATGCGAGCCTGCGGCGCTGCTGCACGAAAATTGCACCCATCAGCCCAATTGCTGCCATTAGTGCCGCAGCCAACCCCGCTCGAAGCAGAGCAGAAGCTCTGGCTACACTCGTATCCAATATAATTTGCGCGGTCATTTGGAGCTGAGGAATATCGACCCTCAAGGTCTGAACCTCATTTACATCCCCTTCAACTGGCGCAAAAGTCCAAAGTATTGCACCAGCAATTTCGTGCCGCTCATAAAGAGGGAATTTCGCTTTTTCAGCATCGCTCTTATTTGTTAAGAGCAGTAGCCCGGGGCGATTGGCAGAAATCGATAAGCCTTCTTCATTGAAAAAAATCAGGGGTTCAGGGGTCACAGGCCATTCAAATTCCAGTGCTGCTAAATTCGCAGATACCAGGACTGTTCCGACGGTCTTAGAACCAAGACCAGCAACGCCGCGGCTGAAACGGATCAGGCGTTGGCCTTCATCTATTTCAATTGCATATCCAAGTCGCCCATTCATTGCAGCGCGAACCAGAGTTTTAGAATAAACATAGCTGGCATGACGCGGGGAGGAAGATGCAATCACGAGGCCATCAGGGTTGGTTAAATCAATATCCCATGCCCCATAAGTCAGGCTTAGCAAAGACAAGTCATTTTCGACATTCACCTTCGCTGCTGGATCAAGAGCCAGCGCCATCTTTGGGGTCTTGGCGGTGATATTTGCCAGTGCACGGTATACATCAAGCTGCCCACGCAAACGGCTGCCCGCCTCGGAAAGTCTCACCTGACCAGCCATACGGTCGCTTGATAACGCAGACTCTAGAGCATCATTATAAGCCCATAGCGCAACGCCCAAAGATAGGATCGCATAGATGCCAAAACTGATGAGAGAGTATCGTATCAAAGAGGTTGCAATCCTGTTTCAGGAGGTTTCTGTATAGGTTTCTTGTATCATTCCTGGCAAGAAGTTTGTCCGAATTTTCGGATTTCCCTTTCAAATTTCTCTCCATTACTTCGTATGTCTTTGTTTTTTATGTATTTAAAAAAAGTAATTTTGATGGGTTGAGCTAAATATCCGCTCCGGTCTTTCTAAATGAACACGGCGTAAGAGGATGCCGCACAATGGGAGAATATCTATGAAATACTTTCTAAAAGCTGCATGCGTTGCGGCAATCGTAAGCTTGCCAGCAACCGCCATGGCAAACTGTGATGATGGCGAGATTGTCGTCAAATTCAGCCACGTTACCAATACGGATAAGCACCCTAAAGGGATCGCAGCCACCCTATTGGCCAAACGTGTAAATGAAGAAATGAACGGAAAAATGTGCATGGAGGTCTTCCCGAACTCCACGCTCTATAATGATAACAAAGTACTCGAAGCAGTGTTGCAAGGCGACGTCCAATTTGCGGCACCTTCACTTTCAAAGTTTGAAAAATTCACCAAGAAATTCCGTATTTTTGATCTGCCGTTTATGTTCAAAGATATCGATGCGGTTGAAAGTTTTCAGGCATCTGCTTCTGGTCAGGCCATGCTTGACAGTATGCAGAAGCGTGGTTTGCAGGGGCTGGCATATTGGCACAATGGCATGAAACAAATGTCAGCCAACAAACCCCTGATTTCACCAACAGATGCAAACGGTTTGAAATTCCGCGTTCAATCATCCGACGTTCTGGTAGCCCAGATGGAAGCAATCGGCGGTAGCCCACAAAAGATGGCTTTTTCTGAAGTCTACGGCGCTCTGCAACAAGGTGTTGTCGACGGTCAGGAAAATACCTGGTCAAATATCTATGGCAAAAAATTCTTTGAGGTTCAGGACGGAATTACACAAACCGACCATGGCATCATTGATTACCTATTGGTCACGTCCGTGGATTGGCTCGACGGTCTGCCGAAAGATGTTCGCGAACAACTCCTAACGATTGTGTCCGAAGTATCAGCAACCCGTAACAAAGAATCCACAGCAGTTAACGAAGCCGCAAAGAAATCGGTCATCGATGCTGGCGGAACTGTTCGCATGCTGGATGCAGCACAGCGTCAGGCTTGGGTTGATGTGATGAAACCTGTTTGGGAAAAATTTGCTGGCGACGTTGGCCAGGAAAACATCGATGCCGCACAAAAAATCAACCAAATGTCTAACTGATCTCTTTCGGGATTAGACGCTGGTTCCAGGTGCCGGTTTAACATCGGCACCTGACTTTTGGGAGGAAGGCAGAGGATGACCAAATCTAACGAGGTAAGCAGCCGGCTGGATCGTATTGAAGAAACAACGATCGCCGTAATTCTGGGCGTCATGACATTGATGACATTTGCCAACGTCACGGCACGCTACGGATTTAACTCCAACATTTTCTATGCGCTGGAATTGACCGTGTTTCTTTTTGCATGGCTCGTATTGCTTGGCTCCAGCTATGCCGTGAAGAAAAACCTGCATTTGGGTGTAGACGTCATCATTAATATGCTCCCTCAGCAGGGCAAACGTAACTTAAATCTCTTCGTTATAATCATCTGCCTGGTCTATTCTCTTCTACTGTTAAAAGGAGCTTGGGATTACTGGGCACCCTACGCCAATCTGCCACCTACAAGCGGTCGATGGTTCCCGACGGGGTTTGTTGAAAATTCCCGTGGTCGCGGTTGGTACGAGACGCAGGACATCCCCGTTCCCTTCTTTATGCGTTGGTTGGAAGGTGTGTTCAACGAAGGCGAAACCTACGAAAAACTGCCAAAACTCGTGCCGTATATCGTATTGCCAATCTCAATGGCGTTGCTGTTATGGCGATTTGCTCAGGCAGGGTTGCGTGTCTGGAGACACGAACAACACTTACTCATTGTAAGCCACGAGGTTGAAGACGAGGTAGCAGAAGCTGCTGCCAAGATGAAGGACCAAGACTAATGGAAATGCTTCTCCTCTTTACCATGGTTATTGGTTTGATGTTGCTTGGCGTGCCGATTGCTGTCTCGCTTGGCTTTTCGTCAATCATGTTTTTGCTTGTATTTTCTGACGGTTCGCTGGCCTCTGTGGCCCAGATACTGTTCGAAGCTTTTGAAGGCCATTCAACCCTTCTGGCAATCCCGTTCTTTGTTCTGGCCTCCAGCTTCATGTCCACGGGTGGCGTCGCGAAGCGGATCATTCGCTTTTCAATTGCGCTTGTTGGGCATTTTCGCGGTGGTTTGGCAATCGCCGGTGTATTGGCCTGCATGATCTTTGCAGCGCTTTCCGGCTCCTCGCCTGCAACCGTTGTTGCAATTGGGTCCATCGTTATCGCAGCGATGCGGGAAGTTGGTTATACCAAAGAGTTTGCTGCCGGTGTGATCGCAAATGCTGGAACATTAGGCATCTTGATCCCCCCTTCAATTGTCATGGTGGTCTATGCAGCTGCGGTGGAAGTCTCTGTCGGGCGGATGTTTTTAGCCGGTGTTATTCCGGGCCTCCTTGCAGGTACCATGTTGATGATCGGTATCTATGTCATGGCCCGGATCAAAAACATGCCTACGGGAGAATTCAAAGGCATAGGTGAAATTTGGGTTAGTTTTAAAGATGCCGTATGGGGACTAATGCTGATCGTGATCATCATGGTTGGTATCTACGGAATTCCCGGCGTGACAGGCGCCATCTTTACACCAACAGAGGCCGCAGCTGTTGCATCTGTTTACGCATTCCTTGTAGCCACTTTCGTTTACCGCGACATGGGACCACTGGCAGACGGTGGATCAATTCTAACCAGACCGCAGGTATTGATAACAGCGCTTTGGCATAAAGATACCATCAACACATTGCGCGATGCGGGTAAGTTGATCATCACCCTTATGTTTGTGATCGCCAACGCTCTTATTTTGAAGCATGTCATTACCGATGAACAAATCCCGCAAATGATAACCGAGGCCATGCTCTCCTATGGTTTTGGCCCGATCATGTTCTTGATCGTCGTCAACGTTATCCTGCTGATCGGTGGGCAGTTCATGGAGCCTAGCGGTTTGCTGGTTATCGTTGCGCCATTGGTGTTCCCGATTGCCATGGAGCTTGGGATCGACCCTATTCATCTGGGCATCATCATGGTGGTAAACATGGAAATCGGCATGATTACGCCTCCTGTTGGGCTGAACCTATTCGTCACAGCGGGCGTCGCAAATATGTCGATGATGGGCGTCGTTCGTGCATCATTACCGTTCTTGGCAATAATGTTCGTGTTCTTGATCATGGTCACTTACATACCGTGGATTTCGACCGTGTTGCCAAATGCCGTGATGGGGCCGGAGATCATCACGAAATAACAAAAAGCGGATGCCCAGATAAACTCAAATAGGGTTCACACCAAATCTGGGCATCCAGTCATCCAAGGCTTACATTTCTCATCCAGATAACTATGCTATTTTTCGCCGCGCAGTTCATACACAGCGACAGGTTCATCAAACCCTTTGACCGTAGCATTGCCTGCGCTCTTCAACAAAAACCGATCGCCGATCTTGCTGGCCATTGCTGAACTTATCAAAATGTCGGTGCCCAATTCCCTGTTTAAGCCCTCTAGCCGTGATGCCAGATTTACTGAAGCACCCAGCGCTGTGTAATTCATCCTATCCGAACTACCCACATTTCCAATGATTGCATCACCGCAATGAATGCCAATGCGAGTACGAATGCCGAGCGCTTTGGAGCCTTCCCATAAATCTGTTTCAGCGTTGGCAACTTTGATGATTTCAATTGCTGCCTTACAGGCTGTAGCAGCATGATCAGGCTGATCGTTAGGGGCGTTCCAAAATGCCATCACAGCATCCCCAATATATTTATCAATCGTTGCATCATGCGCCAGGAGAATTTGTGTCACTTTCTCGAAATATCGAGACATGCGCAACATCACTTCTTCCGGCTCAAGATGTGCAGACATTGCTGTGAAGTTTTGAATATCCATGAACATGATAGTGACTTCACGAAGCTCTCCACCCAGTTCCGGTTTATGCTTGGAACTCACCAATTGTTTTACCAGCGCTTTGGGAACATAGAGACTAAATGTCTTTAGATTGAGCCTTGTCTGCTCCATGGCTGTTTCTAGCGAGTAAATTTCCTGAATTACAGAAGTCGTTGAAACGCTATCCTCCAGGTCAAAGTTTTTTAACTTATTAACATCCTCGACCAATGATAAAATTGGTTTGGATATACGTCGTGATATCAACCAGATTATGGGAATTGATGCGAGCAACATAAATAGGGAAATATACAAAGTCTGCACCGAGAGATCGCTGATCTCAGACGTGATAACTTTGACTGGCATCGCAACAACTATGCGTTCTCCAGCTTGTGCTCCAAGATTGACCGGGGCCTGCCGGAACATCCACTGTTGATTGTTGATATCGATCCGTCCAGCTTCCGCTGAATCATCGCGTTTGCCCAACACTCCGGACAAGCTTTCGAAATCGGCAATTGCGGTATTCACCTGTGAAGTTGATTGGTCCCACGATCTGGCAAGAATATTGCCATCAGGTTGCGCGATCAACAACGCGCCGTCTTTGGCTTGAGGGGCGCTGGCGAGGAAATCATCCAGTTCCTTCAGCGTAATATCGATGCCGATAACACCGGTTGCAAACCGCTGACTTAAGGTCAATCCAGGCTTGCCGGTACTAGAAAATAAATACACATCCGTTCGCGCAACTTTGTCAGTTGCATTCGCAGCCTTAAACCATGGCCGTTCGCGAGGGTCATAATCAGATGTCTTGCTTGTTCTGGCATCAATTGTTTTGCCGTTTCCATCCAGAAACCGATCTACAACCAGATCACCGTTAGCACCAGATCGCGTAATAATTCTCTCCAGGAACACAGTTCCGCTCGGTGCCGAAATAGATTTCAAATATTCTTCTGGCCGGTGCCGAGCGGCGCCAACTTGATAGAAATCTCCATTGTCATATCCGATGATGATTGATGAGACTTGGGGAAAATCGCGCACAAGAGCGATTTGCAAACGTCGCGATGTCTGACCCGTTACAGAGGAAAAATTATAGAGCCTTGGTTGAAGGGGCGCATGTTGAATAATCCCTTCAACCGGCTTGATAAGCCCCTCAATTCTACGCCGCGCGGTCTCAATGGATTGATCCATCAAAATGCCTGCAGTCGTAAATGCTTGTTGTTGGTTTTGCTGATGAGTGAATAGGATAATTACACCCGCCAGCCCAAGAGCTATCGATAATGTCACACCAAAAATGCTTGGCACAACAGATATATGAATTTTTCTTAGCAAATGATGTTTTCCAAACTATGCAAGTCGCGACGGCTGAACCACCACGGGTTTGCCGAAAGCAGTTTGGTTTAAATTAGGCAGCCATAGGGTTTTCGCCCGGCATGGCATTGAGATATATCCGGGTTTCAGCGAGCGCTATAGAGCCAATAGATTCCAGTGGTCTTCAATCATCAAACCAGTCAATCCGCTCAAAGGCCGTAATTTTTCTCAGTTATAACAATAGCATGCTATGAATACATATTGCAAACATGAATACTTTGCAGGTGTATTTACTCACCGCAGATCTTAAATCAATGCGGGACTATTCAAAGAATACGGCGCTTGCCGGTTCATTTCTAAAAGAATTACACATAGCAAAATCTTCGACTCAGCTTGTCACGGAGTTCTTAAAATCAATGATTTCGTGGCCGCGATAGCGGCACAGCTGCCCTGCCCCATAGTTACAATATTAGATACGCCGAAGAGCAAATATTTCAGAATATTTTCTATTATTGCTTTGGTAATTTTAGAAATTACAGAGCTCATCTCAATAAGGGAATGACAGTTCTTTTTTGGATTTTCTACATATCTGTCATAAATCTGCAATATAAAGTATAGTAATGTTTTTGGAATCAGTTGTATTATCAAATACATACAAAATCATTTTTTGTAAAAAGTGAACACACGTCTTTTTAATCTAATTGAACAGCAACTTACTAACAGTATTTTGGAGATTATCATGAACAACCCATTTCAAATACAACCAGAACTTCGCTATGGCTCGCCTGTTTGTGACGAGATCCTAACGGGACGATATTTCACCATTGGGTATTCTTGGTATTTCAGGCAAGCAAAGTGGACGCTGGAGATTATCAATCGAAACAGACATCTATTAACTGACGTTGAGCGCCAAAACCATTTTCGTGCCGACACAAGAATACCAAAGCGTTTTCGTGCAGGCCTGGGAGCCTACAGAGGCAGTGGGTTTGACCGCGGACACCTTGTGGCAAGCGCAAACCAAGACATTCAAGAAATACAGAATAGCGAAACATTTCTACTATCAAATATGTCACCTCAAAAAGACGATTTTAACCGCAGAATTTGGCGCAAACTTGAGGAAGCCGTGAGAGACCTCAATGACCGTGAAAGCATATTGGAGACCTATGTTCTCACAGCACCTGTGTTCTATTTCGGCGCGGCTGTAGAAACGGTCGGAGATGAAACCGATGAATATGGTATCGACGTTCCTGTGCCCCACGCCTTCATAAAAAGTGTCCTGGCTGAGGACAAACGTGGCAGGCTATCCCTATGGACATTCGAAATGAAAAATGAGCGGCTGGATGGCGAATTAGGAGATTATCTTGTCAGCACCTATGATGCCGAGCAGCTGGTTGGCGGCAGATTTTGGGATCGCATTAGCGGTGGCGACCTGCACAAACAAAAGAAAGATCCGATTGCGATATGGTAGCGAACTTGCCAGACATCTAACCTATATCTCTAGTTGTCCGCAGTTAATTGGTTGCTGAACATCTGCGGAAACAATTCTCAGCCATTTTATAAAACTCCTGACAGCAGGACGTAATATTGTTTCTGCATAGCCAACAGCATAATACGCAAAATTGGTTGGCCATGCCGCCGAGCACGCCTTCACAAGCATCCCGTTACGCAATTCGTTGTTGATATAAACATCATGCAAATGGGACTGATTTCAGAAGGCCACGCCATCGGCAGCGCATTGGGCACTTTCGCAGGAGGGTATGTTTTCGACACAACCGAAATTATGATTTGCTCTGATCCGGTTCTCTATGGTTGGTCGTTGGCGCCTGCATCAGCGTTCTCCTGCTCTCAGCACCGGCTATGCAATCAACATTCTCATAGAAATTCGTGAAAAAGAAATTTTCTCATCGAAATAGGCAATGTTTGCTTGGAGCACTTTGCTGACATGTTCTTTCTTGCTATTGTAACGACTTCTACTGTTTTCAAAGGTCATTCGGCGTATGGATTTTCGCTACTGGATTATATTCGTTGCGACCGTCGTTGGGGTGTCGCTCATCCCGGGGCCAAGCACGTTAATTGCATTTTCACATGGAGCGAGTTTTGGTTGGCTTCGCTCGTTGTATACAGCCTTTGGGAACGGAGTAGCATCAATCATGCAGGCCATCGCAGCCTCAGCAGGCTTAGGTATAGTGATAACCAACTCTGCTACCCTCTTTATAGCTATCAAGTATGCTGGTGCAGCCTATTTGGTCTACGTAGGAATTCAGATGTGGCGCTCTGCTGCGCACCGTGTTTCACTTGGTTCCAACAAGGATGCAAAACAAAACCAAACAGGCAGGCTTTTTATGAGCGGGTTCACAGTAGCAATCAGCAACCCTAAGGCTATTGCATTCTTTACAGCGCTGTTTCCTCAGTTTCTCTCTTCAGATGGGAACAGCTTTGCTCAGTTAGCAACCATGGTGATTTTGGTTGGTATTTCTGCATTCTCTGTAGCGTTTCTATACGGAATTATAGGTGCGTGGGTTCATGGAATGGAGCTTTCGAAGAGAATTATGACAAGGGTTTACAAGATGACTGGCGGACTATTCGTTGCAAGTGGTCTTGGTCTGGTTCTGTCTGGGAATAACCAGTGATCTAACTAAGTGTGCACCGGCAGTTTGGTCCGCATAGCCGTCACTCAAACAAACGCAACGCCAGTCTTGCCTGAATGTTTGCTTTGGCCCCGCAACGCACATCTCCAAATTATTACAACACTACAGCGGCCTCTAAGAACCAAAAAGAAGGCACTTCCACTTCGGTATTTTTCTCTTCATTTTCTAAATTGTTCATGTTATGTTCTTTTTGAAATAAGCCATAGAAAGAAAATTAAATGATCAAAGGAAGCTGCCTATGCGGCAAGGTGAAATTCGAAATCTCAGGAGAACCATCTTCATTGAGTTATTGCCACTGTTCACGATGCCGCAAAGCAGCGGGCGTATTTTCTGCGGTATTGATCGGGAAAGCCGATGATCTTCGGGTCACAGCGGGGCAGGACCAAATCGCAAAATTTCCTCCCGGACCGGAATGGAAGTTGGAGCGCTGTTTTTGCAAGGAATGCGGAACCTCTCTGGGCGACATGGCCACAGGTGATATGTATGTGATCGCAGCTTCTGCTTTGGACGATGATCCGGGAATACGACCAACGGTTCATATCCACACAGGGTCAAAGCCTGATTGGTATCAAATTGATGATGATCTGAAGAAATTCGAGGGCGACTATATATCCGAAAAATGAAGCGGGCTAAAACCTACGACAACAGGTAGTCTTCGTTCAGATTAAATCCGAAGCAGATTTGGATCGCTCACTTGCTTCCAAGGCGAGAATATCGCCGGCAGGCAACAATGACAATTTCACATGAGCTTCAACCGGGATAAGCCCCCGCAATTGAAGATCAAGAAACCGCAGACAACATACACGCAAGAACGACGTGAAGTTTCCAACATCATGGCCTGCATCAAGGCTTTCATTGTAAAGCCTATGCAGCAATTGTGGAACGCTTAGATCATCACGCTCACCAATTGTTTCGAGCGTGCGCCAAAAAAGCTCCTCCAGGCGCACGCTGGTAACCATCCCGTCCATACGAAATGACCGGGTTTGAGACGCCCAAAGAGCAGGATCTGCATCAATAAAAAGTTGGCACATTCGAACGTCTCCTTTTGTGAAATTAGCGACCCAAACGCTCTTTTACGTCGGCTGCGAAACCTTCATAGGTTCTTAGCGCAGCCACATCTACGTGCACATGCTGGCCCATTTTCTGCATGATTGGCAAGTCCAGCAAGATCTGATCGAGCATTTCCATGCTCTCGACCTTTACGATCGCGATTATGCGGCGTTCGCCAACTACTTTCCACAGATCAACAACAACGCCTGCTTCTTTTGCGCCAAGCGCTGCACCGGCCTCTTCGGCCCAGATTGTGAACAGATCATTTTGTGTCATATCGGCTGAGTACTCGACATGGAAATCCAGATGAAACAACATATTACTTCCTCCATTTGCTGTTTGAGCGGCCGAAACACTCGGCCAGTTTACTGTTAAAGTTAGAGCCGCAACCGCGCCGCCAGCAGCAATAAGCTCGCGCCGGTTTAAGCCTGATTTGTTACCGCGCCCGTTATTAATCATTGGAACCGCCCGCCCTTTTCGATCACTTCGACCTGGTAGCCGTCAGGATCTGCAACAAAAAAGAAGCGAGCCACACGTTCGCCACCTGGGCGGAAATCTACGATGTCACGAGGGGCTGCCCCTGCTTGAGTCACGGTGTTTCGGCTCTGTTCAAGATCATCCACGATAATTGCCAGATGGCCGTAACCATCACCGAGATCGTAGGGGGTGTCCTGATCTTTATTTATGGTCAGTTCAAGTTCAAAACTTGAAGATGGCAGAGCCATATAGACCAACGTGAACCCATCGAAATCCAATCGGTCGACGACCTTCAGGCCAAAAGCATCCTGATAGAAAGCAACTGATGCGGCCTCATTCAGGACCCGTATCATGCTGTGTGCAAGTTTGGTCATATTTTCTCCTCCAACGAATAGCTACCACCGAATGAGGAGGGAGTGGTATTAGGTGACTAATACAATGCATTTTCTTTGATTTTATCAGTTTAGCCATGCGCTCATAACATGAGATGAGCCGGTATAGTTTGCATTTTCAAGTGCTTCCCGACGGCCGTATCAACGTAATGCCCCCTTACGAAATTCTCCGAAATGAGCTAGCATGAAACCGGAAGTGTCCCAACGGACTCAATAGGTTAGACAGGAGTTTTCTGAATGAGCGCATTGGATAAAGTAACCAACACAGTTGCATTCAATTTGATTATTTTTTCATTCCTATTGCATTTTGTCTGGGAGTTTGTTCAGGCACCCACTTATGCCGGAATGATTGAAATGAACCATTGGGATGGCATCAAACTTTGTATGTCGGCAACATTTGGTGATGTGGGGTTTGCTCTGGTAGCATATTTTATAACCAGTCTGGTCGCCCGTTCACGCGATTGGGTTTTTGCACCATCCGTGGGGCAATTGCTGCTGTTTCTGGGAGTGGGAATTGCCCTCACAGTCGGGTTTGAATATTATTACACAAACATTTCCCTGCGATGGACCTATTCAGAACTCATGCCATTGGTCCCGCCATTAGGAACGGGGCTTAGTCCACTTCTGCAATGGATATTCATCCCGCTCCTGGTTTTGTGGTTCATCCGACGCCAGATTTCTCAACCGGAAAAGGAGTTACAAAATGATGGGTGATAGCATGATACCAGGCGGTGGTATGTGGTTTGGATGGGGTGGCATGGCGCTGATTGCTGTGCTGGTAATATTAACCATTGCAGCATTAGTAAAATATCTGATGAAGTAGCAGGCCATGCCACATAAAACACCTATGACACTGTGAACTGCCCCATCATTCCTGCATCCTCATGTTCAAGAATGTGGCAATGATACATGAACGGTTTTTCGCGCGAGGCCTTGTGATCAAAACGAACGAGTAGTTCAGTTTCCTGCTCCACAAGCACAGTATCTTTCCAGCCCAAATGTTCTGGTCGAGGTTTTTGGCCGTTTTCCTTCACAACTTGAAACAGCGCACCATGGATATGGAAGGGATGTGCCAGCGTATCATTTCGAATAATCCAGCGCTCGACAGCGCCGCGTTTTGCTTCAATATTAATACGGTTCATGTCGAATGATTGACCGTTAATTGTCATTTGATCTGACATGCCACCGCCCATCATGCCGCGCATCATCATTCCAGGCCCCATTCCCATATCGAGTGACAGATGACGTGTTGTGGAAATTGCCCCCGCCATAGTTAGCTCCCTGCCATCCAAAGCATCCGGTATTTTGTCATGTGTGGACGCAATCCGCTCATCGACCACAAACGGAATGATGGTGAACTCAGAATTGCTAAAGAAATTCCTCAATTGCTGAAAACGCCCCATCATGCCGCCTGGACCCTGGTTTGGGTCTTCGCCGCTAACCAGACTGACATCACCGCCACTGGAAAAATCGACCAGAATTTCAATCCGCTCCCCCGGAGCTAATTGCACCTGTGTCAGTACAACGGGTGCAGTTAGGTAACCTCCATCCGTAGCGATTAGATGCATTTCACGATTGTCGCTCATTCCAAGCGAATAAATCCGGGCATTAGATCCATTGAGCAGACGCAATCGCACGATACCTTTGGGAACACTCGCAACACTCCCTACCTGTCCATTTATCACCATGGTGTCACCGGTAAAACCGTGCATGACATCCATCATATTTTGCATATAAATCATCTGCCCATTTTCGTCGAAACGACGATCTTGAAGCACAAGGGTCAAATCATCCACACCATAGGAATTTGGCAGTCCTCGATCCCCATCGCGACCATCACTAATTTGCATAATGCCCGCCAGACCTGCATGGACTTGTGTGGCGGTACGCCCATGAATATGCGTATGATACCAAATAGTCGCCGGCGGTTGGGTGATGGTAAGTTCCGGCGACCAACTTTCGCCCGAATCTATCGGCTGATGCGGTCCACCATCTTGTTCGCCAGGAATCAACATCCCATGCCAGTGAACTGTCACAGGTTCATTGATGGCATTGGAAATTCCGGCAGAAACAGCACCCCTTTTCACTCTCACAGTTGGCCCCAAATAGGATTGGTTAAACCCAATTGTTGGTGCACTTCCTCGCCCGGTAAAATCCGTGCTTCCTGCCATTGCCTGAAGTTCAAAACGCCCGCTTTGGGTCGCATCCAATAAAGGCGGCATCTGTAGTTTCTTACCAGATATTACTTCCGAAAAACCGGTTCCCTGATACATCGTGGCTGCAAGACCTACCGCTCCAAGGCCTGCGGCTCCATAAAGAAATTTCCGTCTATTCATCATTTTGCCTTTCCGGTGCGCTGGTTAAGTTGGTCATGACGATCACGAAGTTTCTTGGGCCAGGTGCTTTTTATGTAACTCAACACCGCAATTATTTCGTCATCGCTGAGGGTTTCCTCATAGATTGGCATACTTGTCTTATGGTCTTTCAAACCGGCAAGTTTCGCGATTCCAAATTTCGTCAACTTGAAAAGAAGGTCATCGGCATGGTGCCAGGTGTGGCCGGTTTCATCATGAGGAGGTGCAGGCAAAAACCCGTCACTATTTAGCGTTTGCCAATTTGATTGGCCTTCCAAATTATTCCCATGACACAAGGCACATTGCGCTTGATAAGTTTCCATGCCGGATTTCACCAAGGCGGTCTCATTTGGTTTCAGCAGAGCCTCAGCATTTGCATTTTGATCGTCAGACCAAACCAATGGCGTGAAGCTGGTGATTACAAATCCCGTCAGCAATATTATGCCCAAGCGAACAGTTGAGTTGCGGTGCGCCATGCTAAACCACCACAATCCGGCTACCCGTGGGCACTCGCCGATAAAGATCAATAACATCGTGATTTAGCAGCCGAACACAGCCACTGGATACAGCCTTACCGATTGACCAATCCTCGTGAGTTCCATGCAAGCGATAAAGTGTGTCTTTTCGATCCTGGAAAATATAAAGCGCGCGGGCACCCAATGGATTGTCGATCCCCGGAGCCATTCCACCATTGGATGCGCTGTATTTTGCCAGCTTTGGCTGCCTCGCAATCATCTCATCTGGTGGGGTCCATTTGGGCCATTCCTGTTTCCAGCCAACCCTGGCGTTACCCGACCACGCAAAGCCCTCTCGCCCCAGACCCACGCCATACCTAATTGCTTTTCCTTTCTCCTGCACCAAATGCAGATAGAAAGTTCTGGTATCAACGATGATGGTTCCAACGGGCTCACTGGTGGAGTAATCAACCTCCCGCCGATAGAATTTCCGTTTGATATTCTTCAAGTTCACACCGGGAATCGGAAATTTCTCATCGTCAAGCGGCCCGTACATTAGGGCGAACGATTTGTTTCCCACAGGAGTTGCGGGTTTTTCAGGCCGCAGCGAAACACTTGAGCAGCCGGTTAGCGCAAGCCCTGTAAGGCTTGCTGATCCGACCAGGAATTTACGCCTGTTCAATATTGAGAGACTTCTCATTTCAACACCAACTCCCTGCGCGATAAAATTCTCAGGAGTAGTTTTCGCTGACTAATTATGCTCATAACACCACCACCTTAGCGCCAACCGGCACGCGGGTATAAAGATCCATCACATGTTCGTTGATCATGCGGATACACCCATTGGATACCGAACGCCCGATCGACCATGGTTGAGTGGTTCCGTGAATTCGGTACATCGTGTCGCGGTTACCGCGATAAAGATAAAGCGCGCGAGCACCCAGTGGGTTTTTGGGGCCGCCGGGAACGCCACCGGCATATCGAGCATATTTTTTGGGTTCCCGACGGATCATATTGTCGGTTGGACGCCAACTTGGCCATTCGGCTTTTCTGCCGATGCGTGCTGTACCTTTAAATTTTAGGCCGGCCTTGCCGACACCAACACCATAGCGCCGGGCCCTACCGCCGGAAGTTACGAGATAGAGAAAATGTGCCTCTGGATCGATCACAAGGGTTCCGGGTGGATAGCCAGAAAATTTCACCATTTGTGGCAAATAGATCGGGTTAAGTTTGAACTTTTTCTTGGTTTTGGCATTGTGAGCCAGAGCTGGCATAGCGACCAGACTGGTCATCGCGCCAAGTAGTAATTTTCTGCGTGTAAACACGACATCACTCCTGAATTCCATTATTTATTGCATTCCGAGAATTCGGAACGCGGTTAAAAATTATGGAATCAGGAAATGGGAGGACGAAAATTAGCTTTGATGGTCGCCCCACTCAACGAAATTAATTGCTGAGCTTCGTGAGTATTATGGGATATTACGGTTAGGGAAAATCTTTCAACAAAATAAAGCAGGCAGTCGACCTGACAATACGAGGCTTCAATATCACCCTTCTTCGAATGATGAGCGCCACAGGTTTCATCGCTAATATCACCAACCATTCCACCATGGCATTTTGCCGAATGATCAACGGAGCTCATCATCGCACCACTTGAATTATGGCCAGCACTGATAATGCCCGCAAACCCTTGAGTCGTTGAAAATACAATCAAAATCATGATGAGGATCAGTTTTTTCATTATCTCTATATGTACCGGAATCAAACTTGCGTTTCCATTAATATGTGTTCAATCAAACGTGATGGCCTAGCTCACTTCGAACCATGTGGTCATCCCTGCGGCGGCATGTTCAAGCATGTGACAATGTAACAGCCATTTACCCGGATTATCCGCAACAAATGCAATTTGCGTAGTTT
Source organism: Rhizobiaceae bacterium (assembly GCA_016763155.1). Lineage (GTDB taxonomy): Bacteria > Pseudomonadota > Alphaproteobacteria > Rhizobiales > Rhizobiaceae. Next base: position 18,744 of record JAESUH010000160.1, read on the forward strand.
GTGTTGACCCGATCATGAAAGTATCCCGCCAAGGCCTCCCTTCATCATTGCTTAAAAACGCAGAGCCATCTTAAACGCATCCATAAATCCGCAATATCCTGATCGCTTAGCTTTGAATTTCAGATCAGGATACGTGGGGGCGGTAGTTCTGGCGTGGGCAATAAGAAGCGGTTGGTAC
>JAESUH010000161.1 GCA_016763155.1 Rhizobiaceae bacterium
TCAATCCGACGGAAAAATTCTCGTGGCAGGAAGAGTCGCCAGCGATTTCCTGGTGGTTCGCTACAACACAGATGGAACCGTAGATACAAGCTTCGGCGGAGGAGACGGCATTGTCACAACTGATTTCAACGGCGGCGTTGATTTTGCTCAAGATATCATTGTTCAACCAGATGGCAGGATCATTGTAGCTGGCCGGATGAACAACGGATCAAACTACGATTTCGCAGTGGTCCGGTACCTTAGCGATGGTTCTTTGGATACAAGCTTCAGTGGTGATGGGAAGATGAACCTTCATATTAATGGTTCAGACAGTGCGGAGGCCATCGCGCTGCAGTCCGACGGCAAGATATTGATTGCCGGCAATACCAGTAATAGTTCTATCGGTTTTTCAATTGTTCGCTTAAATAGCGATGGCACCCTTGATACCAGTTTTAGTGGTGACGGCATCGCCAACGCAAATATTTCTGGTGGCCAAGACCTCGTTTATGGCATGACGATACAGAGTGACGGCAAGATTCTTCTTAGTGGGTACGCCACCAACAAATTTGCGCTGGTTCGATTTAACAGTGATGGCAGCCTTGATACGAGTTTCAGTGGTGATGGCAAGTTAACTACCACTATCCAAAACACAAGTGTCGCCAATGATGTCAAAGTTCAATCCGACGGAAAAATACTGGTCACGGGTTACAGTCACAACGGCAGCAACTATGATTTTGTGCTTACCCGATACAATAGTGACGGCTCTCTGGATACCAGCTTCGGTGGTGGTGACGGTATTGTAATTACCAATATCAATGGAGATAAAAACCAGGCCCGAAGCTTGTCCATACAATCCGATGGCAAAATCATTGTCGCAGGTGAAGTCAGAACAAATGGCACTCGCGATTTCGGTCTTGTTCGCTACAACACAGATGGCACACTGGATACTACATTTGGACCGGCCAACACTCTCAATGATACGGTTTCTTTCATTGAAGACGGGGCAGCTGTTGTTCTGGATAATGACGTCACTATCAGTGATGAAGAACTTGACGCCCTCAATAGCAGTAACGGTAATTATGACGGTTCCAGCCTAACGCTTTCCCGCAATGGCGGCGCTTCGGGTGAAGATGTATTCAGCTTCAATGATGGCAACGGCATCACGCTCAGCGGCAGCAATCTGATCAAGAGCGGTCAGATTATTGCAAGCTTTGATATTACATCGGTTTCGGGACAATTGGTCATCACTTTCACCGATGCCAATGGCGAGACACCGACGACTGCCAACATCAACAACATAATGCGCCAAATCACCTATTCCAATACCAACAATTCCCCTCCGGGATCTGTCCAAATCGATTGGGAGTTCAATGATGGGAATTCCGGCAGTCAAGGTAGTGGTGGGGCAAAGACCGATACTGGCAATACAACGATTGATATTACAGAAACCAATGATGCAGCAGTTGGTGTGCCTACCATCACCGGAACCGTTACCGAAGACCAGACCTTAACCGCCGACATTTCCGGCATCACAGACGCCGATGGCCTCGGCACATTCCTCTATCAATGGTTGCGCGATGGCAGCAGCATCTCGGGCGCAAGTGCTTCAACCTATACCCTTGGCGATACGGATGTTGGCACTCTGATCTCCGTGATGGTCGGTTATACCGATGGCAATGGTACCTTTGAAGGCCCCATCACCTCGGCACAAACTGCAGCAGTTGCTAATGTTAACGACGCTCCCGTTGGGTTACCAACCATCAGTGGAACAGTTACCGAGGATCAGGTCCTGACAGCTGACACATCTGGCATAAGCGACATCGATGGCCTTGGCGCTTTCTCTTATCAATGGTTGCGTGATGGCAACGCTATTTCAGGCGCGACCACCTCAACCTACACTTTGGGCGATGCAGATGTTGGCACCCTGATCTCCGTTAGCGTGAGTTACACCGATGGTGAGGGTACGGGTGAAGGCCCCCTTACTTCGACACAAACTGCTGCCGTAACCAATATCAACGACGCACCGGCTGGATTGCCAACCATCACGGGAACCGTCACCGAGGATCAGGTCCTAACCGCCGACACTTCCGGTATCAGTGACGCCGATGGCCTTGGCACCTTCTCCTATCAATGGTTACGCGATGGCAGCGCCATCTCGGGCGCAACTGGTTCAACTTATACTCTTGGCGATACAGATGTTGGCACGCTGATTTCCGTCAGGGTGAGTTACACCGATGGAGAGGGCACGAACGAAGGACCCCTCACCTCGGTACAGACAACCGCCGTTGCTAATATCAATGACGCCCCCGTTGGGTTACCGACCATCACCGGAACCGTCACCGAAAATCAAACCCTAACCGCCGACACTTCTGGCATCAGCGATGCCGATGGTCTTGGCGCTTTCTCCTACCAGTGGTTGCGCAATGGCAGTACGATTGCCGGAGCCACTACCTCAAGCTACACGCTGGGGGATGCAGATGTTGGCACGCTGATCTCCGTTAGTGTCAATTACACCGATGGTGAGGGTACGAGTGAAGGTCCCATCACCTCGCTACAAACCGCTGCAATTGCCAATATTAATGACACCCCGGTTGGATTGCCCTCCATCATCGGAACTCCCACCGAAGACCAGACTCTCATTGCCGATACCTCCGGCATCACAGATGCGGATGGCCTTGGCACCTTCTCCTATCAATGGTTGCGCAATGGCAGCGTACTCTCCGGCGCAACGGCATCAACCTATACATTAGGGGATGACGACGTCGGCACTCTGATCTCGCTCAGGGTAAGTTACACCGATGGTGAGGGCACGAGCGAAGGCCCCCTCACCTCGGCACAAACCGCTGCAATTGCCAATATCAATGATGCCCCCGTCATAACCAGCAATGGAGGCGCAACCTCTGCATCATCCACAATGCAAGAGGGCAACACATTTGTTACCACGATAGTGAGCACAGATATCGATGGTGGCACGCCAATTTACAGTATCAGCGGCGGCAGTGAAGCCTCACTTTTTTCAATCGATCCGACAACGGGGGACCTAAGTTTCAAAGCAGCGCCTGACTTTGATACCCCAAAAGACATTGGTGGAATTAATCAATATCGGGTGATCGTGCAGGTCAGCGATAGCAATGGCGGCACAGATACACAGACCATCACCATCGAAGTTACTTCTAACAATGAAACAACAATATCGTTGCCCGACCCCGATACGCCGCAGGACCCCAAACCTGAAATTGATTTGGGGCCGGACCAAGTTGACCCCAATGAAGATATTCTTCTTCCAAAAGGCAACCCTTTTGAAATAGATGAATTACTCGATATCTATCAGCCTAAACCGGAAAGCGCCCCAAAGGATAATTCGGCTGAAGACGAGCAACAGCTGGAGAATAATGAAGGCAAAGACAGCATAGAAAATATCCCGTCAGAATTCTGGCCTGAGACACAGGTAGATCAAATCATTGAATCCGCTCCAAAAATAGAAGCTGTGTTCAATTTGAATCTGCAAAAAATTGATCGTGCGGCACTTGCAATGGCGATGGATAAATCTCTGTCGGATTTACAGGAAAAGGATCATATCCTTGGTCTTACCCCAATGAAACTTTCGCTTAGCATGGGCAGCATGCTCACCGCAGGTTTTGTTAGCTGGGCTCTTCGCGGTGGCACATTGTTAAGCGCCCTGCTCACAACCATGCCTACCTGGAAAGGGTTCGACCCCCTTATTGTGTTGGTCTCGGATCGCTCCAAAGAGGAAGAGGAGGAAACCGATGAGGATGACCTCTCCAAGGTTGAAACCATTTTCCAAAACGCATCAAAAGCTCATAACAATTTGAGAGACCAGTCCTAATGTCAAAACTGTTTAACCCAACTTTCAGGATTAGCTTCGGCCTCATGGGGCTTACCATCAGCCTCATATTATCCGCCTACGCATTTGGCTTGATACCCGATGGTCGAAAAGTGGAAATAGATGCCAGAGCCAAAATTGTTGAAGCATTGGCCGTTCAACTTTCAAACGCCGCGAGTCGTAACGACATTCAGTCAATACAAGAAACCATTGCAGACGTTGTGAAACGCAATGAGACCATCCTGTCCATTGCCCTACGGCGTGCTAATGGAAAGGTACAGATCGCTGCAGGCGATCATGAAAAACACTGGATCGAGCCGGATAATCATAATTCGACCCCAACCCATTTGCAGGTATCACTGACCAATGGCACGACTGTTTGGGGCAAGATCGAATTTGCCTTTGTCCCACTGGAGACAAGTATTGGCTTTGCCGGAATTCCCAATACGCTGATAGCTTTCATTGTCTTTTTGGGCGCTGTTGGATTTATCCTCTACTACATACTGCTTCGTCGTGCCCTGCGAGAAATCGACCCTGAAAATGTCATCCCGGAGCGTGTGAGAGCTGCATTCAACACACTCGCTGAAGGGGTTCTGATCCTTGATAAGCACGGTCTGATCCTGCTAGCTAACAATTCATTTGCCAACACAATCAACAAATCACCCAAAGCCCTGTTTGGCACAAAAATTGAAGACCTTGAGTGGCAGCAAATGAGCGATAGAACTTCTATCATTGAGCATCCCTGGCGGACTGCACTTCGCGATCAAAAACCAATAAAAGCAATAAAAATGGGCTATCTGTTCGACGATGACAGCCCCAAAGTTTTCTTGGTCAACGCCACCTGTATTCTTGATGAGAAAGGCAAAGCCTCTGGCATCATTGTAACTTTTGATGATGTCACCGCCCTTGAGAAAAAAAATGATGACCTTGTCTTGGCTATCGAGAAACTCCAAAAATCAGAAGACGAAATCATCAAGCAAAATCGCGAACTGCAATATCTTGCCAATCATGATCCACTGACTGGTTGCTTGAACCGTCGCGCATTTTTCGAACGTTTCGAGATCGAACTGGAAACGGCCAGCTTGGCCAATATCAACTTTTCCTGCTTTATGGTGGATCTGGATCACTTCAAAAGCATCAACGATACATTCGGCCACGCAATCGGAGATGATGTCATCGCCGGAATGGGTGAAATATTAAAAGCAACTTCCGGTAAAAGAAGCCTCGTCGGCCGCTATGGTGGTGAAGAATTTTGCGTCGCGCTAATTGGTCGTTCCAGAGATGAAAGCCAATGGATCGCAGATAATATTCGCGAGCAAATGATTTCCCTATCACCCACATGGTTGAAATCTGATCGCTATATAACAGCAAGTATCGGCGTCGCCGTGCGTCCCAAAAACGTATGTAGCGTGAAAGCTCTTGTCGATTGGGCAGATAAAGCCTTGTACGAAGCCAAAGACACAGGCCGAAACAAGGTGGTGTTCTGGGACCAGATTTCAAAAGCTGACGTACCAGAAACAAACAACTTCCCAGAAATCGCGGCAAGGCAATGAACTGAGAATCCCTCTGTTCAAGGCGGACAACCCAGCCAAGATATTATCTCATGCTTCTTGCTTAATAAAACAATTGGGAACAACGGCTATATGTTAGCCAATTCCCAACATTTTTTAGCCGTGTAACTAGATGGAAAATTCATTCAAATTAATATTTTTATTGAGAAAAATGGTGCCCGAACCTGGATTTGAACCAGGGACACACGGATTTTCAATCCATTAGGATCAAGGTAGCGATGATTTGGTCAGGTTATACAAGCAGGTTCGACCGTATCTGACTGCGGTGCCATACGTCGCTCGAAATCCGCTGCGATTTCAGCAATTGAGATTTCCGTGAACCGCTGTTTTAGAAGGTCTTCGGCTTCACTCAGGGTTTGTTCGATGCGCGCATCAACGGCCTGTTCCACATAACATTGTGGATTTTCAGATTGTGGTCCTATGTTGAACAGCGCTGGCTTTCCGAGCGCTTGGTAAACGTCATAAAGAGAAACCGATTTAAGGTCCTTGGTCAGTTGCCAGCCGCCGCCACGACCTTTCGTAGAAACGACAATCCCCTGGTCGCGCAAGCCCGACATCATTCGTCGGACGACGACTGGATTTGTTCCGAGCATCTTTGAGATTTGCAGCGAAGTCGGACGCTCGATGTGACGATCCATATGGATGAGCACGTGGAGAACTCGGGACATTCGACTGTCTCTTGGCATTGGTGATCCTCTTTAAGTGGTGAGACGATACCATGACTACGATCATGTAACAATCAATGTTTCATTTGTTGACAAGGAATTGATAATCAAGTAACTCTCAATGTTACATTATGTGAGGATTGATCTATGACGTTTGACGTAATCATTGTGGGTGGTGGCTTTGCTGGGCATGCCGCAGCTATGCAGCTTGGGCGTGCAAGGCGGCGCGTACTTCTGATTGACGCCTCCCGGCCGAGAAATCGTTTTGCCAATGCCTCGCATGGGTTTCTCGGTATGGATGGCGTGCCGCCCGACGAAATTCTTGCGACATTTCGCAACCAGTTGAGCGCTTATGAGAGCGTTGTCCAAATAACCGGCGAAGCAATTGGCACATCTGCGTTTGAGGGCGGCTTTCGTGTTGCTATGGGGGATGGAGAAGTGTTGGCCGCGCGGCGCGTCGTCCTTGCGGGCGGCGTGCGGGATCGCCTCCCGGATATCCAGGGTCTCAAAGAACGGTGGGGCAAGACTGTCCTGCATTGTCCCTATTGCCACGGCTATGAGTTGGATGAGGCACCGATCGGTGTCTTAGGGGAGAGCCCGATGGCTTTTCATCAGGCGATGCTGGTGCGGGATTGGGGCCCGACAACGCTCTTTACCCAGGGCAGGCTCGATCTGACTCAGGATCAGCGAGTGGCCCTGTCGGACCGAGATGTCTCCATCGAAGAGACCCCCGTCACAGCATTGCTTGGCAAGGGCGACGCGCTTGACGCTGTCCGCCTGTCGGATGATCGACAGTGCAATATCGCTGGCCTCTTTGTTGCATCCAAAACCGAGGTGGTCGGCGATCTGGCCAAAAATCTTGGCTGCCGGTTCGAAGATGGTCCAACGGGCCAGTTTATCGCCACTAACGAGCAGCAACAAACCTCCGTACCGGGAACTTTCGCGGCTGGTGATGCCGCAGCACCGATGTCCAACGCAACGCTCGCCGCCGCAGCCGGGGTGAAGGCCGGGGCCGGCGCGCATTTCTCACTGATCTTTAACGCGAAGGGAACAGCTTAGACCATGCAAAATGAAAGTAATATCCCGAGAACTGCCGCCGAGACCTTCTGGGAAGATATCTATCAAAAAGCCTCATCACAATCCGGTGGAAAACCCGGAGAAGCCTTGGCGCGGATCGTTAGAGACCTAACACCGGGCCGGGCATTGGAACTTGGCTGCGCTAAAGGCGACGACGCCGTCTGGTTGGCCAAGCAGGGTTGGTTCGTCACAGCCGTAGATGTCTCACCCACTGTGCTTGGCTATGCGCGAGAGAATGCGCACCGCGCGGGCGTGGTGGACAGTATTTCCTTCGAACAGCATGACTTGTCGCAGAGCGCTCCCCATGGCGTGTTCGATCTCGCTTATGCAAGTTTTTTCTATTCACCGACGCCATTGGTGCGTGCCGAGGTCTTTCGGCGCGCCGCCGACTCTGTGGTGTCAGGCGGTCATTTGCTGATCATCGATCACGGATCACGCGCGCCCTGGTCTTGGACGGCAAAAGACACGCGATACCCAACCGCGGACGAGGCCTATGCATCGCTTGACCTAAGCCCCGACACTTGGCGACCAACCCAAGTTGAAGGGGTCGAGCGTCTCGCAACAGGCCCAAACGGCGAACAGGCCACCGTCATTGATACCATCATCTTTCTTTCCCGGCTCTGACAAAAAAATCAACCATGACCACTTCTGATCAATCCCCTGAGGTTGACTCCAAACGCTGGATCGCCCTTTGGGTGATTGCCACCGCCACCCTGATGATCGTGCTTGATATTTCGATCATCAATATCGCTCTGCCCGCCGCGCAGGCCGATCTGGGGATCAGCGATATGAACCGGCCTTGGGTGGTGACGGCTTATGCGCTGACCTTTGGCGGACTTCTCTTGCTTGGTGGCCGGATTGCTGATTTCTACGGCCGCAAACGAATGTTCATCATTGGGCTGGTCGGCTTTGGCATTGCCTCAATCCTAGGCGGGCTGGCGCAAGACTCATTTTCCCTCATAGCGGCGCGCACCTTGCAAGGCGTGTTCGGCGCAATTCTCTCTCCAGCCGCACTTTCGTTGCTAACAACCGCCTTCACCGAACCCAAAGAGAGGGCCAAGGCCTTTGGTGTTTATGGTGCGGTTCAAGGCATGGGTGGGGCTGTCGGTCTGCTTCTGGGTGGAGCACTGACCGAATATGTCGGCTGGCGCTGGTGTCTCTTTGTCAATGTGCCGATTTGTCTGGCGGTCATTGCCGCCGCCATCGGGAATATTCGCGAAAGCCATGCTGATGCGGAACGTAGCTTTGATCTGCTCGGCGCATTGCTCTCCATGATCGGTTTGGCCGGTGTGGTCTACGGCTTTACTCTGGCGGCAGAGGATGGAGGATTGTCGCAGTCGGCCACTCTCCTGCCGCTTGCCATCGGGGTCGTCTCGCTGGTGGCCTTTGTCATTCGGCAAAACCTTGCATCCTCACCTCTCTTGCCCATGCGCTTGGTGACAGATCGCAAACGTGCGGCTGCATTCCTGTCGCTTGTTCTGCTTGGGGCGGGCATGTTCGGTATGCTGCTCTTCCTCAGTTTCTATTTGCAGGTCACGCTTGGCTTCTCGCCATTCCAGACTGGGTTGGCCGTGCTTCCGTTTTCGATAGGCGTCATCGCTGGATCCTCTGTGGCCTCCAAAATCACACCAAATTCCGGCGAGCCGCACGCGATGCTGATCGGCCTCGGGCTGGCCGTCATCGGCATCGCCTTACTTGCCTTTGTTGACGAGGATTCAAGTTACTTCGCCCTAGTGATGCCCGGGCTCTTAGTGATGAGTTTCGGCATCGGGATCTACTTTGTTCCGGCCTCCAGCCTGGCACTCACCAACGTGCCGCAAAACGACGCTGGCGTTGCAAGCGCTCTTGTCAACGCAACCCAACAGATCGGCGGGGCGCTTGGACCCGCTCTATTCAATGCCATCTTCTTGGCCGTTGCCGGCGGAGCGGCCACGGCTGCCAGCGACATCGAAGGCTATCGCGCAGTATTCCTGAGCGCAGCCGGGCTCTACGCGCTTGCCCTAATTGCAGTGCTGATGCTGGCAGGAGCGAGCAAGACTTCGCCCTGAGATTCGATTATCTTCCCGGCCTTCAACTCCCCTCATCTTTCACAAAAGAAAGCTAACTATGACCCTAACGACAATTGCCGATGACTCCTTGTTCCAACCCCTAATTTTGCCACACGGTCCCAAACTCAAAAACCGCTTGGCGCTTGCCCCGCTGACCAACACACAAAGCCATGGAGATGGGACACTCAGTGACGATGAATACCGCTGGCTTACCATGCGGGCTGCGGGCGGGTTCGGCCTGGTAAAAACCTGCGCGATCGCCGTCGAGGAGCGAGGCCGGGGATATCCCGGCCAGTTGGGCGCATGGAACGATAAGCATATCTCTGGTCTGACACGGCTGGCTGAAGGCGTAAAAGCCCATGACGCGCTGGCTTGCGCACAACTCTCGCATTCCGGACCCCGGGCATTGCTGAATCGGATTGGCGTTGTCGCGGAACCGGGCAACGAAGTTAGGGAACTTAGTAATGAGGACATTGCAACACTTATTCAAAGGTTTGTTGATGCTGCCCAAAGGTGCGAAAAAGCAGGCTTTGATGGGGTGGAACTCCATGCTGCGCATGGCTTTCTACCAGCGCAATTCCTATCCCCGGATATCAATACCAGAACGGATAATTGGGGCGGAGACCTAACCAATCGCGCGCGTTTTATTCGGGAAATATTGGAGCAAATCAGATCTGCCACGCGCACCGATTTCCAGCTTGGCCTACGCCTCTCACCCGAACGCTTTGGGTTGCGAATGGCCGAAATCCTGGAACTCGCCCAAACAATCATGGTCAGTGGCGTGATCGACTGGCTCGACATGTCGTTATGGGACGTGTTCAAACATCCCGAAGAGATCGAGTTTGCCGACAAAGCACTTCTCTCCTGGTTCGCGGAACTGGACCGCGGGCAGACCCGGCTTGGTGCCGCGGGAAACATTCTCAGCCGCGGTGCTGCCCTATGGACCTGTCGCGGATTTGTGCCGCTCCTTTAACCGCGTATTATACGCAGAAGGAGAACGACTATGGGAACGAAACGCACAGTAGAGTTTAGACAGGAAGCGGTTCGGGTTGCACTAACGAGTGGCCTGACACGAAAGCAAGTAGCTGCCGATTTTGGTATCGGATTTTCGACATTGAGCAAGTGGA
>JAESUH010000162.1 GCA_016763155.1 Rhizobiaceae bacterium
ATCCTTCCTTTGACCAAGGATGGTTTGGTCATCGGTGGAACCCTCGTGTTTACCGGCTCACTGACAGCCTATATTACCCCAGCAATTTTGGGCGGTTCAAAAGTGCTGATGTTGGAAACTCTCCTTTATCAACGGGTCAATGTGGCCAATGATTTTGTATCAGCTGGAATTATCGCAACCATTCTTATGGTGATGAGTTTTGGAGCAAACCTGCTCTTGAAACGCATCGCTGCTGCGAGGTCATGAGATGACATCCAAATGGACGTCAAGACTGATTATCGGCTTCACCCTCACCTTTCTGATCGGGCCGTTTATCATCATCATTTTTGCCGGAATGTCTGCTGGTGACTTTTTAGCATTCCCGCCTGATGGCTTGTCATTGAAGTGGTATTTCAAAGTTTTCACTGTCGAGAGTTTTAGAGCAAGTTTTATGCTCTCAATGTTTCTGGCAATTTTTGGAACAGTAGCCGCGTTAATTCTGGGCATACCGGCAGCCTATGCAATCAGCCGATATGACGTCCCCTATAGCGAAACGATAAAGACAATCGTTGCAGCACCCATAATTGTACCGGGCATTATTGTGGGTTTGGCCCTGTTGCGTTACCTCGTCGTGCCCTTAAATTTCACCGTCACACTGGCTCTTTTTCTGGCACACACTGCCCTTGTTTTGCCTTATGCCGTGCGTGTTGTATCATCCAGCCTCGACAATTTGCGTAGCGATATGGAAGAGGCGGCCGTCCTTTTAGGATGTTCAAGGGTTGGCGCGTTCATGCGCGTGGTTTTGCCCAATATTCAAAATGGGGTTTTAGCAGCGTTTATTCTGGGTTTTGTAACCAGCTTCAATCAGGTGCCTGTATCGTTGTTTTTGTCCGGCCCCGGTGTGCGCACATTGCCGATTGATATGCTCTCCTACATGGAGATCACCTATGACCCGTCGGTTGCTGCACTCTCAGCGCTTCTAGCATTCCTGTCTGTAGCTATCGTATTTATCGCCGAAAAATTCCTGGGATTTTCTCGCTATGTCTAACGCATTCGTATCTTTGCAAAAGCTGTCCCTTGCATATGGAGACAACATTGTTGTTCCCGAGCTGGATCTCGATATCAAAAAGGGCGAATTAATCGCGCTATTGGGTCCATCAGGTTGCGGAAAAACGACGACCATGCGCGCTATTGCCGGTCTGTTGTCACCGAGTACGGGAAAAATTCTGATCGACGGTTTCGATATGACCCGAACGCCTGCAAACAAACGAGGCATTGGATTGGTCTTCCAATCTTATGCTCTTTTCCCTCACCTCTCGGCTTTCGAGAATGTGGCATTCGGATTGCGTTTGAAAAAAATGCCCAAAGAAGAAATCACCTCCCGTGTAGAGCAAGGCTTGGAAACAGTTGGCCTTTCGCATCTGGCAAATCGCAAACCAGCTGAAATGTCAGGCGGACAACAGCAGCGCCTGTCGCTCACGCGTTCATTGGTCATGGAGCCGAAGGTTCTATTGCTTGATGAACCGTTGTCAAATCTCGACGCCAGATTGCGCTTGGATATGCGCACGGAATTGCAACGTGTTCAGCGCGATACCGGCATTACAATGGTTTTCGTCACCCACGACCAGACGGAGGCGTTGGCGCTAGCAGACCGAATTGTGTTGATGAATGAAGGAAAGATTGAGCAACTCGGCACACCCGACGAACTCTACAACGCGCCAAAAACAGAATTTGCCGCAAACTTCATTGGGTTTGAAAATATCTTCGAAGTGGTAGGGTCCAAAATCGTTGGGCCTGACGGAAGTCTACCATTATCCTTCGAGGCATTACCTGGACATCTGGCATGGCGCCCAGGTGCTGTAAATATCGGGACCGGCGATTATCAAGGCACCGTCAGCGGGGTAGCATTTGCGGGCGAACAGCGCGAATACGTGCTCCAATCGCCGCTGGGACAAATCAAAGCTTCAACACCCGCAACCGATCCGGTTTACAAGCTCGGGGAAAAAATTACCTTCGGACTGCCAAACGAAAGCGTATTGCGACTGCCCAATTAGCCCCATTGAACGCTGGCAGATCGCCCTTTTTGTTCGCCCCTCAGAGCAGTTGACTAAATACTAAAATCATCCGCCAATTTCTTGCCTTAACCGATAGAAGAGCAGGTTTTTAAATTTTGAAATAGGCCTATATGCCCGAAACCCAGCAAAGAAATTGCCCTTGAGCTAAATATCCGCCCCTGCATTGTGCAGGGTCACCGTATATCACTGGCTGAGAAATTGGACGCGAAAGGCCCCAATAATTTGCTTCAACTGGCAATTAAATATCGAAAGGAAATTCTTGCAAAGGAATGAAATTGGCAGCGCCGCTACATGGTGCTGTTCGTATTGGCGAACCGCTCAGCGTGTCTGAACTCACTTGGTGTTGTTTGATTTTCAGCGTGATAGGCCCTCGTGAAATGAGCATGTGATGAATAGCCTAGTTCATTGGCGATATCTGTAAGTGACATATTGGTTTCCAACATGAGTTCATTGGCAAGGTTCATTCGAATGCATGTGGTCAATGTTCGAAATGACAAACCCAAATAGCCCAATTCCCTCTGCAAAGTTCTGGTGCTGCAGCCAAACAATTGTGCAGTTCTGCCCAGATTGGTTTTCGTCGTTTTAATCTGCGATTTGATAATATTGCTTGTCACATCCAACAGGCTCGAGGGCGCTTGTGAAGACCGTGACCGCCTGACATCTGATAATGTCACCGGTTTGCGTAATTTTTTGCAAGTTCGCCGCAGGTTGAGTATTTCCCGGTCAAATATAATACAGAATTCCGGCTGGTTAAAAGTGAACGGACATGGGTATAACAGTTCAAGCAAGGACATCACCCGCGGTTTGGAAATTTCTAAGCAAATGCTGTCAGGTAACCAGTTTGGCCCGGTAAACTCTCGCAAAAAATTTATTATCATACCAATCATTCCATACGCAATTTGTTCGTAATTTGGTGCACCAACCGTGGCATGTTTGTATCTCACCACGACTTTGTCGCCCTGCTTCTGGACCGCCATTGCATGATGGGATGCGTGATAAGGCAGAACACACATATATCTTGCCATAGTTTTACCCAATGTCTCCGCCTCGAAACAATAATCAGCAAGGGTGCCATATGACCTGACGGAAGTATGGGGGGCAAAAATCAAGCCGAGCTGGTGTTCTCCCGAAAGCCGGGCTGCAGATTCCAAAAACATTGCAACTGATGCCTCGGGAATATAGGCGTTTTGAAGTGTGGAAATTCCCTCCGGAATACCGGAAATTTCATAAGCGTGGTCCAGGCCTTTTTGGCCAAAATTTTCCAGAATGAATTCCGGCAACACCCCAAGGGTCGTAGCAGAAACTGTTGGTATAAATGACGACACTAGCCCCCCTATCGAAACAACAATTAAATCAATGACCTACGTTAGTCTATCAAAAGAGTTCACTAATACAACATTGGCGTAAAATGGGTAGCGTAGCGGAAGTATAATGGACTACGTTTTGGATATTGAGACCTTTTCTTATGGCAAATTAGTTTGAAACAATTAGACACCAACCGCCATGACTAGGTTCAATAATTGGCAACAAATGCTGACCCAATAAATTTTATTCAAGAGGTAAGAGTAATGGTTATGAAGGACGGCAAATCCAAATATTTGTCCATTGCATTTTCTTTGGCCGCTATTGTCGTGTCTGTGGCGGCGACAGGTGGCGATCGGGCAAATGCTGATACGACTGCAGAGCTTTCAAAAAAACTTGCCAATCCCATTGCTGCAATGATCTCCGTTCCCTTCCAGCTCAACTATGATCACGGATACGGCTCCGAGGATGGTGTGGCCTTCACACTTAATGTTCAGCCGGTGATTCCATTTGCCTTGAATGATGAATGGAATTTGATTTCCAGGACGATCATGCCCATTAAGTCTCAAAGTGATATTTTTGGAAATTCTGGAACGCAGACAGGGATTGGTGACATAGTACAGTCTTTCTGGTTGTCTCCCATTGCACCAACATCATCTGGCCTAATTTGGGGCATTGGGCCGGTAATCTATTTACCCACCGCTACGGATAGTTTGTTGGGGGCAGGAGAATGGGGGGCAGGACCGACGGTAGTTGCACTCACACAAAATGGTCCCTGGACAATCGGCGCTATGGCCAACCACATTTGGTCCTTTGATAATGGAGACACGATTAATACTACCTTTCTGCAGCCCTTTGTCAGTTACGCGCTACCTGATGCCTGGTCCCTTACCCTCACGTCGGAGTCCACCTACAACTGGAATGCTGAAGAATGGCAGGTGCCGATCAATGCGGCTGTGTCCAAACTCGTGCAGATTGGTGGCCAACCGATCTCATTTCAAGCAGGTGTTGGATATTACGCTAACAGCACGGAAAATGGACCTGATGACTGGCGCGCAAGGCTTGCTGTGACTTACCTGTTTCCAAAATGATCGCTCAAGGACAAATATAAACGATGCACATCGGTCACAAAAGCAGACATGTACAGAAATTGATTTACATCAAAACCGTTGATTTTCCAGCTGCTAAGGTTCCATCGGGCGAATTGGGGGGTATTGGCAGCAATAATTAAAAGACTAAATCTCAGGGAGATTCAAAATGTCATCCAACGTTACAATTCTAATACAAAGTCTTCTTTTTTGTGCTGCCGGAATGATTGCGGCAGGTGCAGCCAAGGCTGATAATTTCAACCATCCCCAGAAGATATATAGCCAAAAAAATGTTGAGCACACCAAATACCCCAATGGCGGTATCGTCAGCAAAGCCCTGATTGAACGAGCAAAGCTTGGTCAGCCGGAAGAAGGTTACACCGTTGAGTTGACAAAAGGCGTCTGGGCGCTGGTTGGGCATCATTGGGGATATACGGCACTCATTGAAGGCGACACCAGCCTGATCGTGTATGACACTGGCGATGATATTGAAGAAGGTCAGGAAATCATCGAGCTTGCCAAAAAGGTAAGTGATAAACCGATTCGCACCATCATCTATAGTCATGCCCATTATGTGTGGGGCGCGAAGGCCTTTGCCGATGCCGCAGGCGGTGATATTACTGTTATCGGGCATCCTCTGCTCAATAAAAACTTGTTGGAAAGTGCTGGTCTGGGATCAGCAATTCCAGAACTTTCGCCAGTCCTGATGGCCCGTACGTTTGAGCAGTTTTCTGTCCTGCTGCCGAAAAGCGGTGACGATGCGCAGGCTCCCACACCATTGGCAAAAACCAAAGGATTTGTTCCGGTAAACAAAGAAGTCAAAGACGGAGAGAAGCTCACCATTGATGGTGTCGAAATGGTTTTCTACACGCAGTACGAAAGCGATACGACCGATCAGCTGATTGTTCATTTGCCTAAGAAAAAAACCGTTTTAAATAATTTCCTATGGCCGTCAATTCCCAATTTCTACACCTTGCGCGGCTCTGAATATCGCGATCCGACCAGTTGGGCAGGCGGTGTGAAACTTATGCGAGATCTGAAACCTGAGTTCTTGATAAATACACACACTTTTCCCATCATCGGGGCAGAGAATGTCCAGAAAACTCTGAATGCCTATTTTGATCAGACAATGTATCTCTATGATCAAACGATACGCGGTATTCTTTTAGGTAAAACGCCGGATGAGTTGAAATACTGGGTGCAAATGCCCAATGATCTTACCACCATGCCAAACAATCAGGTGACTTATGGTGAACTGGCCTATTATCCGCCCTACATCTACCAATATGCTCTTGGGTGGTTTGATCGTGAAGCAGAAAAGCTCAACCCGATTGCTCCTGCCGAGCAAGCTAAAAAAATTGTAGCCGGGTTTGGTGGTGTGGATGCAGTGAAGGCCGAGCTGCGCAAAACCCTTGATAATAGCGAATTTGCATGGTCCGCAGAACTGGGCGGTTATCTGGTGAAGGCTGTGCCTGATGATAGGGAAGCGCGGGGCCTGCTTGGTGCCGCATTGCGCCAGATGGGCTATAATGCCGAGGCAACAATTCCACGGTCCTGGTATCTGACACGGGCGCTGGCTGTTGAAGGTAAAATCAACGTGCCGGTTTTGGTAATGGGCGATGCCAGTTCTGTAACCGGTTCTGCACCAGCTACCTTTGTGAACCAATATCGTGTTCGCCTGGACCCGAAGGTCAGCTACGGAAAAAACCAGATGCTTGCGGTAACCCTGACGGGCACTAAATCCCCAACCATGGGACTGCATGTGCGTAGCGGTGTTGCCGAATTTGTTCCTGATACAACCAAATATCCCCACGAAGCCGATGTAACCATCAAGATGTCGATGGAAGCATGGGGCGGATATTATGTGGGTGATATCACACTGGATGAATTGCTTGATCGCGATGATGTCACTACCAATGACATATCCAAAGTCAAAACGTTCTTCTCTATGTTCGATCAGGTACACCCAAGCAAAACAACCTTGGTTCCACCCTCAACCATGAAGGAGTAGACGTAGCGGCAACTATATTTGTGTTTTAGAAGGGCCGAATAATCCGATGGAACTGATAGCCATACTGAAAAGAAACAAACCCAACAGTCCAAATTGGGCAATTTCGACGTTCCTGATGGGTGCCCTCTATTGGGCTCTGGCAACAAGCGTATCGGCTCAAACGGTGGTAAATCCACTAACGCCACCGGCAACACAAAGCCCGCAGGATACACTCTTCGGGTTTATCAGCGAAATGGAAAGCGCATACCGCCTTGCAGGAAACGAAGACGGCAATGCTTCAAGCAGGCTATTGAACAGGGCCGTGAAAAGCCTGGATCTTTCCCAATTGCCACCGAAATTGGCGAAGAATACAGGAATTGAAGCGGCTCTTATGCTCAAGGAGGTGCTTGATCGTATTCAGCTTCCTGCTCTTGAAAACGTACCGGGCATCACCGAAATCTCAGAAGCTGGAATAGGTGTTGGCGCTAAAGAAAGCTACAAATGGGTAATTCCTGGAACCAGTATCAAAATCAAACTTATGTCGCAGGGAGAGCGCGCTGGTGAGTTTTTATTCACTGCCCGCACCGTTGAGCGCGCCAAAGAGTTTTACGAGCGCGTTCGACATCTCCCTTACCGCGAAGGGGCAACGCCTGGGATATATGAAGCCTATCTCTCCACACCCGGAGATGGTTTGGAATTATCATGGAGCAAGCGATTTCCTGCATGGACCAAACATGTATTCAGTGAACAAACCGTATGGCAGTGGATCGGTTTTGCTTTAACAGCTGTGGCTGCAACTTTTGCCGTGTTTAAAATAATGCAATTCGGCTTGCGCTATGATGCTAATGGCTCAATGGACGATTCAGATGAGGTTTACGGTAAATGGCGTTTGTGGTCGATCATCTCGATAGCAATCTCGCTGGGAGTAATTACAGGCGCGGACTTGTTTATCTCTGATACTTTGAACCTGACCGGCGCTGTTCATGACAGTGTTATTCTGACTTTCGGGATAGTTTGGTATGGCCTTGCCTGTTGGCTTATATATTTGGTGGCCAAGCAAATCGGCGAACTGGTAATAATCTCCCAAAAACTGCGACCAGATGATGCTATCGGGCAATTAATCCGATTGTTTAGCCGGTTGATTGGCCTCAGTCTTGTTCTTTCCGTCATCGTTTTTGCCGGACAAGATTTTGGCCTGCCTGCCTATTCCATCGTGACGGGCCTTGGCGTTGGCGGCATCGCGATTGGCTTTGGAGCACAATCACTGGTTCGCGATATTTTCTCTGGAATTTTCTTTCTCTCAGATGATGCATTTCGCATCGGAGAATATCTGGATATTGACGGGACGGTTGGCACGGTCGACAAAATTTCCATTCGCACCTTGCGCCTCCGCCATCATCTGGGGGCGCTGCACATAATTCCTTATGGGCAGATCAACAAGCTAACCAACCACTCGCGCGACTGGGTCATCGTCAAGCAGAAGTTCACTGTGCCATTCGATACAGACGTCGAAAAAGTTCGAAGAATTTTCAGAGCCATCGGCCAGGAAATGTACGAGGACAACCCGGATTACAGCGACAACATCATTGAACCTTTCAAGCTGCAGGGCGTCTACAAAGTTGATGATATTGGCATCGTAGTGCGAGGCAAATTTATGGCAAAACCCGCAACGCAATTTGTCATCAAAAAAGATATTTATGCTCGTGTCCAAAAAGCATTTGAAGAGAACGGCATAGAGTTTGCGCGCAAGGAAGTATTTGTAAAAATCCCCGGTTTAGGCAACGCCAAAAACCTGGAGCCAGAACAAAAACAAGCCATTGCCGCAGCCGCAAGCGAAGCGGCTGAAACACCTGCATTAAAATGAGAAGAACTGAACCAACGCAAATACGTTGCAACACTCGAAACGATTTCAAGAGACAAACACATGTCGAACGGGAGAGATAAGATGAGACAAGAAAAAACAATTTCAAAGTGGTTCATAATCAAGTCTATGGCCCTCTTTCTGACCCTAGGTTTTTCAACAAATGCGATGGCCCAAATGACTGTCAAGCTCAGCGATTCCGAAGTCAAAAATATTGTTCAACGTTCCTATCAATATGTCGCCATGTATAATGTGATTCAGAAATTTGCATTGGATCCGGTGTCTGGCGAAATGTTCATGGACGGTTTCAACAAGCCAGCGGCGGCGACTTCTCTAGCCGACCATACGCTTAAAACTATTGCGCGCCCCAATAATGATACGCTTTATCAAGGGACAGTTCTCGACCTGCGGCACGAACCTGTGATCGTCGAATATCCAGCATTTGATTCAAAATATCTTGTGCTCGAAACATCAAGTTATGACCATTATGCTGCCGTGCCACTTGCAAGCAGCGAGGGAGATTTCAAGAAGCCGGTGAAGGTGCTGTTTTACACCGAGCGCACTGAAGGTTATCAGGGGCAAAAAATCGAAGGCGTCGATCTCATTGAGAAGGTTGACGGTGATTTCTTCCTGGCTTTTCTGCGGGCAATGCCGCATCAGGCCGACCCTGCTCGCATGGCCCGTATCGTCAAGGCATTGGAAAGCATCAACGTCGTGCCATTGTCCAAGTTTCAGGGCAAGGCAACCATAGATTCCGATGATGCAAATTTTCCCGCTTACGGAAAATCAGATGGTGATGTGTTTGAAAATAACCTGCTGGAGGTAATGCAATTCATTTTCAATCACACAAGTTTTGACCCGGATAGTGATATGGATCAGGCTGTATTGGCCGCTTATAAACCGTTGGGCGTAGAACCCGGCAAAACCTTCGACCCGGCAAAAGTCGCTGGGATTGACGGCGCACGGTTCCGCGCAATTGCTGGCGAAGTGCAAAAGAATGTTCTTTCAACTCTGACTGACAAAGACTTGCAGGCGCGAACAACTCCACAAATGTTCATGCCCAAAGGGCAAATCGATCTTGAGACTCAGGTTGTTCAATCTGTGGCCGGACCTATTGGTCTGCCCGGATATCAGGCGCGCTACCTACCGGTTGCAACCAAGGACGGCAAACCGATGAACGCCCAACATGATTATGTATTGAAAATGGGCAAGGACCAACAGCCACCAGCCACTGCCTTCTGGTCGTTGACGCTTTATGATTTCAAGAACGGTTTCTTCATTCCCAATGCCCCGAAGAAATACAGTGTTGGCGAAAATACAGGCTTCAAGCTGAATGACGAAGGTGGCATTGAAATCTACATCAGCGAGAAACAACCCGAAGGCGTGCCTGCGGAAAACTGGCTTCCAATCAATCGGAGTGATATCGGCCTAGATGCAATGTTCCGCATCTATTCGCCAGATGCAGAAAAAATGAAAACCTGGGAAATACCAGAACTCGAAATGCTGCCTGCCGCCAAATAGGCGGCCGGTTTGGTATCACTTCATTTTCACCCCAGTTCAAATGTTGTAATACCAAATATTTTCGATGATGATGGTTCTTCGATCGGGCCACGATACATTCTGGCGGTTTCGAAGGCGGCTTGAAGGCCATATTGCTCTACAAGCTTGCCAGCACCTGTATTGGCTTGGGGGACATCCAGTGATATTTCGCTGCCCTTGGGAAGGCCACTGCATAATTGTTCAAATAGTCCCTGCGCTATTTGCTGAGTGTCGGCAAATAACGGTCCAATTTTATACCCTGATCGGCACTCTCGAATGGTCGCATATCCGGCCAGTTCACCATCAAGCAATGCTATTTTTGTTTTGCGATAATTTGAATGCTGAACATCCGTCCAGTCACGTACAAAACTCTCCCGATCAGCTGGAAAACAAAATTTATCATAGGCCAGCACCGCATCAATATCCGTTGGCAGGAAATCTCTGATGGAGCCTTCAAACCGGGTTTCTGTCTCTATAAGAGGTACGCCGGTAAAACGAACATTCTTCCCTGCATAGACGAACCCGCTGCGTTTATAATTTTCCTGCTGGTCCACCACCCCATCCAGACCAATGGTACGATCACCGAGATGGGCCATTCCAGCGTTCCATGTGGCCAGCCCCACGCCTGTTCCGCGATAATTGGAGCGAACAATATAAAATCCAAGAAACCCAAATTGCTTGCTATAGCGCACGACCGAAATAGATGACACAGGCACACCGTCCTGCCACCCCATCAGAAACCCCGCCGGGTCAACATTGTAGAAAGTTTCCAGATCACCGAGGCCAGGATTCCACCCTTCAGCGGCGGCCCATTCAACGGCAATGGCAAATTCGTCCTTGCTGGCAGGCCGGACAATGAGATCACTCATTTTGTATTGCCCATCCGAATAAGCCCCTCGCAAAAAACAATTGCGGCAGCCACACCGTCCACCACAGGACGATTAAATTTTTGAGACATGCTGGCAGCAAGGTCAGCCATGCCTGCGCATCCAAGAACGACCACGTCACATTGGTCTTCCCGAATTGCCACTTCGGCCTCATTGCGGATCGTTGTTTCAGCCATTGACCCTTCGTCTTCAAGATCAAGCACGGGTACACCGGAGGCGCGCACTTTCGCGCAGCGATTGGCATAACCGTAACGCTCGATGTTTTCCTCAATAACAGGAACAGAAACCGACAGCGTTGTCACCACGGAGAATTTTCCACCCAGCATCATGGCCGCATGAAATGCTGCTTCACCAATTCCCAGCACCGGGATCGTGGTTCGCGCTTTCAAATCCAGCAAGCCAGTATCATCAAAGCAGGCAATGATGACTGCATCATAGGGATGCCCCGGAGCGAGCCGTTCTTCAAAAACTTTTGATAAACCCGGCCATGCGTCCTCACCATCCTGAGGCCCCTGAATGGAGGGCGGACCATCAGGTGGGTTCACCGCCGTAATCACGGTACCGGGTGCCGTAACTTTTTCCGCAGCCTCTGCTATGGATGAAGTCATGGCGGAGGTTGAATTGGGATTTATAATTAGAATATGCAAAACTAGACCATGCCTTTTCCAGCATCATTTCCCGCGCCTGCCTGCCGACGACGCAACAAGACCGCGAGTAATAAAAATGTACCGATGATTAAAAATGAAAAGACGGTCGTCAGCGTTCCCAATGCATAAAGCACCGGCGAGGTGACGTTTGTCGTCATGCCGAAAATCTCCAGCGGCAGGGTATTAAAGGAACCCGAAGTCAACAATGTACGGGCAAATTCATCGTAAGACAGTGTGAAGCCGAAGAGGGCAACACCAACCAAACTTGGGGCAATGATAGGCAGCACGACGTGGCGAATAGTTTGCCACGATGTAGCCCCCAGATCGCGTGCTGCCTCTTCATAGGACTTATCAAAACGGTTAAAGACCGCAAACATGATGAGCAGGCCAAATGGCAAGGTCCATGTTAGTTGCGATCCAAACCCTGACGTTGTCCAATGCACTTCCAGATCAAGCACGTTGAAGATCAATCCAACACCAAGCGAGATCAGGATTGAGGGAATGGTCAGGCTGATAATGACAAGATAAAACAAGACCGTTGAACCACGGAATTTATTCCGAAACGCCAACCCGCCCATGACTGAAATGACGACGGTCACGACCATCACCATTAAGCCAAGTGCAAAAGACCGCCGCAAGGATGCCCAGATATCTCCAACGGCCTGCTGCTCAAACAGATCGTAAAACCAGTGCACCGAAACACCATTCATCGGAAATGTCAGGCCACCCTGAGGTCCCTGAAACGAGAGAACGCCAATGGTCACAATAGGGCCGTACAGGAATAAAATGAAAAGGCCAAAGAAGACGGCTAAAACGTAAAAGGATCGTGAGCGTGGTTCCATCTCAAAGCTCCTTACGAATATCAACAAAGCGCATCATGATCGCGATCATAATCAACACTGTGATAAGTAGAACCACCGCACTCGCGGCAGCAGCCGGATATTGCAGCAGCGCAATTTCATTGGAAATCACCCGCCCTACAGATGCACTTTGCCCACCGGACATAAACCGCACTGTGATAAAGTCACCCATCACCAGCGTCACCACAAAGATCGATCCAATCATGATGCCTGGTTTTGTAAGCGGGATAATGACATTGGTGAGAATTTGTAAATTTGAGGCACCCGCATCGCGCGCCGCTTCAATCAAGGATTTGTCTATGCGCATCATCGTGTTGAACACCGGCACGACCATGAACAGGCAATAAAGATGTACAAAAGCCAGCACCACGGCAAAATCGGAAAACAACAACCAGTCCAGCGGCTGATCAATTACCCCGGTACTGATCAAAGCAGAATTCGCCAGCCCGTTACGGCCGAGAAATGGTATCCATGAAATCATTCGGATGATGTTCGACGTCCAGAATGGCACCGTGCAAATCAAAAACAGTGTGATCTGCATTGGCAATGTGCGCACATGAAACGCCAGAAAATAGGCAATTGTGAACCCAATAGTAGCGCAGAATATCCACACCAATACCATGAATTTGAAGGTTTTCAAATAGGTTGCCAACGTGACCTTGGAGGTCAGCAGATAGGCATAATTTTCAAAGACAAAAGCCGGGAAAAAATTGTAATCATTGTAGTCCCAAAAACTTACAATCACGATTGTAATAATTGGTAATACCAGAAAAAAGCCAAGCACCATCACAAGCGGACTAACCAGATACCAGCTGGTCCTCTGCTGCGATTCCTCCTTGGCAGAAGGTTTTTGTAAACCGTATCCCGGCGCTTGTTTAGCGCCGGAAACTAGTGTTTTTAATTCAGTCATAAAATAAGCCTAAGCCGCTATGAACTCATTCCATTTTCTGACCATGTGCCGGTTTTCATCCATTACAGAATTCCAGCAAGCAACTGCGCCCATGCGATCGTAGAAGGAACCGCCATCGCGCACTGCGCCAGCTTTTTCAAGCACATTGCCTTGTGGGCTTTTAATTTCGCCCTTGGATGCTTTACCTTCGAACCAATAGCCCCACTCGTCTTCACTCATGAAGTTTTTGGAGGTTTCAGGAACCGCAGAATAATAGCCCTGACGCATCAGATAACCACCGACCCAGCCATCAAGATACCAGTTGATATACTCATAAGCTGCATCCAATTCGATGCCGGAAAGGTTGGAGGAAAGACCAAGGCCACCGCCCCATGAACGATAGCCTTCTTTAAGAGGCTGATAAACGCACGGAATGCCTTTGGAGCGCACCGCAGTAATCGCCGGAGACCACATGGACTGGATGACCACTTCTCCCGATGCCATCAAGTTGACGCTTTCATCGAAGGATTTCCAGAACGCACGGAACTGACCAGATTTCTTGGCTTCAATGAAGATCGCAATTGTCTTGTCGATCTCTTCCTTGGTCATATTGCCTTTATCGCCATACTGGACTTCGCCCATGGCTTCGCAAACCATAGCGGCATCCATAATTCCAATGGACGAAATATCGAGGATAGATGCTTTGCCCTTGAATTCGGGGTTCAGCAATTCGGCCCAACTGGAGATCGGACGACCAATCAGATCAGGTCTGATGCCAAGAGTATCTGCATTATAAATAGTCGGGATCAATGTCATCCAACCGGATTCATTGTCGACGAATTTCTTGCCACCGGGACCTTCAACAAACCCAACCGTGTGTGGAGCCGTACCTTGAGCGATAACGGATTCCGGTGTCAGTTTGCCCGAGCGGAATGTGCCGACAATCTTGTCGTAATTTTTTATTTTGGAAGTGTCCATTGCCTGAAGGTTTCCAGCGCCCCAGACTTTTTTACAAATCCAGTATTCAATATCAGCAATGTCAAAACTCTTCGGCTGGGTTGCCGCGCGCTGGGTAACGCTGTCTGAATCAAGTGCTGTCATTTGCAGCGTAAAGCCAAGGTCTTCCTTCACCTTTGTCGCAACATCATTCAAGTTTGAAACGCCGGTACCGAACTGGCGCAGGGTAACGTTTTTAATATTTTGCGCCCAGATGGTCGGAAATCCGGTGATCGCCCCTGATCCCAAGGCCACACCTGCGGTTGCAGCAGCGCCCTTCAAAATAGACCGACGACTCATGGCCGATTTATTTTTCCCTTTTTTCATATCAATAACTCCTGTTTTACATTGCACCATTTATCGGCCTGCACCGATAGCTTCGCGGTTCATTCCGCAAGTTTGTGAGCGTCCTTCTTATTCCAGCTAAGGAACGCAGTTTCGCCAATTTCCATGGGGTTTTCATAAAAAACATTGTCGGAGACGCTTACGACCATCTCGCCCTTTGGGTCAGAATTCAAAGTCACATTGACGGTCGAACCGAGGAATTCCACATCTTGTATGGCTGCAGATATTGCACCCTTGGATTTGCTCTTTTGAATTTTAACACGGTCGGTGCGCACTGCGATTTTACCGGTATCTGTTTGAATAACATTGTGACCGCCAATGAATTTGGCGACGAATTCCGAATTGGGCCTGTTGAAAACTTCTGAGGGAGAACCGGATTGCTCGATTACGGCGTTGTTCATCACGATGATCTCATCTGCCAGTGCCAGCGCCTCATCCTGAGAGTGCGTCACGTGAATGAATGAAATACCCAAGCTGCGTTGAAGTTTTTTAAGTTCGGTACGCATCTTGATCCGCAAAAATGGATCAAGTGCTGAAAGAGGCTCATCCAGCAAAAGAATGGACGGCTCTGTAATCAGCGCCCGCGCCAAAGCAACACGTTGCTGCTGACCGCCGGACAATTGATCGGGGATGCGCTCCGCATATTCCTGCATATCCACAAGCTCAAGCAATTCCATTGCGCGCGCCCGCCGCTTAGTCTTTTCAATGCCCTGCATTTTTTGGCTGAACGCCACATTATCGATCACACTAAGATGGGGAAATAGTGCATAATTTTGAAACATCATTGCCGTGCCGCGAGCAGCCGGCGGCAGATCGGTCACATTGGTGCCACCAAGAATAATGTCACCACTGGTGACAGTTTCATGGCCCGCAATCATGCGTAAAGTAGAAGACTTTCCACACCCGGAAGGCCCAAGCAGACAGGAATAAGTGCCTGAAGCAAACTTATGATCAATCGCATCGACAGCAATTATGTCGCCATAGGTCTTGGTGGTGGCAATTAACTCCAAAGCAGACAAAAGAATATCCTCGCAAGCGTCTCAATTAATCGTGACCAAAACGGCCAACGCAATAATTCTAAAATTAGTAACCAATTGTAATAATTCGTAATTTCAAATTTGAATATACTGTTCTTATGTATTGTATCCATTTTAGTAAAAAATAAAAAATAATTCAAGCAAAAATTGTATACAATATGGCATTGTACACACCCCGTTCTAGAACTATATGCAAATGCGCAAACTACGGAATTATTGAAATGCCTTCTGATACCCCTCTAACACCGCAAAGCCTCGACGCTTCATTCTCTCTCCCACCGGGGCGAGTGCTGGATATTTGCGTTCGTTTGCAAAATGCGATTCTTGCCCAACGCCTGAAACCCGGAGCCAAACTCTCGGAAGACGAGGTGGGAGAAATTTTCAGTTCCAGCAGAACTGTCATCAGAGCGGCACTCCAAGCCTTGGCCCATACGGGGCTGGTAGAAATAAAAAAAAATCGCGGCGCCTATGTGGCCAAACCGACCATCATCAATGCCCATGAAGTATTTGAAGCGCGCACATTGATTGAACCGGAAGTCACCCGTCGCGCCGCTAAGAATATCACTGCAGAAGATCTGAAAAAACTTACAAAGCATATTGAAGCTGAGCATCTGGCACTTGCTTCAAATGACATTAGTAAAGCTCTGGCCCTTTCCGGAATTTTCCACATCGCTATTGCAAATATTGCCAGTCACGCTGTTTATTCAAATATCGTGCAGTCCCTGATTACCCAATCCTCTCTGATCATCGCTTTATATGCAAAACGGCCCGATACAGCTTGCGAAAGCCATTCCCACGCGGCTCTTTTAGAGGCATTTTCCAAGGGAGATGGCGAGGCCGCAGCTGCAATCATGCAAAGCCATTTAGTCGACTTGCATTCCGGTTTGAATTTACGAACCTTGCCCGTAGAACAACCTTCTCTCGCAAAAGCTCTGGCTGGCATTTAAGACTGCAAAGTTTGCGTTACGTTTTTTGAGCTGGAAAACTGTGTGTTAATGCTCAAAATTTTCTGAATTTCCGTCCGACATGATCCGCAATTCGTGCCTGCTTTCAGGCAGCTTCCTATTGCATCTACTGTTGCGCTACCTTCTTGTGCCGCTTGGACAATCTGATTTAATCCTACTGAAAAACATGAACAGATAATGGTGCCATGATCCGGCAAATTATTACCCGGACGGCCAGCCAATAGAGTTTGTTTTTGCAACCTGTTCTTAAATTTGCTCTCTAATTGCTGTGCTACCCAATTGCGGGATATCTCTAATGGCGAGCCAGATAAAAATACGGCACATGAAAGTTCGCCATCCTCAAAAACTGCAATGCGTTCAGCTCCTGCTATTGAATCGACATAGTGAAGGCTTTGCCTTGTTGTGTTAGAACCAAGAATGTCAGAGACAAAGCTATCGATTGAAACAATTGGGTCAACATTCGCAAACTCCACCCGCCAGCCGCCGCCGGTCTTGGCAAGCGCCCAATAATCTGCCGGAACCATTTTGGGTCTTTCTCTGGAAATTAAAAAGCCATATTGCGCAACAGCAAATTTTTCGACTGAAACGGGCGAATTTTTCGTTGCTGGTTGCCCCGAAATCGGATCAAGGTTTGCCTCTATCAAACTATCAATTCTGGCTTTTGACGCGAATTGATCTGTCCAGTGAATGGGTGCAAAAACGTTGCCTTTTTCTACTTGAGAGGTCACGTTCGCCCGGAGCAGAACGTATCCAAATTGGCTTGAGACTTTAATCAAATCCCCATCTTCGACATTCAGGTCCGAAGCATTCACCGGATGAATTTCAAGGAATGGCTCGCTGGTATGTTGTGATAGTCTGGGTGATTTCCCCGACCGGGTCATTGTGTGCCAATGGTCGCGAATTCGTCCGGTATTCAGCATAAGCGGAAATCGTTTATCGATTGCCTTTACATCCACCGGCGCGGCGCTGATGAAACGTGCACGACGGTCGGGTGTATAGAAATTTCCCCTCGCAAAAAAATGCGTTGTGGCTCTGGCTGACTGTTTGGATTGCGGCCATTGAAATGGTTCTAGCTCATCGTAATCTGCTTTTGATATTGCCTCGTAATAGCCGATATCAAAATCGCGACATTGATTGTTTTCAAAGGCTGAAAGGGCCGCATGTTCTGCAAATATTTCCGATGGGTCATCATAAGAAAAGTTGCTTTTATACCCCATGCGTTTGGCGACTTCACACATTTGCCACCAATCGGGGCGCGCTTCGCCGGGTGCTTTCATGAAAGCCCGTTGTCGCGAGATACGGCGTTCTGAATTTGTCACAGAACCATTCTTTTCTCCCCACCCAGTGGCGGGCAAAAGAACATTTGCATAAGCATTTGTATCTGTTTTGCTCAAAACATCCGAGACCACAACAAATGGGCAATCAGCCAGCGCTTTCGCCACGTTATCCGCTTCAGGAAGACTGACGACCGGATTGGTTGACATGATCCAAATGGCTTTAATTCTACCATCTGCCACGGCCTTAAACATATCAACGGCCTTTAGACCCGACTGGTTGGCAATGGTTGGTGACTGCCAAAAGCGCTTTACAATATCTCGGTGCTTTTGGTTTTCGATATCCATGTGAGCCGCAAGCATATTTGCCAGTCCGCCCACTTCTCGTCCGCCCATCGCATTGGGTTGGCCGGTGATCGAAAAAGGCCCCATTCCAGGACGACCGATACGGCCCGTCGCCAAATGGCAATTGATGATTGCATTGGCTTTATCTGTGCCTGAAACCGACTGGTTCACCCCTTGGGAATATACCGTGACGACTTTCTCGTTTGTGGAGAACAATTGATAAAATTGCTCGATTTCCTCCGCAGACAATCCAGTTTGGGCTTCAATTGTCTCCGGTAGAAACCGTTCCTGTGAAACAGCCAATACCTCGTCAAATCCATTGGTATAATTATCGATATAGTCCTGATCCAACGCGCCATTTTTGCTTAGATATTGGAGCAGTCCGGCAAAAAGAGCTACATCCCCATCGGGCTTAATCGGCAGGAACAAATCCGCAATCGCCGCAGTCATTGTCTTTCGCGGATCGATCACCACGATTTTCATTTCCGGCCGTTTTTCTTTTGCAGCTGCAATGCGCTGATAAATTACAGGATGACACCAAACCAGATTTGACCCCACCAGAACGACGACATCGGCAAGTTCAAGATCTTCATAGGTCCCCGGCACCGTATCAGAACCAAATGCTCGCTTGTGTGCCGCAACGGATGAAGACATGCAAAGGCGCGAATTGGTGTCGATGTTGGCCGAACCGATGAAGCCTTTCATCAGCTTGTTTGCAACGTAATAGTCCTCGGTCAGTATCTGGCCAGAGACATAAAAAGCAACGGAGTCTGGTCCATGCTCGGCGATTGTCTGCGAAAATTTTGAAGCGACGGTTTCCAACGCTTCATTCCAACCGGTTTTTTGCCCTTCTATTTCAGGTGCAAGCAACCGCCCGTCCAAATCGATGGTTTCATGCAATGCAGAACCCTTCGAACAAAGTCGGCCAAAATTTGCAGGATGATCGGGATCGCCGCGTACAACCACCGTGCCATCATTATTGCGTTTGGCGATGATTCCACACCCCACCCCACAGTAAGGGCAAGTGGTTTTCACCTCTTCACCGGTCTTTGCAACAGTACCCATTTTTTGCAGTCTCATTAAGCAGCATCTTCTGCTGAATCTTGACGAGAAACACGGGTCGCACGTCGCTGTTTAATTTGCTCCAGCTGCTCTTCGCTCGGATCCGCACCGCCTTCATAGGCATCGAGGAATTCGAGTAATTCCTCGCGATAGGCATAATAGTCTGGATGCTCTAACAACGCCTTGCGCGAACGCGGTCGGGGCAAATCAACTTTCATTATATTGCCAACCTTGGCACTGGGGCCGTTCGACATCATCACCACACGGTCAGCCAGCAAAATCGCTTCATCCACATCATGGGTCACGCAGATGGCCGTGACCTTTGTCTGCTTCCAGACCTTCATCAGCACATCCTGCAATTCCCAGCGCGTGAGACTGTCGAGCATGCCGAAGGGTTCATCCAGCAACAGCAATTTCGGTGAAAGCGCGAAGGCTCGTGCGATGCCAACCCTTTGGCGCATGCCGTTGGACATATCAGCTGCAGAGCGATGAAAATCATCTCCCAATCCGACGATCGATAAATAATATTCGCCGACGTCACGACGTTCAGCTTTGCTGGCTTTGGGGTAAACCTGATTTACGCCGAGCATCACATTTTCATAAGCACTCATCCATGGCATTAAATTTGGCGCCTGAAAAACAACCGCGCGATCTGGCCCTGCGTGCTGCAAATGGGCACCATCCAAAATCACGCCCCCTTCTGTGGCTTCCAACAAACCAGCAGCCATGGATAAAACAGTCGATTTCCCACAACCGGAATGGCCAATCAGGGTTATGAATTCGCCCTTGTTCATTTTCAGATCAAAATCATCCACAACCGTCAGTGGACCCTTGGGCGTTGGGAACACTTTTTTGATTTTACTGAATTCCAGGTAGCGGTGATCCCGATTGGATTTTGACGCATTCACATAGGCGCCCGGCAATCTAGCGGTTCGGGTTATCGGCACCACATTTGGTGCCTGCGAAGTAACATTCACCACCTTGGTGCGTTTTTCTCCTTCGGCCATCAGACAATCGGTAATTTCACCGCGCAATTTGATATACGCTTTGTCGCTGTTCATGGCGGTTCTATCTCTGGGGCGAGGAATATCTACCTTGAATTCTTCGCCAAAGGTAGCGCCCGGGCCAGTGGTTAGCGTGATGACCCGGTCAGCAAGAAAAATTGCTTCATCAACATCATTGGTAATCAGGATGATGGTTTTCTTTTCTTGTTTGTGAATTTTGGCAAATTCATCCTGCAAGTTTGCTCTGGTGAGAGCATCAAGTGCCGACAATGGCTCATCCAGCAATAATATCTCTGGCTGGATCGCCAGCGCTCGCGCAATCGCAACACGCTGGCGCATTCCCCCAGATAATTCAGCGGGCTTGCGGTCGCTCGCATGGTCAAGGCCAACCATTTCAACATATTTTTGAACGATTTCCCGGCGTTCTTTTTTGCGTTTCTTGGCAAATACCTGATCAACCGCAAGGGCCACATTTGCCTCAACACTCAACCATGGCATGAGAGAATAATTTTGAAACACCACGCCACGTTCCGGGCCGGGGCCGCTAATTTCCTTACCCCTATAAATCACACCACCCTCATCAGGTTTGATGAGGCCGGCAAGAGTGGAAATCAACGTGGTTTTACCGGAGCCGGAAAAGCCCAGAATGGCAATGAACTCACCTTCTTCCACATCCAGAAAAAGATTATCGAGTACATCAATTCGCGATTCACCCTCACCAAAATGTTTTGACAGACCGGAGACTTTTAATATCGACATTACAGTTTCCTATCGGCTGCTTGAATAGGTGAAGGCCTGTTGTAGTGCGAACATGACGCGATCGAGCAGAAAGCCGATAATGCCAATGGTCAAAACTGCAACAATGATTTTCGCCAGAGATTGAGATGAGCCGTTCTGGAATTCGTCCCATACAAATTTCCCAAGACCAGGATTTTGCGCCAGCATTTCTGCAGCAATTAGCACCATCCAGCCAACACCCAATGACAGGCGCAGGCCCGTAAAGATGAACGGGAGCGACGATGGCAAAACTAGTTTCGTCACGGTTTGCATCGTGGGCAAGCGCAGCACTCTGGTAACATTCATCAACCCCTCATCAATAGAGGCCACCCCCAAGGCGGTGTTGATGAGAGTTGGCCAAAGGGAACAAAGGGTCACAGTGACCGCAGACACCACCATGGATTTAGGTAGCCAGTCACTGGTATCCACATATACAGCTGACACTATCATGGTGACAATCGGCAACCACGCCAGTGGTGAAACCGGCTTAAATATCTGTATGAGGGGATTGATTGCACCTGCCACAGACTTCGAAAGACCGGAGGCAATTCCAAGCGGAATTGCGATAGCAG
This sequence comes from Rhizobiaceae bacterium, assembly GCA_016763155.1. Lineage (GTDB taxonomy): Bacteria > Pseudomonadota > Alphaproteobacteria > Rhizobiales > Rhizobiaceae. Next base: position 21,495 of record JAESUH010000162.1, read on the forward strand.
AGGCGATCAAGAACCCCACGCATACGGTTATCAGTGATGTCAATATCTGGTCGAAATAGGTAGCCTTGCCCGTGAAGAGACGATGCTTGACCTTGTCTTCTTTGCCAGCTGCAACCAGCTTGGCATTGCGCACATCTTGTCTAGCGTAAAAGGCTGCTTCTTTTTCACGAGTGCGAACATGGTCATCCCAAAGATTGCCCGCCTGCTCCCAAACCTGCATCGGCCCTGGAATTGTGCCGAGGGACGTTTGAACCTTAGGTGCCATAACACCCCAGGCTCCCAGAAATATGAGAATACCAATCAGTGGAATAAGCAATGTATGACGCAATTCCACCAATTGGTTTTTGATATTATGCCCAATTGCAATTTTGAACAAAGGTGCCAACCACGCCAACCCCAATGCTCCAAACCAACCTTCTGTCTTGTTGATTATAGCGAGCAATTTTTCGCGTGTTTGCACACTTGCGGGCTCAATTTTTTGGGCGATTTCAGTCACAGTATTTCCTTTGAATGCAATTGGGGTTGGGAAGTTGGGTGATTGGCTACCCGCCAATCACCTCGTCGCCCTCAACTTTTTGTCCGGATTTAAGCCCGATGGTCAAAGCATCGATATAGGCGTTGGGTTTGCGCCCATCATATTCAATGCCGTCGATAAATGCGGAAGTAGGTGCCTTGTAACCATCCGTACCTTCAGGAATTTCCGCAGCCGTCACATGCCCCTCTTCGATAAGCATTTTTGCAGCTTTCATATATGTCTGAGGCAGATAGACCGACTTGGCGGTTTCAACATACCAGGCATCATCCTTGTGCTCGGAAATTTGCCCCCAACGACGCATCTGCGTCAGATACCAAATGGCATCGGAGTAATAAGGATAGGTGGCAAAATACCGGTAGAATACGTTGAAATCCGGGACCTCGCGCTTGTCGCCTTTTTCGTATTCAAAAGTACCTGTCATAGAGGCTGCGATCACTTCTGCATCCGCTCCCACATATTCAGGACGTGAGAGAATTTCCACTGCTTCCATCCGGTTGGCATTGTTGTTTTCATCCAGCCATTTCGCGGCACGGATCAGTGCTTTTGTAAGGGCTATAGTCGTTTTTGGATTTTTTTCGGTGAAGGCTTTTGTAAGACCAAAAACTTTCTCCGGGTTGTTCTTCCATATCTCGTAATCGGTGATGACGGGAACGCCGATACCACGGAATACTGCCACCTGGTTCCACGGTTCACCTACGCAATATCCAGCAATTGTACCCGCTTCCATGGTGGAAGGCATTTGCGGTGGTGGCGTAACGCTGAGTTGTGCTTCAGCCAAGATGTGGCCGGAATTATCAGTTGGCGAATAAAACCCGGGATGTATGCCGCCAGATGCAAGCCAATAGCGTAGCTCGTAATTGTGAGTAGATACTGGGAAGACCATCCCCATTTTGAAAAACTTACCCTTTTCCCGAAGGCCTTCAATCACTGGTCGCAGCGCATCAGCTTTGATTGGATGTACTGGTTTCCCGTCTTTATGGGGAATCTGAGTCTTCATTATTGCCCAGGTTTCATTGGACACCGTGATGCCATTACCATTCAAATCCATGGAAAATGGCGTCACAATATGCGCCTTTGTTCCATAGCCGATGGTTGCAGCCAATGGTTGGCCAGCCAGCATATGAGCGCCGTCAAGCTCCCCGGTTATTACCCGATCAAGCAGAACCTTCCAGTTTGCCTGCGCCTCAAGCGTGACAAACAGGCCCTCATCCTCGAAATATCCTTTTTCATAGGCGATCGCCAGGGGGGCCATATCTGTGAGTTTAATAAACCCGAACTTCAATTCGTCCTTTTCCACATCAAGCATATCAGCCTGAGCAATGTTAAAAGTGACAACTACGCCAACTATGGAAAGGGCCGCGAGCCTAAATAGGTTGGCGAACAAGAGTTTCGGTTGTTTTGCAATTGAGTTTCTTAAAAAAATCGACATAGCATCCTTCATTGTTGCTAATTTCATAAAATTTATTGCGACGCACAAATTTTATAAACAATGCAGGTGATGCTGTCTTCTGCCAAAAATACCATAAGGTGTTGCAAAAAACGCAACAGGCTAGTTTTGCTAGGTTTTGGGCCGGAGCTCATCAACAGAGGGTAGAGATAACAAACGGGAAAATTTGTTTTGGATATCTATTGTTGAAAGGATAGCGGGTTTTAGTCTGCGGAGTGCGTGGGACATTTCATGTGAATACCAAGCGATCTCAACCCACTCATCAGACCCTGATCAATCGAGCATGCAAACGGCTAGGCACTTATTGCGAATAACCATCGCAATAAGTGCTCAAAGACCGCCCGGTTTTAGACAAATAAGAAATCTGAACTATCGAGTTGCGTGGCAAAATCAAATTGTTCAAGTTCGAGAGTCGAGCCGGAACCAAGATCTATGATAACATTGCCCCCTACCTGAGTTGCCGCTGCCAATACATCAGAAAAGCTATTTATAGATGTGACATTGGCTAAATCAATATGATCGATGCTGTCTTCGAAATCATGAATGATGTCATTTCCAGTATTGTCTGAAAATACAAATACATCCGCACCAACACCGCCATACATATAATCATCGCCAACACCTCCGATTAAGGTATCTGCACCGCCATATCCAAACAGCCCATCACTACCGGCACCTCCATCAATAATGTTGTTAGAAGCATTACCCCAGATGGTATCATTACCAGAGCCAAATTCGGCATGTTCGAAGTCACCCTGAGCAAGGGCATATTGCATGTCTGCGCCACCCGTATAAACAACTGTGTCGATACCAGCATTGCCTGCATACCAGCTGTCAAATTCATCTATGACGATGCGGTCATCGCCATCGCCTCCCTGGAGACTGTCTGAACCGGCGCCACCAACAAGAACATCATTGCCGCCATACCCCAACAGTTCATCATCACCGGCACCACCATTAATGTTATTGACGCCGGAAGTGCCCCAGATGGTATCGTTGCCGGACCCAAATTCCGCATGTTCAAAGTCGCCCTGAGCAAGAGCGTATTGTATGTCTGCGCCGCCCAGGTAAACAACGGTGTCGATACCAGCACCGCCTGAATACCAGCTATCAAATTCATCTATGACGATGCGGTCATCACCGTCGCCACCCTGGAGACTGTCTGAACCGGCACCACCAACTAGGATATCATTGCCAGCATACCCAAACAGACTATCATCACCGGCACCACCATTGATACTATTGACGCCTGATGTACCCCAGATGGTATCGTTGCCAAAACCAAACTCAGCATGTTCGAAGTCGCCCTGAGCAAGAGCATATTGTATGCCTGCGCCTCCCAGGTAAACAACTGTGTCGATACCAGCACCGCCTGCATACCAGCTGTCAAACTCATCTATTACGATGCGGTCATCGCCGTCCCCACCCTGGAGACTGTCTGAACCGGCTCCACCAACTAGGATGTCGTTGCCGCCATACCCGAACAGAAAATCATCACCACCACCACCGCTAATGGTGTTATCGGCACTTCCACCCCAAATAGTGTCATTGCCTAAACCTAAGTAGGCATTCTCAAATTCACCTTGGGCAAGGGCATACTGGATATCCGCCGTTCCGAGATATTCAACCGTATCAACCCCGGCATCACCGGAATACCAGGTGTCAAACTCGTCTATAATTATCCAGTCGTTGCCGTCGCCACCCTGTAATGAATCCGCACCGCCACCGCCAATGATAACATCACTGCCTGCGCCACCCTGAAGCACATCATCTCCTTGAAAACCTTCAATGAGATCACCATCAGGCGTACCGAACAAAGTATCGGAGTTTTCAGTACCTGCAATAACATTCGACACCAAATCTGGCGAATGAGTTCCACTAAGATCATTTGAATCACTATCAGGTGTATGCGGCGTTGCAGTTGAGCCGGCAGAAAGATCAGTCGGGATATTAATATATTCACCATTGTTCCAATACTGGTTTGCTGAACCATAATTGGTATTTAGAGTTATTCCACCATCACCATTCTCAAAATCTTTAATAACTATCCACTCTATATCTCGAGGATTATTCGCTAAACTACCCTCTTGGTATATCCTGATCACCAAATCATCTTCTGTGAGAGAGATCCCATCGAAATAGTCTGTTCCGGAAACAGCGTTGTAAAAATTTGTAGTGTTTGCATACATGTATTGAGCATGAAGTGGAAAATTCATCTCATGGAACGGCCCATATTCTCCGCCCGAGTCATCTACCCGTTGATGCCATTCATTGAACATAGATAGATGGCTACTGAGGTAAGGGTCACTAGTGCTATTAGTATTATCCCACCATATTGGGGCGTGCCAAACATTCACTCCTGACTCATAGCCACCGCCTAGTTGAAACGCTAAATTCGTTGCAACTTCTGACGATAGCCCAGTTGCCAGAGAAACTCCCCCATACCCTCTAACGCCAACGCTCCACTCTGACCATGCTTGGTTAGCAAGCTGCAGGTCTATATTGCTGACATGATACGCTATCACATCATTGCTGTCAGCATTATAGATTATCTCTACGCCACCCTCATCTGGGTCAATAATGAAATAATCCTTCCCAGCCCCCCCATAATACTGATCATTGCCATCACCACCAACCAGATAGGATGTTCCGGCTTCTCCGCCATATAGCTCATCATTTCCGGCTCCACCTCGAAGAATATCTACAGCGCTACTCGTGTTGTTTTGGTCTTCCAGATTGTATTTACCGGGCGTTGACAAAAAATCAGCATCAGCAGAATCAAGTGCAAGCTTTTCATCTGCGTAAATGTGGTCGTCTCCAATACCACCCTCCAACAAATTACTAAGGCTGTTTCCAACTATAATATCATCAAAATCAGAACCCTTCGCGTTCTCAATTTCAGTTCCAAAAGTGATGGACACATTGTCGTATCCACTAACGGCGTTCGTGATTGTGCTGAAGTATCCCTGACGTAGATCTATTGTTGCCGATCGGCTACCACCTTCCGCACTCAACGTATCGTTACCGCCCGCATCCCAAATACTCGTAAGAACAGGCGATAGCGTATTTAAACCGTAGGTGTCAGGACCAGTATTTGTAGTGGTGTTAACACCATACATGTGCTGAAGCACCGCCACATCGTAAAGCTGATAACCGTCTGCAGTCCACGAATCTGGATGCGACTTGTATGAAGCTACGGTGTATTTTTCAGTTGGATCCACATTAAAAAACGGACCAGGATCACTTGCAAGTTGCGAAACTGGATGCTTCACACCGAGTGAATGTAAAATTTCATGAAACAGCACATCTCGTGCATCACTCGAATTTTGCGCATATTCAGGACTTAACCAAACATCTCCTCGTGCATTGTCATCAGAATAACTCGGCACCGCCCCCTTCACATTGGACGGCAACTTCATATAACCAAATGTAATATTCCCAACAGATGTTGCGGTTTGCTGAACCTCCTGAAAAACCAATCCTGTCAGGGCAGATATCTCGGCAAAAATGGCCAAAACGGAAGTTTTTTGAGGTGACGAAAACTCTTCATCCAAATACCTCCCCCCATTAAAGAAAATATTATTGAGTGCTCCATAATACGTTGGGAGCTCTGTCAGAAATGAATATGTGATTACTCCACCAGTCCATTTTGCGCCGGACTGCAACTCTTTAATATCTCTTGCATTCTCAATTGAACTAACCATAGGACAACTCCTAATTTGCTAGTCGAAAGGCTTAAGCGTCTTGATTGGCTGCACAACCCCTTCATAAAGATAGGGAATTAGTTTTCGAAAAATTCTCGCACCAACATTATTATCAGCAAGAGAAACATGAAAACCAATTAATCTTAAGCCACCCCATGTATCCGATTTGAATTTTTCACCGTGTTTACGCAGCCTGAAAAACCTTAACTGAGCGGCTACAAAAATTTTATTTTCCAATTCGCAACAAATAAGAACCTCCAGACTAACCTCAAGAGGACCACGAGACAGATACTTACTGAGATCTGGAATATCCCGACTCTCAACCAATTCGACTGTTTCAAGATTTCTTTTTATATATTCTGCTAATAAATCTTTTAATTCTGGTTTGATTTTTACAAGTTCATCTGTATTTTTGCCATACTCTACATTAACAGACAGGTAAATTGTATCTATATATCTAAATATACCATTTAACGACATTGAAAACGAGCTATTTACATTAAAAAATATGGAAATTAAAAATACTACAGAAAATATTACTCTAGTAATTATTTTAAAGTTTATTAGCATAACTATTTATTAAACTAATATTTAAATAAATTCAAATTGAATTACTCAAATTATCCTATTTTTACGAAAAGCTTTAGTACACGCTTGAAATATAACTAAAAAATCTTACTCAACGCCCCTGAGTTAATGCAAAACTACCCATTACTTCGATGTACAATTAAAGTAATTCTCGTTTTTGTCATTCAAAACCCCGCACCAGAATCATTACTGCACTTACTACAGGTCAGGACACCCGTTTGAAACGGGGCCCGCTACTTTTCCAAGAAAGGCAGTGTTTTTTCTGCACTCATTGCTTTGCCGTAAAAATATCCCTGGCCTGATTGGCAGCCCAGTCCACTTAGAACTTCAACCTGATTGGGGTTCTCGATACCCTCTGCAACAACATTCAAATTCAGGCCAGAACACATATCGATGATTGCCTTGACGATGTGTACGGATGAATTCTCATATTCGATTGAGGCGATGAATGAACGGTCAATCTTCAGTTTGTCGAACTCAAAATTGCGCAAACGCCCAAGACTTGATTGGCCGACACCGAAATCATCCAGTGAAATACCAATGCCTTCTGCACGCAATTGAGTAACAATTTTATCGGCTGTTTTTGGATCGCGAATGATCGCAGTTTCTGTAATTTCCAATTCCAGGCGGTTCGGCGGCAACCCCACTTTTCTGATAACTTTTAGAATATAATCCCCGGTCAAAGGATCCAAAAGTTCCATCGGAGACAAATTGAAAGATAGAAATATATCTTCGGGCCATTGCAACGCTGTTGTTGCAGCTTGAGTGAGCAGGGATTCGCTCAGGGACGCGACAAAGCCCCTCTCTTCGGCAATCGGTACAAATATGTCTGGCCCTATGGGGCCAAGCTCAGGATCGCTCCACCTGGCAAGTGCTTCGAAACCAACGACTTTGCTATCGCTAATATTGACGATGGGTTGAAAATGCGGGTTCACCTCACCAGCGACAATTGCTTGGCGAAGCGCCTGCTCAATTTGAGTTACCCGTTTCATTTCCTTTTCGACTGCCGTGGAATAAATGGTGACCTGGGAACGGCCATTTTTCTTGGATCGATAAAGAGCCGTGTCTGCGCTGTTCATCAAAAGGGGAAAATCATCTCCCCCAAATGGGTGAATGGCAAAGCCAAGAGAACCGGATAATTGGACTATTCTGTCGCCAAGATCAAAAGGTGCAGACACCAAATCTCTAATGGCTTCACCTATCATCATCGCACTACGGTCGTTGAAAACCATTGGCAATACGAAGGCAAATTCGTCTCCGCCGAGCCTGGCTGCAAGTGCGCCCTCTGGCATACAAGAATTCAGCCTGCGAGCAATCTGTTTAAGAATGTTGTCTCCGGCAGCATGGCCAAAAAGATCATTGATTGGTTTGAACCCATCAAGATCAAGAATTCCAACACTAAAGGGGGCTGGGTCATCTGCTCGATCAAGGATCAGCGCATTGATGACATCTTCAAGTCGTCGCCTATTCGCCATTCCTGTCAAGGAATCCGTATAGGCAAGCTCTGCCATACTCGGCACGTTGCTTAATGACGATTCTTGCAAATCGTCACCACTCTCGACTTTGGCTTTAGCGCGCTCACTCACACTAACTCTCCAACTGCCTAAAAAGACAGGGTTCTATTTTTTCAAGCTAACATGGCAACTTCTCATCCCCCCTTGCTACCTCATGGTGAGAAAGTTGTGTGTTAGTGGTCTGATTATCAAACCCGTATCAAGCTAGGCCCACCTTCTCACCCTCGCCTCCGGGTGACCAATATTGAACCTTTTCTACCAACATATCCGGGCTAATGGGTTTGGACATATAATCATCCATACCCGCCGCAATGCATTTATCCCGATCATCCTTCAACGCATGGGCCGTCACAGCGACGATCACAGGTCGATAATTATCGTCTTCAGGTAATTCTTTGCACAGTCTGCGAATTTCTTCTGTTGCCTCATGGCCATTCATTACCGGCATTGAGATATCCATCAAAATTATTTTCGGGCGCGATCTGAACGCTTCCTCAACCGCTAATTTGCCGTTTTCGACGATCTTGAAATTGTAATCCTGATATTCGAGTATTTGGGTGAATACCATTTGATTAACTTCATTATCTTCCGCCACCAGAATGAACAGTTCGCTTCCAGAATCTGCAACAATTTCTGAAATGTCTACCTGCTCTGGTCCATCAGATATCGGAGTTTCAGAAGTTTCTGTTACTGCTTCGTTCTGATTACTCGGTTTTGCGATAGTGGGGGAGCCAAGCGGCGGTTCTGATGGCCGCTCGAAATTGCTATTACTTGCTTCTCGGCTTCCGCCTTCTGTAACCGGGGTAGCATTTTTACCAGCCATCCGATTGCGCAATATATCAACAATCGCATCGTATAATTGCGAAGCTCTCGCTGGCTTGGTCAAATGCGCATCAATGTTTTGCGCCTTGAACTCATTGCTATCACTAATACCATCTGCCGAGGTCAGCATCACAATTGGGATATGCCGTAACAGTTCATCAGTGCGGATTACCTGAGCCACTTCCACACCGTTCATATCCGGCATTTGATAGTCGAGTACCACAGCGTCGAAAGGCTCCTTCGCTCGCACAGCACCGCGAAGCATTGCCAGCCCTTCCAACCCTGAGGAAGCAGAATGGCCATCTATTTCCCAAGTCTCAAACTGCTCCAACAGAATTGACCGATTTACTGAATTATCGTCAATTGCCAAAATGCGCGAACCGGCAATATCTATTTTTAAGGAATTGCCCGGTTTGGCATTTTCGTCAATTGGTAGCTTGGCACTGAACCAGAAGGTTGAACCTTCGCCAAATACACTCTCACAACCAATTTCTCCGCCCATAAGATTAACCAGACGGGTGGTGATGGCCAGGCCCAGCCCGGTTCCTTCATGGCGCCTTGTGGAAGATGCATCTACTTGGGAGAATTTTTCAAATACGGAATCGATTTGTTTTTCAGGAATGCCGATGCCAGTGTCCTGGATGGTGCATTTAAGGCTCAGAACCCCGTCAATTACCTCACCGGAAACGTCAACCAAGACGTGTCCAACTTCAGTGAATTTCACTGCATTGCCAATTAGGTTGATCAGAATTTGCCGGAAGCGTCCGGCATCTCCCATTAATTTATCTGCAAGGCCAGGCTGAATTCGAACAATTAGCTCCAGCTCTTTCTCAGTCACCCCGGTTGATACCAGGGTCGCTACATCTTCAATCACCTTGGTGAGGTCAAATGGAGCAAAATCCAGCTCTAGTTTACCGGCTTCAATTTTTGAAAAATCCAGAATGTCATTAATGATGGTCAACAGTGCCGTCGAAGAACTGAGAATGACGTCGGTGAACATTTTCTGTTTGGTGTCGAGTTTTGTTCTTCCGAGCAATTCAGCCATGCCCATCACACCGTTCATGGGTGTGCGAATTTCGTGAGACATATTGGCCAAAAATTCAGACTTTGAGCGATCAGCGGTTTCCGCCTGAAACTGAGCTTTTGTTAGTTCTTCTTCTCTATGTTTGTAATCAGTGATGTCGGCATAACTGAGAAGTCTTTGGCCGTTGGACAATACTGAACAAGAATATACCAGCACCTTTCCGTCAGCTCGGAAAAACTCCCGTGCTTCGACATTACCCTGTTGGATTTCATCCAAGCGTGACTGGACATAATTTTCCCAATTGCCATCTTCAACATCGTAAATGTCTTTTTCGCGATTCACATCCATGAGCGATCGGAAATTCTCGCCCAGTTTGAAATCTTCTGACGAAGTACCCCAAATTTCATGGAAAGCATCGTTGATGATTAGGGTATTCAACTCTTTGTCGACCAAAACCAGACCAACATCCATATTGTTAATCGCAGCACTAAAGTCTGCCAACATGGCTTCAGAGTCAGATTTAGCCTGTTTGAGCGCCAACTCCCGCATTTTAAATTCTGTGACATCCGAGTATTTTATCAGTCGCTGCCCTTCGGACAGAGCGGTGCAGGAATAAATCAGTATCTTCCCATCAGCGCGAACGAACTCTCTTCGCGTAATATCGCCCGATTTGATTTCTTCCAGACGCTGCTGAACATAGTCATCCCAATTTTCGTCCATGACATCGTAAATGCCAGTTTTGCGATTGACGTCGATTAATGAACGAAAGGATTGGCCTACATAGAAATCGTCTGGATCTGTTCCCCAAATTTGGTGGAACGCGTTGTTAATCAACACAATATTTAAATCAGAATCGGTCAAGACCAGACCGGCATCCATATTGTCTAGCGCTGCGCGGAAATCACTCAAGGCATGCTCGGATTTGCTCCGCGCCGAGTCGGCTTCCGCCTCATTGGCCACATTATTCTCAAAGCCAGTTGAAGGAACTGGGTTCAGATCAGTGTCGTTGGTAACATCCGATAATAGGGAAACGACATATCCGCGTTCGGCTATCCGATGGTTTATTTTGTAAACATTGCCTGAGGCGCTGGTTTGAATTGTTTCCGTCAGATCACCGGCACTTAATTTCTGTAAACGGGTATCGGCGAGTGCTTCAGGCGAGCCTTCGCCAAAGTCACCGCGCTCCGCCATCATCAAATACAAATCGAGCGCAGGGCAACCAAAATTGATTTCCGAGGGAATTCCCAGCAACTTTTTATAAGCGCTATTGAAATACTCAAGCCGAAGGCCTGGCGAAATTATTGAGACACCAACCTCCAGACAACCGAAAGCCTTTTCCCAGCCGCTGAATTGAAAAAACGGCGTAGTTTTTTGCTTCGATAGATCTATTTGTGCGGTCACAATGTGTCCCTTAAATTATCGAAAGTATTAATAACAGTAAAAGAGTTAATTTTTTGCCACGTGATTTCTTTTGACGATATTGTGACAATCTCCCCATAACCGCAGGGATTTTAAAGAGTTTTCTGTGCTGCCAGGTGAATCTGGTTTTATATTTATTGCGGTATTTTACTAACGCCTACACTTTGGGTATCCAAACGGACGGATTTATGCCATCGAGTGTTTAACTGACTATTCATGCAAGTAGAATCCCACACATGAAAACCACAAAGCGATGACAGACGACAATCTGTCTAAAATGTCCGACATGCAATGGTATATGCTAAGGAGCAAAAATCCTGTCTATTTGGCCATTCATTTCCAGGAAAAAATAAGCAAGACTCAGTTTGTGGATTTTGCACGCTCGGTTCTTGCCGGAGCCCCCGGGCTTGCGGTAAAACACGATACTGCTACGGATACATTTGTTCCAATTGATCCCGAAGAAATTATCAAAGAGTCAACTTACAGCGAAGTTAGCGATCTCTCTGCATCTTGGGGCGAATTCCTATCTGAGTTACCTGATTTTTTTGATCACCCCAATCCGATTGCCTCCGCAATGCGATGCTATTATTTGCAACCAAAAAACGGCAGTCCTGAAAAGTGCGAAACCTTAATCATAACTTCTGCCATGCACGCAGTTGTTGAAGGTATGGATGCATCGAGAGTACTCCAGGGGAAACAGGTCCAGGAGTTTGAGGCTTCACAGCAAACGATAAAATCAGGTGTGCAGGAAGCATTGTATTTGGTGGCTGGCGGCGTAATGGCCATCGGGCACCACGCGCTTGCACGTCTTACATTTGGTCCAAGAAGAAACCCGATAGTTCGCCATGTCAGGATCGAAAGACGTGGCATCAAGGCAATGGCCCGAAAATTAGGCGTTAGCAGGAAAGCATTGTTGTTTTCTCTGGCTACCAACGGCTTGGAAAGCTCAAGCTCAAAGACTGGGTTTCTTGCAAAAATTCTACCCGTTTCGCTGGCCTACACTGTCTATCCAAATCAAATGGATGTTGGGGATGACAGAAGGATCAAGCTTCGAGTTCGCACTGCCTTGATGAGGCAAACCGGCGGGCTGGAGATTTTGGCTAAAAAGTTTAACGCGCTTTTCAAAAAGCAAATGGGTAAACCCTATTTCTTTCAGCGTCTGAACAACATGGCGATACGTGTCCATCGCCAGATTGAAAAGGTTTTGCCCGCCCTCTATGGCGATACATTGTTTAGGTATCTGACATTTTCAGTATGCTACACTTTACTACCCCCCATCGCTCTAACAGGAAAGCTTGCGGGATTACGCGGAGGCGAGATATTGTGCGGGTCAATCACAACGGGCACCGATGTATTGAGTTTTTGCCCGAGCGGGGACGCTTTCATTATCTCCTTTGACATCGATTCAAAACAGCTGAGTAAAATTGACGATTGCGTTCAATATATCAATGCACACGGGTTAGAAGCCAATCGCGTCCAGCTTGAACAATCATGGTAAGTTAAGGCAACAATCCTCGGAATAAGTGCCAGACGAATTCCTATGAAGGGTAACGGTGTGCGCCCCTTTACCTTACTTTTCTTCTTTCTTTCCAGTCAGGGCATCTTTCACGGCCTTAACGTCGTCTTTGTTGACCAGGTCGCGCTCGGCATTATAAATATCATTCATCAAAAATTCTGCTGGCAAATCCTTGCCGCTTTTCCAAGTCGCTTTTTTGGTGCCGTATCTTAGAATTCCAAGCTTTGCTAGTAGGTCCAGAAATTTCATTTCGTGCCTCCTTTTGGACTTGGTTTAATGAACAATATATAAAGTGATTAGCACCCGGTTCATGCTCAATACCCAAGCCGTAATTCGAGATTTGTCCATTTGGCCATCTCCAACTCTTGGTATCACTTCAATGATATTGGGCGTCGTAAGGCGCTTGAGCATTGACTCAAATCAATGGCAGGGAGAATGTAAGCAATAAGATAGAAGAGCAAAACCTCATTTTAGAACAAGGCAGTAGATTCAACCTTGGGCGAGGTGCCAAATATGAAACTGTTCTTCACAAGTGTCTTTATGATTGTGATGCTTTCGCTTTTCCCGACAAGGTTTCCTCAGGAGGCCTATCATGCTGGCAACAAAAACTATCAGTGAAGCCCTTGGAAAAAATTTGTTGTGTGCACAATGGCACGTTGGCAAGTGCACTTGGTGGCTATCTCAACACCAACCATGAAGACATGGTTTTCAGAAAACTATAGGAGACACAACTATGACAAATAAGGTAATCAAAAACACTCTTGGTGCTCTGGCATTCATGGTCTTGGCAGCCAGCGGCAGTGCTGCCTCAGCCGGTGTCGCATCAATTACTCTTGGTAATGTGAGTGCTATCGACGCCAAACTTAGTGGGGCAGAAACTGCTCCAATCAAGGTGAATTCCCGCCATCGTGGCTATGGTCACAGGGGCTATGGCGGTCATCGACGCTATTATGGTGGCCGCAACTACTATGGTGGTCACCGTCGCGGTTATCGCGGCCATCGGAACTATTATGGTGGTCACCGCCGCGGTTACTATGGTGGCCGTGGGCATTATCGCCGTGGCGGCGGATATTACGGCCATCGCGAATACCAAGGCGGTTGATTTCACTCAATGCGTGGCTTGAAGCCACATTTAAAATCACTTGAATACACAAATGAACCCCGCCTTTTTGGCGGGGTTTTCATTGCTTGAATAACGGGCCTTTGTGCCGCAAAAATCCGTCAATTTACCTTCCGCCTGTTCGACAATGGTGTTACTGTTTTTCATAAATTTGGAGAATGGTTTTGGTTTCAAGACGCACAGTATTAGGTGGTATTGTTATTGGTGGGGGAGCCTTGGCTGCGGCAGGCTATGGCGCATATAAAATGTTGGTGCCACCTCCAGCGGAGGTAGGATTTACACTCTCCCAGCCTGAACTGGATGCAGCGCGGGTATTGCTTAAAGCACATCCGGCAGTGGATGTGCATTCCCAT
>JAESUH010000163.1 GCA_016763155.1 Rhizobiaceae bacterium
GCATCAGGCTGTCAGGCGCCCATTCCTGAGGCACCAGATTGGTCGGGAATTTTTTATAGGCATAGGTGATGAAGGCTTCCGAAAAGGCGATGATAAAACCACCGACAATTGCGCCGATGGGTTTGCCCAGCCCGCCCACAATGGCGGCCGCATAAATCGGCAATAGCAATTGGAAATAGATGAACGGTTTAAAGCTTTTATCCAACCCATAGAGTACGCCCGCAATGGTTGCGAGAACTGCAGTCAATATCCACGTAACCCTGACGACTTTCTCCGGATCAACCCCTGATAGCAGCGCCAAATCTTCATTATCCGAATAAGCCCGCATGGATTTTCCGATTTTGGTTTTTTGTAAAAACCAGAACAATGCGGCAACCAGAACCACGACCACTACTACGGTCAGAACTTGTGATGTTTTGATGGCCAGACCTTCGTCCAGGCCGGTCATCTTTTTGAATTCTTTTGCCTTCAGCACAAAGCGTGCGCCATCAGCGAAGCGCTGATCATCGGGGCCGATGATAAAACGCACCAGACCGTTCATAATGAACATCACTCCGACAGATGCCATTAGCAGCGTAATGCCGTGCACTTTAGCTTCGCGGTAATACTGATAAATAACCTTATCGGTCGCCAGACAAAATAGAGCCGTAAGGACAATGCCTACCGGTAAAGCCAGCAAAGCGGTTGGTAACGGTCCGAGCGAAACGCCCATAGATTGCAACCACCAGGTCACCAAAACCGTAATCATGGCGCCAAACGCCATGGTTTCTCCGTAAGCAATGTTGGAAAAACGCAAAATCGCAAATACCAACGTCACCCCCAGCGCGCCCAGCGCCAGTTGCGAGCCATAGACCAGGCCTGGAATGAGAACGAAGTTTGAAAATAACACAATCACATTCAGGATATCTGTAAAATCAGGCATGTGATTATCCTCCCAGGAATGTTTTGCGAACTTCAGGATCGGCAAGTAACGCCTCGCCCGTATCTGTTTGCCGGTTCTCGCCAGAGACCAAAACAAACCCTTTATCTGCAATGGCCAATGCCTGACGGGCGTTTTGTTCCACCATCAAGATTGCCATGCCGGTATTTCGAACTTCGATGATACGGTCAAACAATTCATCCATCACAATTGGTGAAACGCCTGCGGTTGGTTCATCCAGCATGAGCACACTCGGGCGGGTCATCATGGCGCGACCTACGGCCACTTGCTGACGCTGACCACCGGAAAGTTCACCAGCATTCTGGAAGCGCTTGTCTTTCAGGATAGGAAACAGATCATAGATCTGGGCGAGAGTATCCGAGATATCATCGGTCCTCAGGAAAGCTCCCATTTCCAAGTTTTCTTCAACCGTCATGGTAACAAATACGTTGTCTGTTTGAGGGACAAAGGCCATGCCTTTGCCGACACGCGCTTGTGGGGAAAGATCGGTGATATCTTCGCCGTCCAGTGTGACCGTGCCTTCGCGCAGATCAAGCATTCCAAGAAGGGCTTTCATGGCGGTCGATTTTCCAGCACCGTTGGGACCAACGACCACTGCAATTTCACCCTTTTCCACGCTGATGGTGCAACCATGTAAAATATCTGCTCCCCCATAGCCGCCAATCAGGGCTTCACCAATTAAATAACTCATGTTGATGCTCCGGGGACTGTCGGTTTTTGCTTCATGCCGCGTCCCAGATACGCTTCAATCACCTCTTCATTATTTTTGACTTCCTCTGCCGTACCTGTGGCAAGAACAGAGCCCTCAGCCATCACAATCACCGGATCACACAATCGCCCGATAAAATCCATATCATGTTCAATCATACAAAAAGTGTATCCGCGCTCTTTGTTCAGGCGTAAAATTGCGTCGCCAATTTCTGCGAGAAGCGTGCGGTTAACACCGGCACCCACCTCATCAAGCAGAACTATCTTGGCGTCTACCATCATGGTGCGACCGAGTTCCAGCAGCTTTTTTTGCCCGCCTGAAAGATTGCCTGCTGGCTCATCTGCAAGATGTGAAATTTTTAGGAAATCAATCACCTCCAGGGCTTTTTGGCGAATTTGCTCTTCCTGTTCGCGCACGGCTTTTCGGTTGATCCATGTATTGAGGAGCTTTTCTCCCAATTGTTCACTCGGCACCATCATCAGGTTTTCGGTAACCGTCATGGTGGAAAATTCATGGGCTATCTGAAACGTGCGCAACAGGCCCTTGGCAAATAATTCATGAGGTGGAAGGCCGGAAACGTCTTCCCCATCCAGCAAAATCTGGCCTGAAGTGGGGGCATATAATCCGGCAATGATATTGAAAAGCGTGGTTTTCCCCGCGCCATTGGGTCCGATCAGGCCTGTGATAGAACCCTTGGCGATGCTCAGGCTCGTTTTATCGACCGCGCGTACCCCACCAAAATTCTTGGAGACTTCAACTACTTCAATCACGCAACTGTTCCAATTTTTTCCGGTCAGTCGTATAGATTAGGTCACTTAAAATCAACCGTAGTCAAACAATTGATCAATTGAATAGCCTGTTTGGTCTTTCGCAAATCAAATATATTTGCTTAACATGAAAAATAGTTTCTCCAATGCTCGGACTAAATAAATGAAATTTTCTGCAAATCTTGGCTTTCTTTGGAAAGAGCAGCCACTGGTTGAGCAAATAAGACTTTCAGCAAAAGCAGGGTTTGATGCGATTGAGTGTCATTTTCCCTATGAGACGCCCTGGCAGGATACCAGGGCAGCAATGGATGAAACCGGGCTTGAAATGATTGGTATTAACACAGTCCCGGGCCCTGCTGAAAGCGGTGGGTTTGGCCTTTTAGCCATTGTCGACAAAGAGCAGGAAGCGCGTGAAGCGATTGATCAGGCAATTGAATATGCAGCGAACATTCAGGCAAAAAATATCCATGCAATGGCTGGCAGCGCTTCGGGCAAAGCGGCACGGGCAGTTTATGTAAGCCGACTAAAATATGCTGCTGACAAGGCTTCTGCCCAAGACATCACCATTTTGATTGAGCCGCTTAACCCCAAGAATGCGCCTGGTTATTTTCTGAATTCCATGGATTTGGCAGCTTCTATTATCGAAGAAGTGGGCGTTGATAATCTGAAAATCATGTTTGATTGCTATCACATCGCCCTTTTGCATGGGGATGTGATTGAACAATATAAAAAACATAAGCTGATGATTGGCCATATACAATTTGCAGGCGTGCCAGACCGCATGGAGCCTGATCACGGCGATGTGGATTACCAGTCAGTTCTAAGAGAATTAAGTGCATTGGGTTATCGCGGGGTGTTTGGTGCGGAGTACATTCCGCGTGGCACCGTCGAAGAGGGGTTGGGCTGGCTTGAAGAGGCGCGCAAATAGTCTCTAACCCAATCCCACGCCCGCTTCATGGGTGATCTGCTAAAGCAGATTTCTGGTTTGTACCATGGCGGCAGGACGAATCAGGCTGCCCGCATCGCTTTCCAACATTAATTCATCGCTACCACGACGCGATGCGCTGGCCAGTATTTCAAACACTGAGGAAGTGGTTTTTCGTAAATTTTCCTCGTTTGATAGTCCTGATAGCTTGTGAGACAAAAACACTGCGGCGATCAAATCACCAGTGCCGTTCGGGGCATTTGGGATCAAACGATGTTCGGCCATTATCGCATGGTTTTTACTTACCAGAAGATTGGCAATGTTGTTTTTCATGAAAGCGGTGGCAGAGGTTACCAAGACTTCTTTTGGACCCAATGCTCGCGCAGCGGCAGCCTCTTCGCCGGCGCCCTGCAAATCGTGTTGTTGCGTGAGCCATTCCAGTTCAAACTTGTTTGGCGTGGTTATGTCACATAGGCGGATAAGGTGATCGCGTATGGCACTTGCGGTTGCTTCAGGCACATATAACCCACCCACATCACCCACCACAGGGTCACAGGCATAGATGATATCAGGGTTGTTTTGTTTTAGGCTGGAGATCAGCTTTGCCACATCCACAACCTGGCTTTCATTGGCCATAAAGCCCGTGAGCACACCGCCAATTTCATCAATCCACTTTGCCTCAGCAATATCCTGTAAAAACGCGGAAAATTGTTTCGTATCCGGAATAATCTTTGTAGAAGGCCCATGTCCAAGATGCCATGGCAAAATAATAGTCGGTACGCACCATACGGGGTGTTGCAAAACCTCAAGCGCAAAAGCTGCGGCACGGTTGCCAACACTGCCACGCACCACGTGACTCGAAATAACTAGAACGGGTTTTTTTGTCATCAAAATTTCTGGATCAGCTCATCGGTTGCACATAGGTTACGTAAAGATAGACCACCAGCACGCAGACAGCGACGAAGCCCATGGATCTACCAATTTTTCTTCCCAGAATTTCGATGGGATCGTTTTCATCGATTTTTGCACTAGCTGCCTTGGCAGCTTTTATCATGGTGGAAGTTCCTATAACTTCACCATCATTTTTCAGACGATCAAGGGTGCGCAGAGCCTCTTTTTGCTCTTCAATCTTTTTGTCTCTGTGGGTAGGACTCTTCATCTTCAGTTCCTCTCGGCACCACATGGTTTCCAAAGTTTATCTAACATTACAGCCTTCAATAATGCAATGTGGTCTGGTAAAGGGATATCAGGGCATAACACTATCGTTGGAGAATTATTCCATGACTGCTTCTTTCAGTAAATATCTGAAAATTATTGTTGCACTTGCCGGGCTAACGCTGCTGAGCGGGTGCGGCATCAATAATATTCCTACCTTTGAAGAAACTGCCAAAGCCAAATGGAGCCAGATTCTGAACCAATATCAGCGCCGGGCAGATTTAATTCCTAATTTGATTGAAACCGTCAAAGGGTTTGCGGCGCATGAAAAAGACGTGCTGACTTCCGTGGTGGAAGCCAGGGCCAAGGCCACATCTGTTAATTTGCCAAAAGATATTTTGACCAATCCGGATGCGTTTAAAGCATTTCAGGAAAACCAGTCAGCTATCACTGGCGCATTATCCCGCCTGCTTGTGACGGTGGAGCGGTATCCAGATATTAAATCAAACCAGAATTTTCTTGCCCTTCAATCTCAATTGGAGGGAACTGAAAACCGTATTTCGGTTGCCCGCCGCGACTATATTGAGGCTGTGCAAAAATATAACACCGAATTGAAAACCATTCCTGGTCGCTGGTGGCATGACTGGATGTATCCAGAAAATGCGCCCATGCAAACCTTCACAATTGAGCCAGAAACAAGCGAAGTGCCAAAAGTAAAATTCAATTAGGCATGTGCTCTAAACCGGGTCCGTAAGGCGAGGTTGTAAGTTGCAGACAGTCCGAATTCATATTTACTCACTGCTTTTCATCATTCTGGCAATCTGTTGTGGAGTGCCGGGAAATCCAGCTTACGCCCAAGATACATTTCCAAAGCTAACCGGACGCGTGATGGATTATGCGGAGCTGATTACACCAGCTACCAAGATGAAGCTCATTGATATGCTGGCAGCTTTTGAAGCAAAGTCTTCCGATCAGGTGGTAGTAGCAACCATCACCTCTCTGGAAGGGCGGCCGTTGGAGGAATATGCAAATTTACTATTTCGCCATTGGAAGCTTGGTCAGGTTGACGAAAATAACGGTGTGCTTCTGCTCATTGCAAAAAATGACCGGAAAGTTCGCATTGAAGTTGGTTATGGTCTGGAGGGCGAATTAACCGACGTACTTTCAAAGCTGATTATTGAAAATATCATCGTTCCCAACTTTCGGGCAAACCAGTTTTCAGACGGCATTTATGAAGGTGCCGAGCAAATCATCGGCGTGTTATCTGGTAATGCTGCTGAACTGAAAGCACGAGCAAGGCGCACTAATCAGCCGACTAAATTTTCCAGCGACGACGAGAGCGTTCCCTGGCCCGTATATTTATTTATTGCAGCATTCCTGGCCCTTGGCCTGTTCCCCATACTTGCGTCAATCTTTGGCAAAAAACTTGGCACGGGACGTTATAAATGGCTCGGCGTCATTGTGGATGTTCGCGGCAGTGGCAATAATCGTCGCGGTTCAGGCGGAGGATGGTCTGGCGGATCTTCGGGAGGAGGTTTTTCCGGCGGGGGCGGCTCGTCCGGTGGCGGTGGGGCTTCGGGGAGTTGGTGAACATGACATTGAAACTAGAAAAAGCTGATTTTGATGCGGTAGCCGACGCAATCGGTAATGCTGAGGAACGAACATCTGTAGAATTTTTTGCGGTTTTGACAAAGCGAAGCGACGATTATCAATTCGTGGCTGGTTTTTTTATGGCCCTTGGATTGTTTGTCGGCGGTTTGCTTTATGTGGTTATCGCGAGGCTTTACTGGCTGGATGTATCGCTTTTGACATTTTCCGGCATAGAACTGGCATTGTTTGTGGTGGCAAACATGACCTTTCGCCTCAAGCCCGGGCTTGCCATCCGCCTTGTACCCAAGGCAATACGGTTCCGGCGGGCGCATGCCAATGCTGTGCAACAATTTTTAGCCCACGGCATCTCGGATACCTCAGCACGAAACGGGGTACTGATTTTTGTTTCCATGGACGAGCATTATGCTGAGATTCTGGCCGATCGGGGGGTAATTGCAAAGACCGAACAATCGTTCTGGGATGAGGCGGTCGCAAAGCTCGTTGCCCATGCAAAATCCGGCGAAATCACCATTGGGTACACCCAAACGATTGAAATTTTGGCACTTCAATTAGCCCCAATATTTCCAGCCTCTGAGAAAGAACAGGCCGGACTTGATGACAGGCTGGTAGTTTTGTCGACTAACTAATCCACACTTATATTATCACTGCCACGTCCCCCAATCCCACCCAGTTTTGCATCACAGACCGCTCAAAGGTAATATTTAACGACTTGCGATGCGCGAAGAAACTGTTAGCCTGCGGCATGTTAACATCAAGCAGCATCAAACAATTGGTTTGAAACTGCTTTATGAGGGGAGGTGACGCAGGATGACAGCGTCAAATATGGCATCTGAAGAAGTGCGAGCTTTTTCCGATAAAAAAGGTATTTGGAGTTGGATGTTGTTCGATTGGGCAGCCCAGCCGTTTCATACCTTGATCATTACATTCGTATTTGCGCCATATTTTGCCACTGCTGTTGTGGACAATCAATCTGCTTATGCATTTTTAAATGTGATTGGCCTCGGTTTCATGTTTGACCCGGTAAACTCCGATGGTGGGGCGGGTGGACAAATTATCTGGGGGTTGGCCATTGGTGTTGGTGGCGTATTGATCGCATTTTGCGCCCCTATATTTGGCGCGATTGCAGATGCTACCGGTCCCAGGAAAGCGTGGATTGGGTTTTTTGGGTTCGTTGGAATCGTGGGTTGCTGGTCTCTTTGGTACGCAACTCCAGGGCTGGAAAATCTAGGCTTCATTTTTGCAGCAATCATTGTCACCCTAATCGGGTTTGAATTTGCCACCGTATTCAACAATGCCATGATGCCTGATCTGGTACCTCGCTCGGAACTTGGAAGACTTTCAGGCTCTGCCTGGGGCCTAGGCTATTTAGGCGGACTGCTATCCCTGATCATTATCCTCGGCTTCTTTGCCAGCAATCCTGAAACTGGAAAAACCCTATTAGGGGCTGTTCCGCTATTTGGTTTTGACACCGCCCTTCGCGAGGGTGACAGGTTTGCCGGGCCATTTACCGCTATTTGGTTTGCCATATTCATGATTCCGCTGTTTTTGTTTACACCGGACATTCCCAGAAAAGTTGCGGTAAAAGGCGCTGTCCGAAAAGGCTTGTCAGAACTGGGAGCTACGCTAAGAAGCCTGCCGCAAAAGAAAAATTATTTCAATTTTCTGCTTTCGAGCATGTTTTACCGGGACGCTCTCAACGGGCTTTACACATTTGGCGGAATTTATGCGGCTAAGGTTCTGAACTGGTCGATCGTTGATATTGGAATTTTTGGTATTATCGCTAATATTGCAGGCGCATTTGGTGCTGGATTTGGTGGCCGAATGGATCAAAAATACGGCCCGCGGCCCGTGGTATTCACAACAATCATTATCCTGACAATTGCCTGCATCACAATTATTTCCACGTCGCCGACACAAGTATTATTTATCCAGATTATCGAGGAAGGCCAAAAATCTGCCTTACCGGATATCATATTTTATATTTGTGGTGCGGCTATCGGTGCTGCCGGTGGTGCCCTGCAAGCCTCTTCCCGCACATTGCTGACTGATCAGGTGCCGCGCGAAAAGTTGACCGAAGCATTTGGGCTTTTTGCCCTGTCAGGCAAGGCAACAGCCTTTATTGCTCCCTTTGCCATTGCATGGGCAACTGCTGCAACCGGCAGCACGAGGCTTGGAATTACGCCAATTATCATCCTTTTTGTCATCGGCATCGTCCTTTTGAGGAACGTTCAGGGCGAAAAAACTTAAACCTCGGTTGCATCTGCCTTATTTGGTTACTATCTGAAAACCAACGCAAATCAACAGGGGCAAAATTTAGTGGTCATCGAAGCAGCAAGGCTTGCAGCCAGCCAATTATTTGCGCCTAAATTCCGTCATGTGTTATGGAAATCTTTGGGTCTGACGCTACTATTATTCATCGCCAGCTGGATAATGCTGGATAACACCATTTCCCTCTTCATTGCACCGATGCTGGGCGACTGGCCCTGGATTCTAACGGCCCT
This sequence comes from Rhizobiaceae bacterium, assembly GCA_016763155.1. Classification (GTDB taxonomy): domain Bacteria; phylum Pseudomonadota; class Alphaproteobacteria; order Rhizobiales; family Rhizobiaceae. The sequence goes on from JAESUH010000163.1 coordinate 8,609, forward strand.
TGTGTGGATGATGGGCGTTGGATTGTTTGTAGGGGCCGGATTTCTATTAGCCCCGGTGACAGCTATTTTTGCCGGTTTGTTTCTCGATGATGTGGCAGAAAATGTGGAAGCCCACTCCTATCCGCAAGACACACCCGGAACGCCGGTTCCAATCGCTGAGGCGCTGGTAATGGCGCTCAAATTTACGCTTGTGATTATCGTTGCGAACCTTTTTGCATTAATGTTGATCCTGATCCCCGGCATCAACTTTGCTGCCTTTTTTGTGGTCAACGGATATTTGCTTGGTCGAGAATATTTCACCTTTGCAGCCATGCGTTTCAGGTCACAAAGTGAAACACGCGCCCTTCGTGAAGCAAATTCCACGAGCATATTTATGGCCGGAATGGTCATTGCCGGCTTTATGGCTATTCCGATCTTGAATCTGCTAACTCCGATATTTGCAGCGATCATGATGGTGCATCTGCATAAAATGGTGCGTTAGAACGCCTGTTTGCGTAGTGAAATGATTTTGTGAATCAGATCGATGCAGGAATCGAACAGGTCTTTTCTTTCGATTTGCATAAGTCTGCAATAATGCATATTTCACATTTTGGGCTGCGCGCGACGCAGGTATATCGCCCATGTAAAATTAGCCAGTGATGGGCATGAAAGAGATATTGCTCCGGAATTATCCGCATCAAAATTGCTTCCACATCATCAGGCGTTTTTGCAGGAGCAAGCCCCATTCGGGTACCTATACGCAAGATATGAGTATCCACCGCCATGGTGGCCTCTCCAAACGCCATGGAAAGCACTACATTGGCAGTCTTTCGACCCACTCCCGGCAGTTTAATCAGTTCCTCGCGGGTGTGCGGTACTATGCTCTCAAAATCCTCAATCAGCATTTTTGAAAGCGCCACTACGTTCTTCGCCTTATTGCGGTAAAGACCGATGGTTTTGATATATTCGCGAACCCTGTCTTCCCCGAGCGCCAGCATTTTTTCAGGCGTATCAGCGATTTCAAACAGCGCTTTTGTTGCCTTGTTCACCCCCACATCAGTCGCCTGGGCAGAAAGCGCCACAGCGACCACTAGAGTGAACGGATTGACGTGATTCAGCTCGCCCTTGGGTTCTGGTTCCCGGGCGTGAAATCTGGAAAATATCTCCGTTATTTCTGCCCTATTATAGCGAGACCTTGGCAGTTTTTTCTTTGGCTTGGCCGTCTTTTTTTGCAAAGTATTCTACGCTCTACCGAACAGAATATTACCCACAAGTACGTCTCTCTTATAGATATCCTTATGGAAAGTTACCTTGCCTTTGCTATCAAACCAAACGGTAAAATAGGTCAAATGCACTGGTATTTGTTTGCGCAGTTTTACCTTTTGGGTTTTCCCGGTTTTAAGCAATGCGTCGATTTTTGATGCTTTAAAACCAAGCAAGACTCCAGCAAGTTCCAATGGTTTTTCTACGCGGATACAACCGTGAGAAAAGGCTCTTGCCTGCTTGGAAAACAACTGTCTGGACGGAGTATCATGCATATAAACCTTAAATTTGTTAGGAAACAGGAACTTTACATATCCAAGTGCATTGTTTTTTCCCGGCTGCTGAACGATCCGATAAGGGAAGTTTTTCGCTCTCACTGAATTCCAATCTATCGAATTGGGGTTCATGGCCGGTGCGTCTTTTTTCCAGCTGGTATGAATTAGGAAATTTCTTCCGGCTAGATAATTTGGGTTTTTCCTCAACTTTGGCAGAATTTCATTGCCCGCAATACTGCGCGGAACTGTCCAGGTTGGATTGAAATCAACGGAACTGATTTTATGGGAAAACATCGGCGTCTTATGATAGGGCTTGCCGATAATGACCCGGCGGGTATCGACTATCTTGCCCTTTTTTGTCGTTTGAACTGTAAATGCTGCCTGATTTACCAGAACGTGGGTTTTACCAAGTGAACTTGGCAACCAGCGCCAGCGCTCCATGTTGATAATGATTTTGCGCCTCTGGGCTTTGTTCGTGGTTTTGGCCAGCAATTTGCGCAATTGGCCATATTGTTTATGGCGCGGGCGTAATTGAATAATCGCTGCATCAGGCCCTTTTTTTGCAGCCAGTTTTAGCAGCGCCACCCGATCAACCTTCTTACGGGAAATAACAATATCGGGCTCAGAAACCGCTGGAGTGGTACGTCCACTAAATATATCGCGTGAGAAATTATAAAAACTCTGGGACAGGAAAAGTTCGGCGGCAGCCAGATCATTGCCCTTAAGGCTTCTCAGGTTTTTTGGCAGGCCGGTCAGGTAGTCGGCTTTTTCCAAACCATCGCTGCCAGCGCCTGCCAGAATAACGACCAATTTTTCGCCATTCTTGTTGAGGCCCTTTTTGCCAGTCCAAACACTCTTGTAACGTATTGATTTATAAAATTTCTTTAGAACAGATACATCGATAACGGTTCCGCCCCATTTGATGGCGTCCCCCTTCAATAAGCCACGCACATCTGCATAAGCTGAGTTTGAGGCCAGACTGGCCACAAGTAAAAATGAAAATACAATCAGCCCCTTGATACAGAATTTTTGGTAACTCACGAACACTGCTCCTCAAAAGATGTTAGGTATATCGCCCGGACAGGCTGAATTTACTTATACATTATTAATACGATTTACCAGCACTTGGCGAAAAGTTGAAGAGAGCGCGCAGAATTATTCTGATCTGAAAATTCGGATAGTACATTGCCCCTGGGTAACGGGAATGCTTTCATCATCTTGCCAGCAAACAACATCAACAAACGCCATTCGCCTGCTAATGCGGGTGATCTTGGCACGCGCGAAAATGTTTTCGGCCTTGGTAACTCGCAGATAGTTCATTGAATTTGAGGTGAGTTTGCAAGAAACTTCAGATCCCAGTTCCTGAAATACGACTTGTTCAGCGCAATATTCAGTGATCGCACCCGTGACGCCGCCATGTAGGGAGCGAATAAATGGGTTGCCAATATGATGCTCGGCAAAATTATGCAGGAAAAGACCGGGTTCCGAGCCTGGTTTTATACTCAGCCATTCTACATATTGTGGTGTTTTTTGATCTTCCATCAGGCGTCTCCCAATGGACGGTTTCTCGTGCCGATCATAAAAGTACCAAGGGCCGTTGCAATCAGGCTGTCATCCGCTTGCGAGCGAATTTCTGCACTGACATAGGCAATCTCTTCTATTTCTCCATCGAAGCGAGCGGTACAGACAATTTTTTCACCAATTTTTGCCTGACGAATATGGTCCGTGGTCAATTTGATGGTGGCAATGGGTTGCATTGTTTTCATCTCACCAAAGACTGAACTGCCCATCACCGTATCCAGCATAAGGGTTGAAAAACCCGTATGAGCATCCTCGGAATTTGCCGTGGCAAAATCTTGCGGTGTGGTGATCGTAACGACCAAAACTTGGTCGTTTGAACTGATAAATTTCAAATCGAAATTAGCAGTCAGCGGGTGCTGACTGGTGAAAAGCACTTGAGCCGGATGGTCACTTAACATATTGCCTGCCTTGGTTTAGGAAACGCAACACTATCTTACCTTTTCGTAAACGTAAACTAAAATTCAATCCAATTAGGCTAATTGCTTTCAGCCTGCTTGGTGAACAAAAGCCATGACAGAATTTTGAAAATAATAGCGAATAAGGCCGGAACTTCGAGCCCGATCTAGGTCAGTATCTCTTTTTTGGCCACGGTTGTATCGGCGTTGAGCTGATAGACCATGGGAACGCCGGTTGCGATGTTTAATCCTGTGATGGTTTCTGAAGTCATTCTATCAAGGATCATCACAAGGGATCGTAGCGAATTGCCATGGGCCGCAACCAGAACGGTTTCGCCACGCATTACACGGGGCAAAATTTCCTGCATGTAATAGGGCCACACCCTGGCTCCCGTATCTTTCAGGCTTTCGCCCTCATCGCCGGGAGGTGGCGTATCGTAGGAGCGGCGCCAGATATGAACCTGTTCCTCTCCCCATTTCTTGCGTGCATCGTCCTTGTTCAGGCCTGCCAGGTCGCCGTAGTTGCGCTCGTTTAGAGCCTGATCCTCAATGGTTTCCAGATCACTCTGGCCCACGCCGTCAAGAATAAACTGACACGTGCGCTGGGCACGGATTAGTACGCTGGTAAAAGCGATATCGAATTTGAGATCATGCTCATCCAGATATTTGGCCAGCAATTTGCCGCCCTTAATCGCTTCCTCAACTCCAATCTCGGTTAGATCGGGATCGCGCCAGCCGGTAAACAGATTTTTCAAATTCCATTCGCTCTGGCCATGACGCACCAGCACTAAAGTTCCGCTCATTTAGTTATCCTCTAAAGTCCAAGTACATCGCGCATATTATAAAATCCGGCTGGTTTGCCGTTTGCCCAAAGGGCGGCCTTGACGGCCCCTTTTGCAAATAGGGAACGGTCCTGAGCAATATGGCTCAGTTCAATACGCTCCCCGTCGCCGGCAAATAACACTGTATGTTCGCCAATCACCGAGCCACCGCGCAAGGTGGCAAAGCCGATTGATCCGTCGGTTCTGGCACCGGTAATTCCATCCCGACTTCGGACGCTGTTTTCAGCAAGATCAATTTCACGGCCCTTTGCCGCCGCTTCACCCAGTAGCAAAGCTGTGCCGGAGGGGGCATCCACTTTGTGTTTATGGTGCATTTCCAGAACTTCAATATCGTAATCTGCTGCTGCGAGCGCTTTTGCTGCCTGCTCAACAAGTATGGAAAGCAAGTTTATACCAATGCTCATATTGCCTGATTTAACAATGACTGCTTTATCGGCAAAGGATTCAATCTTTGCATCGTCTTCCACCGTACATCCGGTGGTGCCTATGACATGGACGATGCCATATTTTGCGGCAAGTTCAGCAAAGGCGCATGATGCGGCTGGTGCTGTGAAATCGATAACCCCGTCGGCATCCTTGAAAACACCTTCCGCATCATCTGTAATCAACACCCCATTGGCACCAATTCCAGCCAAGACCCCACAATCTTGCCCCAGCACATCGGAATCTGATCTCTCGACTGCTCCTGATACAATTGCGCCAGATACGCTGGCGCCTGTGGTTGCAGAAACTGCACGGATGAGCGCCTGCCCCATTCGTCCGCCTGCTCCAACAATTACAAGTTTCATATCAGCCATTTGCGTTTCCTAAATTCTGGCTTCTTTCAGCTCTGCTGCTGCCGTGCCTATGGCATATAGCTTGGAATAAACCCCGTTGTCATTACCGACCAGCTCTTTGTGGGTTCCCTGTTCCACCACCCGGCCTTCATCAATTACCACGATGTTATCTGCGTGGCGAATGGTGGACAGACGGTGGGCAACAACGATGGTCGTGCGGCCTTTCATCAATTGTTCCAAAGCCTTCTGCACCAGTTTTTCAGATTCATTATCAAGTGCTGAAGTGGCTTCATCCAAAATCAGAATTGGCGCATCGCGAAGAATGGCCCGTGCAATCGAAAGACGCTGACGCTGGCCGCCAGATAAATTGCCACCAAGTTCTGCAACCGACGTTTCATAACCTTTCGGCTGCTCCAGAATGAACTCATGGGCTTGTGCTTTTTTAGCAGCATCAAAAACAGCCTCATCACTTGCATCGGGGAAACCATAGCGAATATTCTCCATGATGGATCCCTCAAACAACATAGGCTGTTGGGAAACATAGGCGATATTGCTGCGCAGGCTTTTGGCTGTCACATCGGCGATATTTTGACCGTCAATCTCAATGGAACCGACATTTACGTCATGGAAACGCTGCAACAGGCTGATCAAGGTGGTCTTGCCGCCCCCGGATGGGCCAACCAATGCGGTTGTTTTTCCAGCCCTTGCAATAATATTTACATCATGAAGGACGCCATTTTCCTTGTCGCCTGAATAAGAGAAGCTGAGATCTTTGAAATCGATTTTTCCCTTGCTCAATTGCAGCGGTTTGGCGTCGGGTTTATCTGCCTGACGCTCAGGAATATCCAGCAATTCATAAAGCATGCGGGCATTGACCAAAGACTTTTCAAACTCGACCCGGAAACTCGCCAGTTTACGGGCAGGATCATAGGCGAGCATGGCTGCAACCAGGAACGAAAACAGACCGCCAGCACTGTGGCCAAGTTCAGCTACACGGTAGCCGCCATAGGCAACCACACCAGCGATCGCCATGCCTGCAAGAATTTCAGTTGGTGGTTTGGTTTTAGCGTTCAAATTGACAATATGGTTGGCTTGAATTTCCACGGCTTTTGTAAGCTGATCCATCTTCTCATTAAGCGCACCTTCCATGGTGAAGGATTTAACGATCTCGATACCCTGAGCGCTTTCCACAATGGATGCTGTCACCCGTGAATTAAAATCCACTTCCTGACGCGCAACCTTGCGCACCTTGCGCACATAGCGCGACATGACAAAATAGATGATTGGCAAAACTAACAGCGAGCTCAGCGACATTAGCGGATCACGAATGATCATTACTGACAACATTGCGATCAGGGTCAGCAGATCACGGGCAAACACCGTGATAAACTGGTTCAGCATGGTGTGCATGCCGATAATATTCTGGTTTATCTGGCCGACAAGATAGGCTGACCGGTTATCCTTATAAAAACCGATACCCAGATTAAGCAGATGAGCAAATACCCGTTTTTGGTATCGGGCAATCATATTATTGCCGATCTTGCCAAGCACATTCATGTAGCCATAAGTGGCAAGTCCACGGACGGTGAAGGCCAGGAAGATGGCGGCCGAGATCATGTAGGCTACTTGTAGATCCTGCCGCATGAATACGTCTTCAACGATGTTATACATCGCCCAGGCGGGGAAGGCGGTACTTGCTGAAACGGCCAGCAACAAACCAAAAGCCAGCACATATTGCCAGAAATAGGTGCGCCAGTTTTCACTCAAGACCCGTTTGAGAATAGCCAGAGAATCTTCATTCTTTGGGGAGTTGTTTTGTTTATCTGCCAAGGGTTTTTGGGTCCTGTTATTAAAGCTAAATTCTATTACAGTCAGTTAAGGACAATTGCAAAGATTCAAATGCAATAAGTTACCCATTTGCATTTTCATTGGCATGTACGATTATTGCTGCATCCAGTACACACATTTCTGGTGCCCTCGCAAAAGCAATCATACCCTCCAACGCTGCGTTAGGATGGACTATGAGCTGGACACCAATGGATTCTACAATAGCCTGCATTGGCATTTTGTCCCGGTAAGCCGCCAGGAATGGCCCGCTCGAAAATTGCTCCGCCAGTTGGACACCAATGCCGCCTGCAATATATACCCCGCCACGCGCCAATGTTAAAAGAGCCAGATCGCCACAAAAACGGCCAAGCATTGTGAAAAACAGTTCAACTGCCTCAACAGCGGCAGGGTCACTATTTTCTATAGCGGCCTGAGTGATATCAGCTGCAAGGGTCGGTTTTGAAGGCGCGGTATCTTCATCAGTAACTTTTATGGCCTGATAAAGGTTTTCAATGCCCTGACCAGATATGGCCAGCTCCGCCTCCATCCGTCCATTCTTTTTCTTCAAATTGGGCCAGATTTGAAACTCCCGCTCGCTTCTCGGGCCAAGGTCCATATGTCCGCCCTCGCTGGGCAATATGATCCATTTCCCGTTTGCCTGTACGATGCTGGCAACGCCCAAGCCTGTTCCGGGCCCAACCACAACCTTTGGCCCGTCATCTAGGTTTTCGCCTTCAGCTATTGTGATGAGGTGTTCGCCGTCAATTGCGATGGTTGCCAATGCCTGGGCTGCAAAATCATTCATAATCACGACGGTTTCCAGCTCGAAACGTTCAATCAGCGCATCGGGAGAAAAAGACCAGTCTGCATTGGTCAGCCTTGGCGCATCTCCATCCAGCGGCCCGGCGATTGCCAAAATAATGGTTTTTGGCTGATGAGATGTCTTGGATAGCACCGCATCATCGATGGCAGCACCTATATCTTGATGGTCGGCCACCTGAGTGGTGGTATTTAGGATGGGCATTGAGTGGGCGTCCTGCACCAGCGCAAACCGGGCATTGGTACCGCCGATATCGGCCACCAGTATGGGGAAATCAAACATCGTCATCTGTCTCGGGCAAGGTTAATGCACAAAAGAAAAAATGTGCTTTAGAATTTCATAGCCTTTTAGCCGCTTATGAAGAAAATAACACGGGGTAGGCGCAATTTTCATTGAATTCATACGATTTCACCCTGATTTTTACATGGGACAAGATTCTTTGCTTGCAGGCATAAATATGTGCGCTAATATCACGGCCACGCGCAAAACTAACGTCCGATTAAAAAATGGACGTGTTTTGAGAGTGTTAACAAAAATCAGGTGCTCTAGCGCCATAAAATTAACAGGGTGAACAAATGAAACGTTTGATTCTCGGAATGCTTGCATCAGTTGCATTGGCGGCTACCGCTTATGCAGCAGAAGTAAAACCAGCCGTTGTCTATGACATGGGCGGCAAAAATGACAAATCCTTCAACGAATCTGCCTATACGGGTGCAGAACAGTACAAAAAAGAATTCGGTACGGATTACCGCGATTTTGAAATTCAAAATGACGCCCAGCGCGAACAGGCTATGCGCCGCTTTGCCCGCGATGGCCATAACCCAATCGTAGTTATCGGCTTTTCTCAGGCTGCTGCTTTGGAAAAAGTTGCTAAAGAATTCCCTGATACAAAATTTGCCATCGTTGACATGGTCGTTGATCTGCCAAATGTGCGCTCAATCCTGTTTAAAGCACATGAAGGTTCTTACCTCGTAGGTGTTATGGCTGCGCAGGCTTCCAAAACTGGTAAAGTTGGCTTTATCGGCGGCATGGACATCCCGCTCATTCGTCAGTTTGCTTGCGGTTATGCCGGTGGCGTTAAATCTGTGAAAATGGATGCAGAAGTATTCGAAAACATGACTGGCACAACCGGTGCTGCATGGAACAACCCTGTTAAAGGTGGCGAACTTGCCAAATCACAGTTTGACCGTGGTGCGGACGTAGTATTCCACGCTGCTGGTGGTACTGGCCTTGGTGTTCTTCAGGCTGCAGCAGATTCTGGCAAGCTTGGCATTGGTGTGGATTCAAACCAAAATGGTCTGCATCCCGGTTCTGTTCTGACTTCCATGCTGAAACGTGTTGATGTTGCTGTTTACAATGCATTTAACGACGTGAAAAACGACAAATGGACTTCTGGCTTCAGCGTTCTTGGCGTTAAAGAAGGCGGCGTTGGTTATGCCATGGATGACAACAACAAGAGCCTTGTGGATGATGCCATGATGGCTGCTGTGAAAAAAGCATCCGACGACATCACTTCAGGCGCAGTTACCGTTCATGATTACATGAGCGATTCTAAATGCCCTTACTAAGGGTTAGCTGAATATTGAATTTGAAGCGGGGGCGAAAGCCCCCGTTTTTTTGTCTGCCGATAAGCCTACCAATGAGGTGGGCGTTGGTTTTCCGCTTCCGGCATGGCCATATCTTCAAGAGATCCAAACCGTTCGGACAAGCGGTCCAGCTTGTTTTGTAGCGCATCAATGGTTTTCCACTGGGCTGCCAATTGTTCAGACAATTCATCAATCATTTTGGCCTGATGGGTAATTTGTTCCTCCAGCACGTCTATGTTGGCTGAGGGCACGGATTGTTGCTTTTCTGATTCACTCATAATCTTGGGGCATCCTTTAGGGCCAGACCTTATTTCACAATGTATATAACACCATTTTTCATCATCAAAAAATATGAATTTGCAGGCTCGAATTCTCTCAGTTCTCATGCTAGCCTGAAATGAGCAGTAAGGTGGAGGACCGAGCAAAATGAGTGGTGCACCGGCAATTGAACTGGTGGGGATCAACAAAAGCTTCGGGCCAGTCCGAGCCAATCACGACATTCAAATGTCTGTTGCCCCCGGAACTATTCACGGCATTATTGGTGAAAATGGGGCTGGAAAATCGACATTGATGTCGATCCTCTATGGATTTTATCAAGCTGATTCCGGCGAAATTCGAATTAATGGCAAGACGGTAAAAATATCTGACAGCCAAGCTGCGATAAATCTTGGCATCGGTATGGTGCACCAGCATTTTATGCTAATCCATAATTTCTCTGTATTGGAAAATATTATTCTGGGTGCCGAAGGCGGCGCGATCTTAAATCGGGGTGTGGCTGCGGCTCGCAAGGAGCTGGAGCGGTTGGAAAAAGAATATTCACTCGAAGTTGATCCTGATGCAATTATCGAAGACTTGCCCGTAGGTTTGCAACAACGCATCGAAATTCTAAAAGCGCTTTACCGTCAAGCTGACATTCTTATCCTTGATGAACCCACCGGGGTGCTTACGCCTGCCGAAGCGGACCATTTGTTTCGTATTTTGCGGCAATTGAAGGATCAGGGTAAAACCATCATCCTGATCACTCACAAACTGCGCGAAATCATGGCCATCACAGATACTGTTTCCGTCATGCGACAGGGCACCATGGTTGCCACCCGCAAAACGTCTGAAACCAATGTTGAGGAACTGGCCGAGCTGATGGTTGGCCGCTCGGTGTTGCTGCACGTGGATAAAAAAGAGGCCACGCCAGGCGAAGTAAAACTCTCGGTCAAAAACCTCACCGTCAAGGACAGTCGCGGTGTGACCATGCTTGATAATGTGAGTTTTGACGTTCGAGCTGGAGAAATTGTTGGCATTGCAGGAGTCTCAGGCAATGGCCAAACAGAATTGCTGGAGGCTATTTCAGGCATCAGGCGCGCTCGCTCAGGTGAAGTGATACTGGACGGAAAGCCCATATCGGTAACCGGCGGAGCAAACCCAGCTTTATTGCGTGAACGTGGCCTTGCCCATGTGCCGGAAGATCGCCACCACACTGGTCTCGTACTGCCATTTGAAGAGCGCGAAAATGCGATTTTGGGTTATCATGGGCGCGACGAATATTCTTCCGGAATGTTTCTCGATCTGGATGCCATCCGCGCCGATGCAGAGAAAAAGATTGAACAATATGATATCCGCCCCGCCAATTCGAAACTGAAAACTGCCAATTTCTCCGGCGGCAACCAGCAAAAAATTGTGCTGGCGCGTGAAATGGAACGAGATCCAATTGTACTTTTGGTAGGTCAACCCACACGCGGCGTGGATGTGGGTGCGATTGAATTTATTCATAGGCGCATCATTGAGATGCGGGATGCAGGAAAAGCAATTTTACTGGTTTCCGTTGAACTGGATGAAATCCGCTCCCTGTCAGATCGTATTTTAGTGATGTTTGCTGGTCGCATTGTTGGTGAACGTGGAGCCAATGCCACCGAAGGCGAACTGGGCCTGTTGATGGCCGGTGTCGAAGATGGTGCTAAAGATGGCGCCCGAAAAAAGGAACCTGCCTGATGGCCAATTCTGATATTTCCGCTGGCATCTCAATTGTAACCCTTGCTGTTGAAGACCTTTCAATTGCCTCTGCTTTTTATGAAGCACTGGGGTGGGAACTTGCTCCCCAAAGTCAGGAAACCATTAAATTTCTGCAGGGAAATAATATGGTGCTCTCATTATTCAGCAATGATTCAGTTGCTGAGGTATTTGACGCGGAGTTTGAACCAGCGGAATTTCCTGCGGTGGTTCTGGCGGTTAATCTGGCAACAGAAGAAGATGTGGACCAGTTTTTTCGCACGGCAATTGATGCAGGCGGTGATGCCGTGCGCAAGCCGGATCGAACCTATTGGGGTGGCTATTCCGGCTATTTCAAAGACCCGGATGAGCATATGTGGGAAGTAGCCCATAACCCGTTCTTTAAGTATAATGAGAATGGCAATATTGATTTGTTGAGTGATGCAAATGAATAATGAGTTGCCAAAATGGGTCGATTACGGCCTGATGCCGCTGATCAACCTCACAATAGCATTCGCCGTCGCCGGACTGGTGGTTTTGCTGGTGGGTGAAAACCCGTTTGAAGCTGCCTATTTGCTGGTTCGCGGTGCATTCGGTTTTGGTGAGGGGATTGGTTTCACCCTGTTCTACGCTACTAATTTCATCTTTACGGGTCTTGCCGTGGCAGTTGCCATTCATTGCGGCCTGTTCAACATTGGTTGTGAGGGGCAGGCCTATATTGGCGGGCTCGGCGTGGCCTTTGCCTGCCTGGCATTTGATGCCTATCTGCCTTGGTATGTGATTTTCCCGATGGCAGTGATTGGCGCCGCTATTTTCGGTGCAGCATGGGCTTTTATTCCCGCATGGCTTCAAGCCACACGCGGCAGCCATGTGGTGATTACCACTATCATGTTCAATTTCATCTCATCAGCCGTAATGGTTTATCTGCTGGTGGAAGTTTTAAAACCTGCTGCATCCATGGCACCTGAAACCAGAACCTTTACCGATGCCGGACGACTACCAAAGCTTGACTGGTTGATGGAGATGTTTGGTTCAAGCCTTGGTGGTGCGCCGTTTAATATTTCATTCTTTGTAGCATTGGTGGCTTGTTATCTGGTCTGGCTACTGATCTGGCGGACCAAGCTTGGCTATGAATTAAGAACCATGGGAACCAATCCTGAAGCTGCGATTTACGCTGGCATTCCTCAAACCAGAACCATAGTGATTGCCATGCTGATTTCCGGCGGACTAGCCGGAATGATGGCTCTCAACCCTATTATGGGCGATCAGGCGCGGCTGAATATCGATTTTCCAGCAGGTGCCGGTTTCGTTGGTATCGCAGTGGCGCTAATGGGGCGCAATCATCCGGTAGGTATAATCTTTGCAGCCATATTATTTGGTATGCTCTATCAGGGCGGTGCCGAATTATCCTTCGATATGCCGAGTATTTCACGCGATATGATTGTGGTTATCCAAGGCTTGGTAATCCTGTTTGCCGGAGCACTGGAGCATGTTTTCAGGCCAACCTTGATGCGAATATTTGTACGAGGGGATAATTAAAATGGAATTCCTGATTTCGCTCCAAACCCTCGATTCAACCGTCCGTCTTTCAACGCCTCTACTGCTCGCAGCCCTTGCCGGGCTTTATTCGGAACGTTCCGGCGTATTCGACATCGGCCTTGAAGGCAAAATGCTGGGGGCCGCCTTTGCAGCCGGGGCCGCCGCTGCCGTTTGGCATTCAGCATGGGCTGGCCTTGCCGCTGGCATTGGCGTTTCCGTCTTGCTGGCATTGGTACATGGCTTTGCCTCGATCACAGCAAAGGGTAACCAGATTGTTTCCGGTGTTGCGATTAATTTCGTTGCCGCTGGCCTTACCGCTTTGTTGGGTCAAAGTTGGTTTAGTCAGGGCGGACGAACGCCACAGCTAAAAATGGAAGAGCGCTTCGGAGAAATCACCCTTCCCGGATCACAAATGCTGGCCGATATTCCGCTTCTTGGCCCCGTCTATTCAGAACTTATTTCCGGCCATAGCCTGCTGGCCTATGTTGCATTTTTAGCCGTACCATTTACATGGTGGGTGTTATTTCGAACCCGCTTTGGCCTGCGTTTGCGCGCTGTGGGTGAAAATCCAGCAGCGGTTGATACGGCTGGCATTTCAGTTGTTTGGGCCAGATATCGTGCAGTGATTGTTTGCGGAATCTTATGCGGTATTGCAGGCACTTATCTTTCCATCGGTGTTTCAGCAGGTTTTGTGAAAGACATGACGGCTGGCAAGGGCTTTATCGCCTTGGCTGCCCTGATTTTTGCTAAATGGAAGCCGATTAATGTGATGCTTGCCTGTTTGTTATTTGGTTATCTGGAAGCTGTTGGCATTCGAATGCAGGGACGGGAATTGCCTTTGATTGGCGAAGTTCCGGTGCAATTTATTCAAGCACTGCCTTATATTTTAACCGTCATCCTGCTCGCAGGCTTTATCGGCAAAGCCATCCCGCCAAAGGCCGGTGGCGTTGCCTATGTCAAGGAACGCTAATATGCCTGCCAATCTTCACAGGATGGCTGTGCTTGCGGCCCAAAAAGCCTATGCGCCCTATTCAAATTTCCCTGTGGGTGCCACAATCAGAACCAGCGATGGCCGGGTCTATTCCGGCTGCAATGTAGAAAATGTTTCCTATCCTGAGGGTTGGTGTGCAGAAACCAGTGCCATCGCCCATATGGTGATGGATGGGGGCGGGGAAATTGCAGAAATTGCCGTCAGCGCTCCTAAAATGGATAGCATCACCCCATGCGGTGGGTGTCGTCAGCGCATCGCAGAATTTGGTACGCCAGATACGCTGGTGCATTTGTGTGATAAGGACGGGGTGGTCGAATCAATCAGACTGGCAGATCTGCTGCCCAAAGCATTCTCTAAATTATAGGCTTTTCAATGAGAGCAGCAACAAGTGAACTGGTGAGACGTTTAGATGGTCTTGTCCCTGAAACGGCCCTTATTTTGGGTTCGGGTCTTGGTGATCTGGTGGATAGTGTTACCGATCCAATTTCGATCCCCTTTGGTGACCTGGAAGGATTTCCTCAAAGCGGCGTTTCCGGCCATGCTGGCGAAATCGTAGCTGGATATATGGCTGATAAACCAATTCTTATCCTATCTGGCCGTGCCCATTATTATGAGCATGGCAATGCCGATATCATGCGCCTACCCATCGAAGTGATGCAGGCAATTGGCGTGAAGCGGCTGATTTTGACAAATTCTGCAGGCTCCCTGCGCGAAGATATTCCGCCAGGCAGTGTGATGATGATTAGCGACCATATTAACTGGTCTGGCATGAACCCGCTAATTGGCGAAGCCGATGATCGCCGCTTTGTTGGCATGACAAATGCATATGACGCTCCCACCATGGAAGAGGCGCGTGTAGCCAGCAAAGCCGTTGATGTAACTTTGCATGAAGGCATCTACATGTGGTTTTCTGGTCCAAGTTTTGAGACACCCGCAGAAATCCGTATGGCCAAACTTCTTGGTGCCGATGCGGTGGGCATGTCTACCGTGCCGGAAGTAATACTGGCCAGATTTTGCGGTCTGGATGTGGCCGCATTTTCCGTCATCACCAATTATGGTGCGGGCATGACAGGCGGCGAACTCTCCCATGGAGAGACCAAGGAAATGGCCCCTCAAGGGGGCAAGAAACTCGGCAAGATATTGTTGGCCATGTTGGGGGCATCAAATCAATGAGCACGCGCAAAGAAACGGCCCTGCGTGCAATTGCACTTTTGGACCTGACCAATCTTAATGATGATTGCAGCAAGGCAGATATTGATGCCCTGTGTGAAAAAGCTAACAACGCTTATGGCAAAACTGCCGCAGTATGCATCTGGCCGCGATTTGTCGCTCAGGCTAAATCCCTGTTGCAAGGCACGGGCATCAAGGTGGCCACGGTGGTCAATTTTCCCGCTGGCGGGACGGATACTGATGCCGTCATTGAGGAGACAAAAGCTGCCCTTGCATCGGGTGCTGATGAAATCGATCTGGTATTTCCATATCGGGCCTTTCTGGTTGGAGATCATAAAACCGCTTCAGACCAAATTGCAGCCATAAAGGCGCTCATTAAGCCGCCTTGTAAACTCAAGGTGATTTTGGAAACTGGCCAGTTGATCCACGAACCACTCATAAGAAATGCGTCAAAACTGGCAATCGCTGCGGGTGCGGACTTCATTAAAACCTCCACGGGGAAAGTCGCAGTAAACGCAACGCCGGAAACTGCTCGCCTTATGCTGCGCGAAATCAAAGCCAGCGGAAAACCCGTTGGTTTCAAGCCGGCTGGCGGAATAAAAACGACCGAAGATGCTGGCGTTTATCTGGCTCTTGCTGATGAAATTCTTGGCCCGGATTGGGCCTCGCCTGCGACCTTGAGATTTGGGGCATCGGGCGTTCTTAGCGATTTGATTGCAACAATTGAAGGTACTTCTGCTGCACCTACCAAGGGATATTAAATTAATGCTTCCACAAGAGATCATTCGGAAGAAACGCGACGGGCTGAAGCTGGAAGTTTCTGAAATATCTGAATTCATCGAAGGGGTCACAGCGGGCGTTGTCAAAGATTCGCAAATGTCTGCTCTGGCCATGGCTGTATTTTTCAATGGCATGGAGCGCGATGAGACCGTTGCTCTGACCAAAGCCATGCGGAATTCCGGTGAAGTACTGGACTGGAGCGATCTGGATGGGCCGGTATTGGATAAACATTCAACCGGTGGCGTGGGTGACAATGTATCCTTGATGTTAGCTCCGGTTGTTGCAGCATGTGGTGGGTTTGTCCCAATGATTTCTGGCCGGGGGCTCGGCCATACCGGGGGGACGCTGGATAAATTTGATTCAATTCCTGGCTATCAGACTCAGCCGGATATCGATGTTTTTCGTAAAGTTACCAAGGAAGTTGGTTGCGCCATTATCGGCCAAACCGGAAACCTTGCCCCGGCTGATAAACGCATTTATGGCATTCGCGATGTGACAGCCACGGTTGAAAGCGTGCCGCTGATCACCGCTTCAATCCTGTCAAAAAAACTTGCAGCGGGTCTGCATGGTTTGGTGCTGGATGTGAAAGTTGGGTCTGGAGCATTCATGCCTACTCTTGAGAAGGCTCTGGAACTCACCACAAGCCTTGTCGAGGTGGCGAATGGCGCGGGTCTTGCCACGACGGCATTGCTCACAGACATGGATCACCCGCTGGCAAATTGCGCGGGTAATGGTGTCGAAATGCGCAATGCGGTAAATTTCCTCACCGGTGCCCATATCGATCCTGTCCTTTATGAAGTGACGGTAGCGCTGGGCGCAGAAATGTTGTTGTCCGGCAAGCTTGCTGGCAATCGCGAGGAAGCAACAAAGAAAATCGAAGCTGCATTCTCTAATGGGTTAGCTGCCGAGTTTTTTGGTAAAATGGTGGCAGCATTGGGTGGGCCTTCAGATTTCATTGAGAACATGGAAACCTATCTGGATCGACCAGAAATTGAGATTGAAGTTTATTGCGATCAGGACATAACCGACCTAAAGGGAAATCTTGGTTTTGATACGCGGGAAATCGGCCTTGCCGTAATCGAATTGGGAGGTGGGCGAACCAGCCCGAGTGACCAGATCGATCATGCCGTCGGCATCATTGATATTGCTCCCAGGAACTGGGATGGCGAGCAGCCCATCTGCCGGATTCTGGCACGCAGTAATGAAATCGCTGAGAAGGTTGCCCTTCGGATCAGGAATGCAATCCGGCCCGCCGGCAAATTAACG
This sequence comes from Rhizobiaceae bacterium, assembly GCA_016763155.1. GTDB lineage: Bacteria > Pseudomonadota > Alphaproteobacteria > Rhizobiales > Rhizobiaceae. The sequence goes on from JAESUH010000163.1 coordinate 25,679, forward strand.
CCCGCTATTTTGCAGCGGGTGGATGGCTGAAACTGCCTGCCTGTTCACGCGCAATCTCAATTAATTTTGCGGGATTGAACGGCTTGGTTAAATAGTCATCCGCGCCCACAATTTTAGCATCCTGCAAGGTCTGGGATTGTTCATCCGCACTGAGAATGATTTTCCTGACCGGGCGCATTTGGGTTTTTTCTTCAAATTTTGAAATATGGCTGATTGCATCAAGCCCATCCATTACCGGCATGTGTAGATCCATTAGAACCAAATCAAAGGGCCTGCCTTCTGTTGCAGCTTTTTCAAATTCTGAAACAGCCAAACGCCCATTTGCAACATGACAAACCTGATGACCATCTTTCTTCAGAATTGATTTTGCCAACAATGCATTAATTTCATTATCTTCGGCCAGCAGAACCAAGGCTGCGGTATTGTTTGGGCTTTTCTTTTTGGGTGAGGCAATCGGTAAAATGATCTCCTGTTCAACCGGATCATGGCTGAGAATTTTCCGCAAGGAATCACCGCGCACCGGTTTGATCAAAAAGGCGTCGAACCCGTTATCCATATAGGATTGCAAATTTTTGCGTTTCTCTGGCGGGACCAAAATAACGGCACGCGAGAGCGCAGGCGAATTTGATTTGATTTCGGCCAGTTCACGCACCGGGTCATCTGTGGTGGTGAAATCCATCAATATGCAATTGTAATCGGGATCGCCAGCAGCGCCCTTTGCAACGACACCGCCCGCATCCTCAATGGTTTTAGCAAGGGCTGCATTTTCATGCTTTGATCCCGACACCATCAAAATATGACGATCAGCAAGAGGTTTTGGGTGTGGTTTCAATGGGGCAGCAATTTCAAGATCAAGTTCGAAACTGAAGACCGTACCGCTGCTCCCATCACTTTCGACAATGATTTTGCCCCCCATCTCCCCAATGATTGCCTGAGAAATGGCAAGCCCCAGCCCGGCACCACCGTGCTTGCGGGTGTTTTCATCATCGACCTGAACAAATTCGCCGAAAACTCTCTCCTTGTCTTCGCCAGATATTCCGGGACCGGTATCTTCAATTTCAAACCGGATTTTCGCCCGGCTTTTCGAGGTGATATCTCCAACAGGCATGACCCTGAGACAAACCTCACCGCTTTCCGTGAACTTGACGGCATTGCCAAGCAGGTTGATTAATACCTGACGCATCCTGCCATCATCAACAATGACCCGATCAGGAACCTGGTTTGAAATATAGGTAGATAGACCGATGTTCTTGGAATGCGCGCGCACGGACAGTAATTCGGCCACATGCTCTACCTGTTGTGCAAGATCAATCTCATCGCGACGCCATTCAAAGTTATTGGCTTCAATGCGAGTGATGTCCAAAATATCTTCAATCAAGGTCAATAACGCCGCCCCTGATGTGTGTATGGCCTCATTATAGGTGCATTGATCGGGGGAAAGTTTGGTGTCGCGGAGTAAATCAGACATGCCCAGAATGCCGTTTAGCGGCGTTCGCATTTCGTGGCTCACATTGGCGAGAAATCGCGTTTTGGCATTGCTTGCGGTTTCAGCTTTTTGCCGGGCCTGCATCAGGGCCAGTTCTGTTTTCTTATGCTCGGTGACATCGCGCACGATCGATCTAATTGCCGCAATACCGGTTGTCGCATCGCGGATTGGCACATCAAACCACGAATACCAGCGCTTGCCGGAGGCAAGGTTGATGCAAATTTCATGCACGACACCTTGCTGATCCCTTGGAGGAAAATTCTCGTCCATGCCCAGCAATTGGGGATCAAATTTTGTCCCGACCAACTCTTCTGCTGGCTTACCAAAAATATTGGCGAAGGAATCATTTGTAAAAATAATTGTGTCATCAGCGGATCTATGCATCACCGAGTCACCAAATGCCTCAACCAGCGAGCGATGGCGTTCCTCGCCTTCGCGCAGCTCCCAGGCTTTGTCCGACAACTGTTCCACATGCTCGCTCAACTGGAGGACAATGCTTCGCATACGGTTAAGTTTTTGGTGGAAATACTGCCAGTAGCAATAGCCAGAGACCGCTAGAAGGCCAGCCATCAGCCCCCATACAACTGTCAGTTCTACCGATGTGAGAGTGAGGGTTGCCAAGAACGTGCACAATAAAGCAATGTGGCCGCCAATAAGCCAGAAAGAGCCATTCTTACGGATTTGCGGTTCTGCTTTTTGCGCAGGCTCAGAAAGCTCGGGCAGCTTCTTCAGTTCCAGCGAGGGAGCCGCGTGTTCTGGCAATTGAGCAATCATTGATGCCCTGTCATCGCTTCTAGTTAGATGAGTTGCCTCGTCCAAGACCTTGCGTGGGAATTTATCTGACGATTTATCGACCATCGAATTTCGCTTTTCTACCAGAACATTTTTGCAATTCCTTGAATCGCTAATATGCTCTAGCCGATTGTTTTTACGCGCTTCTTATCCGAAAAATGGGTTTCCACTTTTCAGGAAGCGCTCTATTTCCGACAATTTTAGGGAAATAATGTTGAGAAACCCTTGCAATCGAGCAAATTGAGCGGAGCAAACTGAAATAATTTACTTAAGGGATGATTAGTCAACCCTATTTTTTAGGTAAGTAATGTTCCTCGAAGGCCAATATTGCGAAAAAATCTTGTTGATTAGTGGAAACCTCACTATAGGTTTTCTATTATGTTAACCAATTCCACTAATGTGGAACTTCGTGAACGAAATTTGACACCAGAGGTGAATTCAATGCGTCTAGCTAATTCTGCCATCCGAAATTCTGTCTTTGCGGCAGTTCTTGCAGTTACATCACTGAGCACCTCTCCAGCGGTTTCTGAAGAAGTCTACATGATCCGGGGTTTCCTCAACGTATTTTCAGATGGCATAAACCAGATGACACGCCAGCTCAGGGCTCGCGGAATTCGCGCAAATGCAATTTCAAATGGTGCCTGGAAAAACATCGGACAGAGCATCATTGCCCGTGCCCGAAAGAAAAAAGTCTCTTACCCTATCGTAATCGTTGGCCATTCTCTGGGTGGTGTTGAGGCTCCAGATTTTGCCAATATGCTTGGCAGGGCCGGTGTACCGGTTGCATTGGTAATTGGACTTGATCCTGGATTTCATACTCCGCGCCCATTCGGCAAAGGTATTAAACGGGTCATCAATTATAAAATTCCATCAGGAAAACATTATCGTGGCGGCAAGGGTTTTACCGGTAGCATCTCCACTATTGATGTTTCCAGATATGGTGTGGACCATGTGGGAATCGATAAGAGTAGAAAAGTCCAAAGTCTTGTGATTGGGAAAATTCGCGCACAGGTCGGCAAATAGTTCTGACCATTTCACGATACTCTACAGTTTATCAGATGTTACTATATCCATGCAGCATTGATCAGCGGCGTGAAAACGTCTCTCGCTGGCATCTTGACTAGGCGAACATTCATGGCCGCATCCCAACAATCAAATATCAAAGCTGCATTTTGGATGACAGGATGGCTGGCTACCATGGTCACAATGGCAGTCGCTGGACGCGAAGCCGTACTGGTGCTTGATGTATTTCAGGTCATGGAATTGCGTTCACTGTTCGGGTTTATCATGCTTTACCCGCTGGTTCACATGGCCGGTGGGTTTTCGGCGATGAAAACGAGCCATCCATGGCGTCACTTTTGGCGGAATACCGTGCACTATGCAGCCCAATATGGCTGGTTGGTGGCAGTTACCCTTATCCCGCTTGCCCAGGTAGTTTCAATTGAATTCACCATGCCAATCTGGACAGCTTTGTTGGCCGTGCTTTTTTTAGGCGAGCGCATGAATTCCTGGAAAATAGCTGCGGTCATTCTTGGGCTAATTGGGGTGTTTATCATCGTGCGTCCAACTGCCGGCAATATTGAACCGGGTCAAATGATTTCACTTGCAGCTGCTGTGGGTTTTTCAATATCCGTGATTTTGGTGAAGGCATTAACCCGCACAGATAGTGTGGTGCGGATCATTTTCTGGATGCTGATCATTCAAGCCGTTTTAGGGGCAATCCCGGCCTATATTTACTGGCAACCCGTGCCGGATACCCTTTGGGGATGGATTTTCCTTGTATCCTTTTGCGGAACATTTTCACATTACTGCATGGCTCGTGCATTAACCCACGCGGATGCAACCATTGTTGTACCAATGGACTTCCTGCGCGTACCGCTCACAGCTCTTGTGGGTTGGCTGGTCTATAGCGAAGCGATTGACGTTTACACCGCTGCAGGTGCGGCGCTGATCCTCACTGGAAACTTGCTGAATTTGAAAAAGCAAAAGTAGATAGCTAGCCAGGCATTTCCGGAAAACTCTCCAGAGTATCGTCAATAGGTGTCGTTGCGATGGCTCGATCTCCATAGACATATCTTGAAGGTTGAATGAGATCATTCTGGTCGATCACGCCTGCGCGTATGCCCATCCCCGAGCGGGAAGAATTGCTGGTGAACATGGGTGAACCACATTTGGCGCAATTGATCTTGGTCAGGGTGTTGCCGCTATCAGCCGTGTGATCAAAGGAGTGTGTTTCTCCCTCAATGGTCAGGGTTTTCTCTTTGGCAAATAGCAACGTGCCATAGACTGCACCGGTTGCCTTGCGGCAATCATCGCAATGGCAATTTGCAACAGCCAATATATCAACATCGCCTGAAAATTTAACCTGCCCGCAAAGGCATGAACCGCTAATTTCTGTCATGGGATTTCCTTTTGTTTAGTCGTCTCTAACTTATTCAACCCTACCGTACCCGCAAAGGCCCGCCTATACGTTAAGCGTTGTTTGGAATTGGGCCAATATTATTTTGTCTGATGGTAACACGGGAAATATCCAACCTTTCCCAAACATTAGCGGAGGCAAGTGGGTCTGCTGCAAACATTGCCTCGACCTGATTACGGGTCTCTGCGGCCAGCAGGAAAAAGCTGCCAATCATAATTGTTCCGCAATCTGAATTTAGCGGCCCGGACATTAATACAGATACGCCAAACTTTTCAGGCCCGGTTTCAAGAAACTCCCGATGTCGATCAAGGAACTCAAGACGTTGTTCTTGGGTATTGGGTTTATCGAGTGCATGTACCACAAATTCCAAAATCGGGCTCCCATTCAATTAAGTGTACCAAGGAAAAATCACTACCATACTCCGGTGCAAACCAATATAGAAATCAATATTGTACGCTTCCGGTTTTTGTGTTCTTGATGAGGATACTGGCTATATACTTTGTGATAGCCGTAACTCAAACGGATGTTTTCCTGAATGACCCAGACCATGTATTTTGCAGTTATGACCCGTGACAATCCCGATGCAGGGGATAAGCGCCAGAAGCATTATCCTGAGCATAGAGCTCATCTGGACGCACAGCCTGATGGTCTTGCAATTCGCATTAGCGGCCCATTGCTTGGCGAAAATGGCAAGCCAGTGGGGTCTCTTTTGATCATTGAAGCAGAGACAATTGGTCAGGTACGCAAATACATCAATAGCGACCCGTATATTGACGCAGGTGTTTGGTCGGGGTTTAGTGTCAATGCCTATGACTGGCGCAGAGGTCGTCCCGAGGACTAGGAGGTAATTTTTGCCGTGCGCCCATAGACCAGCAGCATGGAAATAATCACTGTTCCGTAAATTACCTGACGCCCTGCTTCTGGCATCTGCATAATCGACAGGACCGAATTCAGCAGCACAATCAATATTACGCCGACTACGGTTCCGATATAGCGACCCTGACCACCAAGTATCCTGGTACCGCCCAGAACAACGGCTGCAATGGCTGGTAGCAGGAATGCATCGCCCATGCCCTGATAGGCTTTCGCTGAGTAACCAGCGAGCAATACGCCTGCGACACCTGCACAAATGCCTGATGTTACAAATGCACCAACAACAACTGCCTTTGTGCGAATACCGGAGAGGTACGCTGCACCTTCGCGGTTGCCTGTTGCATAAATTGAGCGACCAAAACCGGTTCGTCTCAGAATAACAGCAATAACGATGGAAACGGCCAACCAGACAAATATTGCAACCGGTATGCCAAGAATTTTCTCGGCTGCAAGAAAGCGCATGATAGGCGTGGCGGCTGTTTGAGGCGCAAACCCACCGGTATGCGCAACCATCAAGCCACGCACTACAGAATCAACCCCAAGAGTAAAAATCATCGACGGGATGCGCAGATAGGCCACCCCAAGACCATTGAAAAGACCAATAGCTGCTCCCACTGCAATACCAGTAGGGATTGCCAGATCACCACCCACAGTGGTTGCCATCATAGCGGCCGCAGTTAGGGTCCAGGGAATAGAGAGATCAATATGGCCGAGCAGAATCACCATCATCATGCCAGCAGCTGCGATGCCAAGAAATGATCCGGTTTGCAATTGTTGCAGCAGATAATTTGGCGACAATAGCGGTGCCGTTCCCTGGGTCGATAACGTATAGGCCGTACCAACAGCAAGGATCGCCAGAATGAATACCGATGCAATGACGATCGGTTTATTTTCAGGCGTTAAGGTTGGAAAAATAGACATAATTGATTCCCAGAATTTTTAACGGAACAGTTCGAGCCGGTTTTTGACTCGTAAGGTTCTAATTGCGCCGAGACTGACGGCTATCAATAATACAAGTCCCTGGACCAGGGTTTGCAAAAGAGGGTCGATGGAAAGAATGCGGAAATAAAACGAGATTACCCGCAATATCAGCGCACCAATCAAGGACCCGACAGCGCCGCCAATGCCACCCAATAATGAGGTGCCACCGATAACCACTGCGGCGATGGAATTGAGCGTATAAGAACCAGCCTGAACGATATCGGCGCTGCCGGATGATGTTTGAATGGCCAGATACAACCCGCCACATCCGGCAAAAAAACCTGCCAATGTGAAGGCCGCAATTTTTGCCCGATTGATCGGCAAGCCTGACATATAGGCTGCACCTTCCGCAGAACCAATTGCATAGACGGTACGACCGGTAAGAGACCGGCGAAAAGGTACCCACACAATTGCTGCCATGCCAAACAGGATGATTAAAGGAACGGGTATCCAGGCTATTGGCTGAAACCATGCCGCTTTGCCATCATCAAAAATATGATAGGTCTCGGCAAAATCAAACAGTGAATTGGTAACGGCCCAATTGAGATCCCCATCCACATCGCCACCTGGTTTGGGTCGAATGAACAAGGCAAGGCCAATAGCAATCGCGCCAGTTGCCAGAGTTGCGATAATTGGCTGCAAGCGCCCATATACAATGATAATACCATTGGCAAAACCAAAGGCTGCACCTGACATTATGGTAACAACCATGCCGAAAATCATGTGAGCTGGAGAACCATTAACCAATTCCGAGGCAATGCAAGCTGTCAACGTCATGACTGCACCAACAGATAGATCGAGCCCACCTATCAATACCGGAATGGTTTGCGCCATGGCTATAAAGCCTAGCACCACGGCTTCATTAGCGTTTTGCACCAGAACCGGTGTGGAAAAACCCCTTGGGTGCATAAAATTATAGACCACAAAGAGTACAATGAGCATCAAAAGGGCGCCGTAAAAACCTCTGTTCTGGCGCACGTTGGTTGCGAACTGGCTTAGGAGGCTATTCATGCTGCCTCTCCCTTATTGGTATCAATATTGAGGGATGCGGCAACCAAGGCTTCTTCGGTGATTGCATCACCCTCCAGTTCCGCGACGATTGCGCCATCATACATAACCGCCACCCGGTTGCAGCAGCCGATCAACTCCGCATAATCGGTTGAATAAAACAGGATCGCTTTTCCCTCTGCCGCAAGTTCGTTCATTAACTTGTAAATCTCTTGTTTTGTGCCCACGTCGATACCGCGAGTGGGATCATTAAGCAGTATGATTTCTGGATCAGTCATCAGCCATTTGGCAATCACCACTTTTTGCTGGTTACCGCCGGAAAGGGTGGCCACCGGATCATCAACACTGCCGATTTTAATTTGTAGTTTGGCAAGTCCTTCCGCAACCACCGCTTTTTCTTTTGCCGTATCGATCAAAAAACCGGTCGTGACCTGATTGAATGAGGATGCGATCAAATTGTCAGCGATTGACATGGGCAACATCAGGCCCTCGGTCTTGCGATCTTCAGGCACCAGAGCGATGCGCATTTTCTTCGATTTTGCCTCTGCCGGAGAAGATGGATTTGCGAGCTTTCCATCAATCGTAATTGTGCCCTCCAGCCCTCTTAATACCCCAAACATCGCCAGCAAAAGTTCCTTTTGCCCTTGCCCATCAAGGCCACCAAGACCAATAATTTCGCCTTTACCAACTTCCAGATGAACGCCATTAATGACATTTTCCCAACGTAAATCATTTACAATCAGATGAGGTTTTTTGGCTTTTCGCTCAGGTTTTGGTGGGAAATGTGCATCCACATCACGCCCAATCATCAGCCGCACGATATCACGATCAGTACGCTCGCCCTTGCCAAAAGTTTCCACATGACGACCATTTCTAAACACTGAAAGTGTGTCGCAAAGGCGTTCAACCTCATGCATGCGGTGGGAAATAAACAGACTGGTTACATTGTCATTTTTCAATTCATCCAATAACCCATAGACGGTTTCAACGTCTCGGCTGGTCAGCGCTGAAGTAGCCTCATCAAGGATCAGAACCTTTGGTTTCTTTCCAAGTGATTTTGCAATTTCTACCATCTGGCGGCGTGATAGTGACAAATCTCGGACCAGGGAATTGGGATCAACATCTTCACATTTTATCCGCGCCAGCAACTCGTTTGCAATCACGTTTTGATGTTTTTTGTCGATAAGACCAAACCTGCGAGGCGGGTTGGATAATGAAATGTTTTCAGCTACCGACAAATCAGGAATTAGAGATAATTCCTGAAAAATACAGACAATTCCAGAAGCAGCGGCCTCTGAAGGCGTAAGAAAGTGAACCGGCTTACCTTCTACGGACATGGTGCCGGAATCAGCCTGCAGCACACCGGACATGATCTTGATAAGTGTGGATTTTCCCGCTCCATTTTCTCCAAGGATTGCGTGGACAGAACCACGCTTGCAGGAGAAATCCACCTCGTCGAGGGCGCGGGTTAGTGAGAAATTTTTTGAAATACCGGTAAGTTCTAAGAATGCCTGATCTTGGGTCATATCTTGGGTCATATCCTGGGCCATAGAAACTCTACATTGCGCGAAAAATGTGCAGATGAAACAGCAAAACCAATCGGCGATAATTTCACCGATTATAATCTTTGAAAAAATATTGGCGCCAGATTTCTCCGGCGCCAATATCAAATTTCGCTTATTTAACGTCTTCTTTGGTCTGGGCCATAATGGCGGGACCGGAAATGTTCACATCACAAGGAGGAAACTCATTCACAGTAAAGAAGTTATCTGGAAGATCTGACCAGAAATTTTTGCCATCTTCAAGTTCGGTATAATCCGCAGCAGGGATTGGAACTGAAATCAGCTGAGGCATAACATTGCCTTCCAGAGCAGAAATCGCTGCTTTGATGGCAATTGCCACAAGACCAGGAGACTGACCAACGGAAAGACCTTTCAGGCCCTTATCTGAATTTGCCGCAATTGCTTTACGGAAACCGTTTTCAGATTCGCCGGTTACAGGAACCATAGGATGCTTGGCATCCATCATTGCCTGAACCACACCTGGTGTTCCGCCCTGTACCAGGAATGCATCGAACTGGCCGTGAACGGCAATCGCATCAGCAGTAACTTTCTGCGCTGTGCCATCATCCCAGTTTCCAACAACGGTAATGACTTCCCATTTTCCGCCATCCGCATCCAGAATTTCATGCAATCCGATAGAACGATCACGATCAACGGAGTTACCGGCAAGGCCACGAACTTCAAGAATTTTACCGGATGTTTTACCAGCAGCAGCCAATTCCTTGATTGCAAACCTGGAATACATGCGACCAATTTCAAGCTGATCTTCGTTGATCTGCATCACCTTGGTTGTGTCGAGCACGTTATCAAAAGGAACAAGAATCACGTTGTTCTTATCAGCAACGCGGATCACACGGTCAAAACCCTCAGGAGAAACTGCAATCGTTACAATCGCGTCATAACCCTGATTGATGAAATCTTCGATCGCACCAAGCTGAACAGCAGCATCTGTGCCGGTCGAAATAACTTTAAACTCTTTGATTTTGGCTTTCATTTCCGGAGTTTCAGCATACGCCTTACCGGTTTTAATCATCTGAATGCGCCAAGAGTTACCTACGAAACCGTTAACAAGAGCGATACGGAATGGGCCTTCTTTTTTAGGCCATTGCAAAAATGTTGTTTTGTCAGACCAAGGTGCAAAACATGTTGGATTAACACCAGGGCCATCAACGGTTGCAGGACCGGCCATTGCAAGCGTTGTTGACATCATCAGACCAAGCGCGCCAGCTGATACTTTCGTAAATAAATTCATTAGTAACCTCCCATTAAAAATTCACGCCTCCACAAGCGGGTGACGCATTTACGATCAGAAAAGCGGTTCAAAAAAACCTGTGACCACTCCCCATCACATCTCAAACAGCCCCACTCCAAAGGGCCAAAGCTGGCGATACCGCCAACAAATCCTCCCAAAACAAATCATAAAAGATACGGGAAATACAATCGATTTAGCCATGTGGTTACATGAAAAAAATCTGCGACTTTTTACCGGCATATTTTAAGAAATGTTATCCTTGTATGGTAGCCCGTTATCCTCTTTCGGGCAAGTATTTTTTGACCCAAGAAAAACTGCATTTCATGTTAAGTTTTTCTGATATTTTGGATGCAACAATTTGGCAAAATTTGAAATTTTTGCTAACATCACAACAGTAAAAAATGTTAGTTTTAATGCTTGATTTCCCCAAGCAGGATGGAGAAAAAATATGTCTGCAAAAGCATTTACGGGCGTTTGGCCAGTTGCCCCGACACCCTTTAACGACAATGGCGAACTTGACCTGAATGGTATGAAAAGAGTGCTCGACTGCATGGTTGATCAAGGGGTCGATGGCATTTGTATTCTGGCCAATTTTTCCGAACAATTTTTGCTGTCTGATGCGGAACGTTACCAGTTAACAAAGCTCTGTCTTGAACATATAAATGGCCGGATTCCCGTGATCGTTACGGCCTCACATTTTTCAACTCAAATTGTAGAAACCCGGTGCCGGGAAGCAGCCCAGATGGGGGCCGCGATGATCATGTTAATGCCGCCCTATCATGGCACCGGTTTGAGAGCTGATGAAGAAGGTGTTGTGGAACATTTTTCCAGAGCGGCTGATGCCGGCGGCATTCCAATAATGTTACAGGATGCCCCCCTATCCGGCGTTTCGCTGAGCGTTTCAATGTTGGTTCGCATGGCCAATGAAATTCCTCTTTTACAATATTTCAAAATTGAGATGCCTCAGACAGCCGCGAAATTACGCAGCCTTATTGAAGCTGGCGGCGATGCCATCGCCGGACCATTTGATGGAGAGGAATCCATTACCCTGATTGCCGATCTAAATGCTGGAGCAACCGGCTCCATGTGTTCGGCCAGCCTACCTGAAAAAATAAAGCAGGTTGTTGTCTATCACCGTGAAGGCAAAGGTCGCGAAGCTGCCGCTGGATATGAAAAAATTCTGCCTCTGATCAATTTTGAAAACCGGCAATGTGGCTGGCGCGCCTGCAAGGCGATAATGAAGGAAGGCGGCGTGATAAAATCAGAAGCTGTTCGCCATCCGATACGCGATCTTCATCCAGCAACCCGTGCAGAACTGCTGGAACTTGCGCGCCCGCTGGATCTGATTGCCATGACTTGGGGAAAATGACTTTCAACCCGAGTGACACAATTTTGGGATGCAATTATCTCTTAACTGGTTTAGTATTTTAGAAGTTTTTGGACTGTTTTAGACGAGGAATATGGTGATGGATGATCTGATAATGTTGGCCCCGATGATGCCGAGTGTTGAAGAGGCGCTGAGTAGTAATTTCAATATACACAAATATTGGGAAGCCGATGACAAGGATGGATTTTTGGCTGGCCAAAAAGGCACCCGCTTCATCGCGACCAATCAGGGTTGCTCTGGCGAAATCATGCAAGCCTTACCCGCTCTGGAATTAATCTCCAGCTTTGGGGTTGGCTATGATTCGGTCAATGTGGATGTGGCAAAAAAACAGAACATCAAGGTTACCAATACGCCGGATGTTTTAACCGATGCGGTTTCAGAACTGACCCTTGGTTTGATGCTTTCACTTTGCCGACGCATTGTCGCCTCCGACAAACATGTACGCGATGGCAGATGGCTTGCAGATGGTGCCTATCCTCTGACTGGCGAATTGACCGGAGCCACCGTTGGCATTTTGGGCCTTGGTCGCATTGGCAAAGAAATTGCCCAGCGTTGTCAGGCTTTCAGAATGCGTGTGGTCTATCATGGCAGAACTGAACAAAAATTCTCACCCTATCCATATTATGCCAGTTTGGAAGAAATGGCTAAAGAGGTGGATTGGCTGGTTGCAGTGGTTCCCGGTGGAGCAGAAACTTCCGGACTGATTGATCGCAAAGTCATGCAGGCACTTGGACCAAAAGGGTCTTTGGTAAATCTGGGTCGTGGTTCTTTGATAGA
>JAESUH010000164.1 GCA_016763155.1 Rhizobiaceae bacterium
AAACAACCCTTCGTACCCGAGCTCTTAAAGCAATTGATGATACCCGTTTTGTACCGGACACCGGCCAGAACCGTTTGCGCGCAATGATTGAACAACGCCCGGATTGGGTGCTGTCACGCCAACGCGCATGGGGCGTGCCGATTTCTGTATTCCGCAATGAAGAAACTGGCCAGGTTATTCCCGGTCCGGAATTTGATAAATCTGACGAATTGTCCGAGCGCATCATGGCAGCCTTCCGCGTTGAAGGTGCCGATGCATGGTATGCTGATGGCGCCAAGGAAAAGTTCCTCGCCGGCATGGTTGATAATCTCGACGATTGGGAGCAGGTAACTGACATTCTCGATGTGTGGTTTGATTCAGGTTGCACCCACGCCTTCTGCCTTGAAGAGCGTGACGATCTACAATGGCCAGCCGACCTATATCTGGAAGGCTCCGATCAACACCGTGGCTGGTTCCATTCATCCCTGCTGGAGAGTTGCGGCACAAGGGGCAGAGCACCCTATAATGCTGTACTCACCCATGGTTTTACCATCACCGAAGACGGTAAAAAGATGTCAAAATCTCTCGGCAATGCTGTTGAGCCACAAAAGGTCATTCAGCAATTTGGTGCCGATATCTTGCGCCTTTGGGTGTCTTCAATCGACTTTACAGAAGATCAGCGCGTTGGTGACGAAGTCATCAAAACCAGCGTCGATGCCTACCGCAAAATGCGTAATACTTTGCGCTGGATGCTGGGCACGTTGGGTCATTACAATGGTGAAGAAATGCCGGTTTCAGAAATGCCGAAACTTGAGCGATTGATGCTGCACCGTCTGGTTGAACTCGATGAAATCGTGCAAAAAGGCTATGACGATTTCGATTTCAAACGCATTTTCTCCCAATTGTTTAATTTCATGACGGTTGAAATGTCAGCGTTTTATTTTGATATCCGCAAGGATGCGCTTTATTGCGATGCGCCTTCATCAATGCGCCGTAAAGCTTCCCTGCAAGTGGTGAGCACCCTGTTTGATTGCCTGACAAAATGGCTGGCACCAATGCTTTCCTTCACCATGGAAGAATGCTGGACCTCAAGGCATGGCGAAAATGCCGGTTCAATCCACCTGCAGCAGTTTCCTGAAATCCCGGCGAATTGGCGCGATGATAAACTTGCAGCTAAATGGCAGAAAATTAAAAATGTGCGCCGTGTTGTAACCGGAGCGCTGGAAATCGAACGCCGTGAAAAACGCATTGGTTCATCTCTTGAAGCGGCTCCCATCTTGCATGTGCTTGATGTCGATTTGCAGAAAGCTCTGGCCGATGTAGATATGGCGGAAATTTGCATTACCAGCGCCATCACAATCACCAATAAGAGCGTGCCAGCTGATGCTTTGACCCTTGAAGATGTGCCGGATGTGGGTGTTGTTCCTGCTAAGGCAATTGGCACAAAATGTGCTCGCTCCTGGCGTATTCTGCCAGAGGTGGGAAGCGATCCGCAATATCCTGATATTTCGTTGCGTGACGCGGAAGCCATGCGCGAGATCGAGGGTAATTAACCTATCAGGCAGGCTTTCAATGGCGGTTTGATCCAGCGCATTGCACAGTTCGGCATTTTGCTGTAAATTACAGCCAATTGCCGGATTGTTGCCTTAATTGAGTGCGATTTGGTGTTGTGCGCGTTGTGTGGGTGTCTTTGCGATATGTAGGGGCCGCATATAGGGACTGTCGAGTTACCATGAAGTATCCAGTAATTTTTTCCGGTTTGGTATTTGCAGCAATCGGCCTGACAGGCTGCGTTGGTGGAACAACTTATGGAACTGGCGTCAGCCACGAACAACAAACCTTTGAGGGCATGCTCAACATGTTCTCCTTTGGAAATAAAAAACAGAGTCAAATCGACTATTCTGCCCGTGCAGATTTGGTTGTTCCTTCAGACAAGGAAACTTTGCGAGAGCCTGTTTCTGTTGAGAGTTCTACTTCCAATCCTGAATGGCCTGAAACTCCAGAACAAAGAATTGCAAAAGTTCGCGCCGGTGTCACCGAAGCTGATGTGCGCAGTGGTGAAATTCCTCTGGAAGAGATGTTGCGTAAAAAGAATGGTATTGGAAGCAGCCGCTCTGGTGGTGGTGGTAGTCAAAGCAGGTCTAGTGGCCTTGATGGCGATGATACCATCGCTGTAATGTTTTCTAATCAGTCGAAAGAAATTAAAAGAAAAAGACAACAATTGTCTTATTCTAAAGGCCCAACACGCAAATTCCTGACTGAACCACCAGAATCTTATCGCGATCCAGCCAACTCGGCTCTTGCCGGAGATCAGGGCCTTGATCAAGGTGAAATCGATAAAGCTCAGAAACAAGAAGAGGCTTACATAAAAGATCTTACCAGATAGGTTTTTCAACCATCTTTTCTCATCTTGATTGTTTTCCGTCTTTGCTTAGCGTCTCTGTTTGAAGAAATCTTTCAATATTTTACTACTTTCTTCCTCTGACATTCCCGCATAAACATCGGGCACGTGGTGGCAGCTTGGGTCACTATAAAATCTGACACCATTTTCGATGGCACCGCCTTTTCGGTCTTCCGCCCCAAAGTAAAGCCGCCTGATGCGGGCAAATGAAATCGCACCGGCACACATGGTACAGGGTTCTAGAGTTACATATAAATCACATTGGAGCAGTCGTTCATTGCCGAGTATCTGAGCTGCAGATCTCAAAGCTAAAATTTCAGCATGACCCGTGGGATCTTTATCTTCGATCGTGCGATTTCCGGCAGCCGCAATGATTTTGCCATTTTTAACAACCACAGCCCCCACAGGAACTTCACCACGATCAGCAGCTAATCTGGCTTGCTCCAGTGCTTTTTCCATAAATTGCGACATCTGGTTCCAGCCTGGTCTCGCCCTTGGCGAATTGAAGTGTTAGAGACAAATTATGAAACAACACAAAAACAAAACCGAACGCAAAGTCAATCACCATAAAGGCAAGCCAAAAGATGGGCCTGCTGATGGTGGCAAGGATATTGCAGATGTCCATTCCGCTCCTTTGGAGGAAGAACGCATCGCCAAACGTATGGCGCGCGCAGGCCTTTGTTCGCGTCGACAGGCAGAAACGTGGATTGAAGCAGGCAGAGTTTCTGTAAATGGCAAATTGCTAACCACACCGGCCTTTAAAGTTACCGCAAATGACAGGGTGGAAGTGGACGGAAAAGTCATTGGGGGCAAGGAGCGCACCAGACTGTGGCTTTTCCATAAGTCCTCAGGCTTGATCACCACAAACTATGATCCAGAAGGCAGAAAGACCGTTTTTGAAGTTTTGCCAAAGGAATTACCCAGGGTTCTCACAGTGGGCCGCTTGGATATCAATACGGAAGGCCTGTTGCTTTTAACCAATGATGGTGGTTTGGCGCGGGTGCTCGAATTACCTGCAACCGGTTGGCTACGTCGATATCGTGTGCGGGTTCATGGCAGAGTGAGTGAAGTTGCACTTGAACGCCTGAAAGAGGGCATTGCGGTTGATGGCGTGCTTTATGGCTCCATTGAAGCGACATTGGATGAAACCCGCGGCAGTAATTCGTGGCTTACTCTTTCGCTACGCGAGGGAAAAAACCGCGAGATCAAGATTGTTCTCGGCGCGCTTAATCTGGAAGTAACCCGCTTGATCCGCATCTCTTATGGACCATTCCAATTGGGTGATTTACCGGGCGGTATGGTTCAGGAGGTCCGCGGAAAAACCCTGCGAGATCAATTAGGTGAGAAGCTTATTGCCAGCGCAAATGCTGATTTCGATGCGCCAATTATCCACCAAGCGCCTGAAGTTCCTCGTTCCCAGAAAAAAGCTGCGTTACAGAAAAAACCTGCCCGCAAAAAGTCAAAAAATAAAGTGGTTCGAGGCCAGGTAAATACTGATAATTTGGAACGCCTAACCACAAAACCGGGACGTCCAGCTTCATCCGGTTACAAAGGTAAATCTGAACACCAAAGATCCGGTAAACGCACTTTTTCAAAAAACCGCAAACCTCGGAACAAATAATTTAGATGCGTGTTATTGGAGGCGAGTTTAAAGGGCGCCCTCTCACTTCCCCCAAAACCACAGCTACCAGACCCACAAGCGACCGTACAAGAGAGAGCTTGTTCAACATATTAAACAACCGGATCGATTTTTCCGAAATGCGCGTCTTGGATGTTTATGCAGGCACTGGCGCGTTGGGAATCGAAGCCCTTTCTCGTGGGGCGCAGGAATGTGTATTCATCGAAAATGGATCATCCGCCTGCGCAGCAATCAGGCAAAACCTTGAGAGTTTCAATCTGAAAGACCGGACCAAACTGTTGAAACAGGATGCTACAAAGCTTGGAAAAAACCGGCAGCAAGGGTTTGATCTTGTTTTCCTCGACCCTCCTTACGGCAAAACTCTGGGTGAAAGAGCGATAAAATCTTTAGTAGAAAACGGGTGGTTAAACGAAAATGCCACTCTGGTTTTGGAAGAAGCTGCATCCTCCGCACCGCAAGTTCTGCCAGGTTTTATGCTTCAGGATCAAAGGAAATTTGGCGATACCATCATCGGTATTTTTGGTTTGAGCAGCTAGGCTATGGCCTAGCCATCTTGGTAAACTCCAGTTCAAATATTCGCGATTGAGCCAATATTACCAAAAATTTAGTGGTCAAGGCGCATACACCGTCTATATCAATTAGAAATGTTTTGCCTGCGAGGTGCAGGCTGGAGGAATAATCCATATGCGCCGTATAACATTGGCCAAATATAAAATAGCAGTATTCACCAGTATTCTTGTGCTGCTTGGTTCTGCCAGCACGGCTTTTTCAAAAAGCGACACGCCAGGCCAACCGAAAATTTCAGAGTTCAAGCTGGAAAACGGATTGCAGGTGGTGGTTATTCCAGATCACCGCGCGCCAGTCGTCACGCATATGGTGTGGTACAAGGCAGGTTCTGCTGATGAACCAACTGGAAAATCAGGAATTGCCCACTATCTGGAACATTTGATGTTCAAGGGGACTACTACAGTTCCAGCTGGTGAGTTCTCTGCAAAGGTTTCTGAAATTGGTGGTCAGGAAAATGCCTTCACCACCGCTGATTACACCGCATATTATCAAAAGATCATTCCCTCTGCACTGAAAATGGTGATGACCTATGAAGCCGACCGGATGGAAAACTTAATCCTAACCGACGAAACGGTTTTGCCCGAGCGCAACGTAATTCTCGAAGAGCGCCGCCAAAGGGTAGATAGCAATCCCGGTGCAATTCTAGGTGAAACATCAAGAGCAATGCTGTTTAAACACCACCCCTATGGTCGTCCGGTAATTGGTTGGGAACATGAAATGTTGGCTCTAACCAAAGATGATGCCATTGCGTTTTATGATAAATTTTATACTCCCAATAACGCCGTATTGGTGATCGCAGGCGATGTGACGCGCGAAATGGTGGAAACACTTGCAAACGCCACTTACGGCAAGGTGAAACGCCGCGCCGAGCCGGGAAAACGTGTCAGGGTTAGCGAACCCGAACCGATTGCGGCCAAATCAGCCGAGTATTTTGACAAACGTGTAACCTCCCCAAGTTGGCGGCGATCCTATCTGGTGCCTTCCTACAATCAGGCCAAAGGCAATGATGCCGAAGCTCTGGATATCTTGGCGGTTATTTTGGGCGGAGCATCCACCAGCAGGATTAATCAAAAAATTATTCTGGGAGATAAAAGTGCAACCGCAGCGGGTTCCTACTACCAGGGCGGCTCATATGACATGTCCACATTCTCCATATACGGGGTGCCGCGGGGCGATGTCACATTAGCGACTTTGGAAACGGCAATCGAAAATGTAATTGCTAATCTGATTGAAAATGGCGTTACCCAGAAAGAAGTGGATAGGGCACGAAATCGCCTAATTAATACCACAATATTTGACCGTGATAGCCAAACTACCATGGCAAGAATGTATGGCGCTGTCCTTTCAATGGGCGGCACCATCGAAACTATTGAAAAATGGCCGGAGCGGGTATCGGGCGTATCTGTAGAAGATGTTGAGAGGGTGGCTAAAAACTACCTTAAAAAAAGCCGCTCAGTTACCAGTTATTTACGCCCGGAGGTTACCAATTAATGTCTCGATTTTCTCAACAATTTCATTCTAAGAAATATTTCGCCCTGTTTATGTTGTTTGTGTTTTCCACATTCAACCCTGCAAATTCCTATGCCGTGGACATACAGTCTGTCACCAGCCCCAAGGGAATAAAAGCGCTGTTGGTGGAAGATTACACGGTTCCAATTATTGCACTTTCATTTTCGTTTAAGGGCGGTGCAGCTCAAGATCCTGAAGGAAAGGCCGGCCTTTTACGGTTGCTTTCTACCATGATGGATGAGGGTGCCGGGCCTTATGACAATAAGGAGTTTCAGGCGCGCGTTGAAGAACTTGGTGTTGAAATTTCATTTGCCGCTGGCCGCGATGCTTTCAACGGCAGTCTTCGTACGCTGGCAAGCAAATCGGTTGATTCTTTTGAGATGTTGCGCCTCGCGTTAATCGAGCCACATTTCGCCGATGAACCGATAGACAGAATGAAAACTGCCCTGATTACTCGCTTGGTTCGCTCCAGAAAAAGCCCGGGTCGCCTCGGTAGTCTTGCTATGCGCGAAGCTCTGTTTAAAGGCCATCCATATGAAAAGTCAGTCTCCGGTTCTGAAAAGTCTCTGGCGACATTGAGCCGCAAAGACCTGGTTGACGTTCACCACAAATTACTTGCCCGCGACAATCTAAAAATTGGCGTAGTTGGTGCGATCAATGCTGAAAAACTGGCCGTGATCCTTGATGAGATATTTGGTGCCCTGCCGGAAAAATCAGTATTACAACCGATCGCTGAAATCACACCTGAATTTGGTAAAAATATTATTGTCGACTTGGATGTTCCCCAAACATCAATCTCTCTGATTTTCCCAGGTTTAAAAAGAAATCACAAAGATTTCTTTGCAGCCCACTTAATGAACCATATTCTGGGCGGCGGTACGTTTTCATCAAGACTTTATGAAGAGGTTCGCGAAAAGCGGGGCCTTGCCTATAGCGTCTATTCTGCCATATCGACCTATGAGCATGCGGCGATATTGACCTCTGGCACAGGCACTCGCAATGACCGTGCCGCAGAAGCGCTGGAAGTGATAAAAACCGAAATTGCCAAAATGGCCAAAGACGGCCCTACCGTTGAGGAACTTGATGCGGCCAAGAAATTTGTAATTGGCACCTATGCCATTTCAAACCTGGACACATCTTCAAAAATTGCCGCCGTGCTGGTGGCTATTCAGGACGCAGACCTTGGGGTTGATTATATTGACCGCAGGGAAGGCTACATTTCATCTGTGACGCGAAAAGATGTACAACGTATCGCAAAGCAGCTATTGAGTGTTGAGCCGACAATTGTGAAAGTCGGCCCGAAAGAGTCCTGATTGAATGGCAAAATTAGCATTAGCACTAGGCGGAGGTGGCGCGCGCGGCATTGCCCATGTTCATGTGCTGGAAGCACTCGATGATTTGGGCATTCGCCCGGATGTTATTGCCGGTGTTTCGATAGGCTCAATCATTGGTGCAGGCTATGCCAGCGGCATGAGCGGTGCGGAAATCAAAGAATATTTTGTCAAAACTTTTTCTGACCCCAGAGAAGTCATCGGACGAATGTGGCAATTGAGACCCGATAATCTTCGCTCAATCTTTACCGAAACCTTGCCCAGATTTGGCGAATTTAATGCTTTCAAAGTCATGCAGGCATTTCTACCTGATGAGCTGCCGAAGACCTTTGAGGCTCTGGATATTCCGTTAAAAATTGTTGCCGCAGATTTTTACAGAACACGTCAAGTGGTGCTTGAAACCGGACAACTTATGCCGGCAATTGCCGCGTCAGCCGCCATTCCAGTACTCTTCAAGGCGGAAGTGCTGGATGGAATCGTGATGGTCGATGGGGGAATGGTCAATCCACTCCCTTTTGACATTGTGAGCAATAGTGCCGATGTGGTTTTGGCGGTAGATGTAGTGGGAATGCCGGTTGGTGGTGGCGGTAAAGTGCCCTCTAGGGTTTCTGCAGGTTTTGGTGCAAGCCAGCTTTTAATGCAGAGCATTACGAATTTGAAACTGGAATTGCACCAACCTGAAATATTCATCCGCCCCGAGGTAAATAAATTCAGGGTGCTGGATTTTCTCAAGGCTGAAGAAATTATCGAGAAGACCAAAGGCACAAGAGATGAAGTTCGCCGGAAACTTGAAAAAGTTTTGGGAAGCCTTTGAACGTTTCATAAAAAAGAAAATGTGCTCTGCCACAGGTCTGCGCAAGGTATGGCTGTTATCCTTCGGTAACCGAAGGAATATGTCGATGAAAACGTTTTTTATGATTTGCCTGTTTGCTTTTGCAACCATAAGCCTGCCCGCAAATGCTGGTCTGGCCGGTAAGGGCGGGGTTAAAGACATTTACAATAATGGTAAAATTCGTGGAAATCCCAGTTATCTGATCGAGTGTTATAAAGGGTCTCGCGTTGTTGTTCGCGTAAGTGATCGCTGGACTGACAGGCTTGGATATAGTTTTTCCAATACTTTTAAGGAAATGAACATTCACCGCTTTGCCAAAGATTTATGCCACGGCCAATTACCTTCCGGCTGATGCACCTTTCCCTGATGTGAAAGGCGAATTACCAGTAGGGATGCTTGAAATTTCGTTTTGTTCCGAAGCCAGTTTTTCGGGCAGTTTTTTCAATATTCTGATGCACATTATCAGGGCGACGATACCAAACACCAATCCGCCAAGGCCCCAGCCAATGAGCACTCCTTGAGGGCCATAGGCTTGTCCCACATAAACAAATGGGATCACCCCCAGGGTCGCACGTCCCCAATTGGTGAGCGTTGAATAATACGGGTATCCCAAATTGTTGAAGGCCGCATTGGCAACAAACAGGGCGGCATTGAAGATAAATGCCCCGGCAACGAAATAACAGAAAACCCAGACCATTTCGGCAGCTTCACCAGTAGCGTTGAACGCAGCGGCAATCAAATCGCTTGATACAGCTAATATTGCCCAAACCACGATACAATAAATCAAAGCAAACAACAAAGCATCGCGCATGGTCTTGTTCACCCGCTCGAAATTGGCCGCTCCATAATTTTGCGAAAGAATTGGCCCCACCGCTCCGGACAGAGAAAAGATAGCAGCAAATGCCAACGGGAACATTCTGCCCACAATCGCCCAGCCAGCAACGGCGTTGTCGCCAAATTGAGCAATAGCACCAGTAACATATGCATTGCCAACAGGTGTTGCCACCTGGGTCAACATGGCAGGGCCTGCGATGAGAAAAAATGGTTTTATGACCTTCTTGATGCTTTGAATATCAGGAGGTGCCAGCATATTATGAACCACTTGCGCGCCGTGCCAGCCGACAACAACAAATAGGATTCTTGCAATAACCACCGCGATTGCAGCCCCGGTAAGCCCAAGTTCCAGACCAAAGATCAGGATAGGATCAATGATTGCAGTCGCCAACCCTGCAGAAAGGGTCACATACATGGCCCGTTTGGCGTCCCCTTTGGCTCGTAACAGTGCTGAAAAGCAAATGCCAATTCCCATTAGCGGGATTGAGGGGATAACGATTTGCATAAATTCGAGTGCCAGCAGATGAGTTCTGCCAGTTGCCCCAAGTAAGCTTAAAAAGCTCCCGGCCAGAGGGTACATAATCAGTGCAATGCAAATACACATCAAGGTCATGAAAATCAGACTAGCGGTAGCTGTTTTTCTAGCGGCTACTTCATCTCCAGACCCGATCGCTCGTGCTGTTAAGGCCGTTGCAGCAATTGAAAATCCGATGCAAAAAGAGATGGAAAAAAACATGATGCTCGCTGCATAACCAATAGCTGCAGCCAGCTCCTGAACGCCAAGCAGGGAAATGTAAAATAGATTGGCTAAATCGACCATAAATATGGCCACCAAACCAATGGCGCCAGTTGATGTCATCACAACCACGTGGTGCATGGTGGATCCGGTTAAAAAAACAGCACCTTTCCCGTTTTTTCCTGCACGTGCTGGTTTCATTCCTGGCTCCTAATCCATATATTATACCATAGTGAAAAATGGGATTGTCTCTGGATTTTTTCACGATAGCGGCTTATGCAGATTGCGCAAGAAGACGATGCTTCAAACGGGTACCACATGATTGATTTGAATAAACTGGAAAATGACGCCCAGCGTCTGGTAGCAGCAGCAATTTCAGCGGGTGCAGACCATTGCGATGTAGTAGTTGCCCATGGGCAATCATTGTCAATAAATATTCGCGAAGGCAAACAGGAAAATACTGATCGCTCCGAAGGCGATGGTATTTCGCTGCGGGTCTTCTGCGGTAAGAAACTGGCAAGCATTTCTGCCAATCAGATGGATGACATCGATGCGCTGGCCAGCCGTGCTGTGGCCATGGCTAAAGTGTCGCCCGAAGACCCGTATCAGCAATTGTTGGAAGAAAGCCAGTTCATCGATCAGGCAGCGATTCAAGCCCGCATTGAAGCGCTGGATTTGTTTGATCCATTTGTCCCGGATGCCGAATTCCTGAGTAATTATGCCCTTGCCTGCGAGGAAGCTGGATTGGCCGTTCAAGGAGTTCAAAAATCCATGGGCGCCAGCGCCAGTTGGGGCATATCAGGTTTCGTCCTTGCAACATCTGCCGGTTTTTCCGGCAATTTTAAACGCTCAAGATTTTCTGGTTCCGCTGCCATGTTGGCAGGCGAGGGCACAAAAATGGAACGTGACTACGATTTTGCATCAAAGGTCCATTTGGAAGACATGGAATCGGCGCAGATAATAGGAAAAAGCGCAGGCGAGAGAGTTGTGCGGCGGCTAAACGCACGTCAGGTAGAAACAGCTGGCGTTCCTGTGGTTTTTGACAAGCGCGTTTCCGCCGGAATTCTTGCCTGTTTAATGGGTGCCATAAATGGCTCATCAATCGCCAGAAAAACAAGCTTTCTACGCGACGAAATGGGAAAATCAATCACCGGTGATAATATCACTATTATTGATGACCCACTGATTAAAAGGGGTGCGGCTTCGCGTCCTTTCGATGGTGAAGGCATGGCCTGCGACGCCATGAATTTTGTCGAAAATGGTATCTTGCAGGAATGGGTACTCGATGGTGCAACTGCTCGTGAACTTAACCTGAAGAGCAATGGTCGCTCGGCGCGTTCAGGCTCCGGCACATCGCCATCCTCAACCAATTGTTATATGCAGGCGGGCAAGGATAGTGCTGAAGCCATGATATCCGATATCAAGAGCGGGCTCTATCTGACAGAGACAATCGGCCATGGCATCAACATGGTTTCCGGCGACTATTCAAAAGGCGCATCAGGCTTTTGGATTGAAAATGGTGAAATCACCTACCCAGTTGCTGAAATCACCATTGCAGGTAATTTGAAGGACATGTTTTTGAACATGGTTCCTGCCGATGATCTGGAGTTTAAATACGCAACCAACGCTCCGACTTTGCGGATTGATGGCATGACTGTTGGGGGAAAGTAAGCATAGGATACGCATCATATGGATGACGATATAGCTCTTTTGCAGGAAGTCACAAAACAGGCTGGCGATATTGCGCTCGGATTCTTTCGTGCCACCAATGAAGTGTGGATGAAACCTGGAAATTCTCCGGTCTCTCAGGCCGATTTTGCGGTGAATGATTACCTGCTCGATAAACTGCGTAAAGCACGGCCCAATTATGGTTGGATGTCCGAGGAAAACGAGGATGATCAAAGCCGTTTAAATCATCGCCGGACCTTTATAGTTGACCCGATTGATGGCACACGCGGCTTTATTGAAGGGGTAGATGAATGGTGTATCTCTGTAGCAATTGTTGAAGATAATCAACCGATTGCCGGTATCCTCCATGCGCCAGCCCTTGGTGATACCTATTGTGCAACCGGCGATATTGGCACGCTAAACGGTGTACCGCTTGCGGTCTCTAAGTCTATACCAGTAAAAACGGTTACCGGATCACGCAAACTCAACCAAATGTTTGAAGATACCTATGGCGAAGAAATAAAAGTTGTCGATTACATTCCCTCTCTTGCCTTGCGTATTGCCATGGTTGCCAGCGGAAAAATTGATGCAGCCTTTGCCCGCTCCGGTGCAAATGACTGGGATGTGGCCGCAGCCGACATCATTTTGTCAAATGCAGGTGGTAGTTTATGCGACATTCGGGGCGACAAACTATCCTATAACCGCGAAAATGTACGTGTTCCGGCCCTAATTGCCGCAAGCCAACATGCGCAAAAGCATGTATTGGACCTTGCGAAAAAGGATGGTTTTCTCCAATAGTAGGGAAACATTCACTGATATTTTGGAGAACGGATAAATGTCCGAAGAAAATGAAGGTAAACAACTGCTTCATCTGGTGTTCGGTGGAGAACTCACTGAGTTAGAAGGAGTGAGTTTTCGTGATCTGGATAAGCTGGATGTTGTAGGTATTTTTCCAGATTTTGAATCCGCGCAGACTGCGTGGAGATCAAAGGCTCAAATGACGGTCGATAATGCCCATATGCGTTATTTCATCGTTCATTTGCACAAGCTTCTAGACCCAGATGGGGATGGAATTGCAGGCTAACTGTGATTTCTTCCGATAATGTCTGATTCAAATACCAACACTCCCCGGCAAAACAAAAAGCCGCGAAAGCGAACCCCCCAGTGGATTCGTCGGCCCGGCCGTTTCCTTTCCCAGGGGCGCTGGGTTGCACCTGTTGTTGCAACGATTGCTATCTGGTTTTTAAAACTGGTCTATTCCACCAATAAAATTGTCACCGAACCCGAAGGCATTTTGGATGACATAAAGCCGCTGCAACCAATTATTACTGCGGTCTGGCATGGTCAGCATATTCTCATACCGGCCATTCCAATTGGCATAAATGCGTCAGTTATGATTTCAAAAAACATCGATGGAGAAATCACAGCACGGGTGGCGGAACATTTCGGAAACCAGACAATTCGCGCCTCCGGTGGGCGCGATCAGAAGCAAACCCTTAAAAAAGGTGGGATGACTGGTTTTCTGGAAATGTTGAAGGCATTGAAAGAAGGGCGTAATGTCGTCCAGACTGCGGATGTTCCAAAAGGCACACCGCGCAGGGCGGGAGAGGGCATTATCGCACTTGCACAAAAATCAGGGCGTCCAATCGTCCCACTTGCAATTGCTTCAAGTAGACGGCATGTTTTTTCCAAGGCTTGGGACCGGGCAGCACTTAGTCTGCCATTTGGCACAACAGGTATTTGTGTTGGAGAGTTAATTTATGTGCCAGCTCAAGCCAGCGCGCACGAACTGGAAGCTTGTCGGATGAAACTGGAAGCCGTGTTGAATGATACAACAAAACGGGCCTACGCGCTGACCGGGGTGCCCGAATGAGCAGTATTCTGGCAAGAATGACCCTTCAAACTTACCGGATTGTGGGCTCGATTGTTTATCCGTTCATGGGACCGTTTTTAGTTCTTCGCGCCCGCAAGGGAAAAGAAGATCGTGCGCGGCGCTATGAGCGCTATGGATATCCCAGCGCAAAAAAACCTCC
This sequence comes from Rhizobiaceae bacterium, assembly GCA_016763155.1. Taxonomy (GTDB): domain Bacteria; phylum Pseudomonadota; class Alphaproteobacteria; order Rhizobiales; family Rhizobiaceae. Next base: position 13,530 of record JAESUH010000164.1, read on the forward strand.
AGGCCCGATTGTTTGGTTCCACGCTGCCAGTGTCGGAGAATCCCTTGCCATTATTCCGCTGGTTAAGCGGGTACACGAACTTGGCATCAATACTGTGGTTACCACAGGCACTGTGACCTCGGCCCAGATCGTAAAAGACAGATTGCCGAGTGGCAGTTTCCATCAATATATGCCGTTGGATCTCAAACCAGCTGTCAGGCGTTTTTTGGATCACTGGTCACCAGACCTTTCTGTCTTCACAGAATCCGAGATTTGGCCAATGACCGTGCTTGAATTGGGCGCGCGGCGTATTCCGCAAGTGCTTATCAATGCCAGAATGTCTGACCGCTCATTTGCCCGGTGGAGCGGGGCATCTGCTTTGGCCGAAGCTTTATTCAATTATTATTCGCACGTGATTGCCCAGTCGGAAACAGATGCAGAGCGCTTCCGCCATTTAGGAGCAAGGCCTGTGGTGGTTTCTGGAAATTTGAAGGTGGATACTGAACCCCCGCCGGTCAGTCCTGTAGAACTCACAAGAATTGGGGCGATGATCAAGACCCGTCCCACCTGGGTCGCTGCCAGTACCCATGATGGGGAAGAGGAAATTGTCTGCAATGTTCATCGCTCGGTAGAACAACGCATACCAGGATTGCTCACCATAGTTGTTCCACGGCATCCGGAACGTTCTGAGGGTATAGCTGAAAAGATGAAAGAAGCCGGTTTGATTGTGGCTCGGCGCAGCCACAATGAAGATATCAAACCGGAAACTCAGATTTATCTGGGCGATACCATTGGTGAGATGGGCTTATATTTACGACTGGCAAGTGTCTCCTTCATAGGTAGAAGCCTGGTTGCCACAGGTGGGCAAAACCCGCTGGAACCTGCCATGACAGGAACGGCAATTATATCAGGCAGACATGTGCACAATTTCCGCGATGCTTATCGCAATCTCCTGAAATCTGGCGGTGTACGCCTCGTGGGAGATGAAAAAATGCTGGCAGAAAATGTGGAATTCTTGTTGACCAATCAAGTTGAACGCGAGCGCATGATTTCAGCTGCCAAAACCACAGTGGATGGTATGCGTGGTGCGCTTAACGCCACCACCCATGTGCTCGACTCTTATATCTTTCCCTTGACCGTAAAACGGGATTTGGAAGGAATGAATTAATGGCGCTGGATGAGGCACCGCCTTTTTGGTGGGGCAAGGCAAACTGGCAGGCTTGGGCGTTGTCGCCCTTGGCTTACCTCTATGGCAAAGGTGCCGCCAAACGCATGGCGCAAGCACCTGCTGGACAGGTTGATGTGCCCGTTATTTGTGTGGGCAATTTCATCGCCGGAGGCGCAGGCAAAACACCGACCGCGATTCAATTGGCAAAATTTGCCATCAAAGCAGGCCTGAGACCGGGCTTTTTATCCCGCGGTTATGGCGGTGGGATCACCACCACAACACAAGTCGATCTGGCAAAACATAACGCCTACGATGTGGGCGATGAGCCTTTGCTACTGGCTGAGATTGCCCCAACCGTAATTTCGGCAGATCGGCTGGCTGGCGCGAATCTGCTAACACGACTGGATTGCAATCTGGTAATTATGGATGACGGGTTTCAAAACCCCCAATTGCATAAAGATTATTCTCTTGTGGTAATTGATTCTGAACGCGGCATTGGCAATGGATTTCCCATGCCTGCTGGCCCCTTGCGGGCGCCGCTCACCGGGCAGTTGTTAAAGGCTGATGCGATATTGGTGATAGGCGATGCACCAGGCTCCGATAAAGCCGTTCGGTTGGCAGCACGCGCTGCAAAGCCGGTTTTCCACGCAAAACTTCGCACGATTAATAAGGCCGAATGGCGTGGCCAACGGGTGATAGCTTTTGCAGGCATCGCCAATCCGCAAAAATTCTTCACCAGTCTGGCAGAAACCGGCGCTGAAATTGTAGAAGCCATTCCCTTTGGTGACCATCATTTCTATTCCAAAGAGGAAACCCGGGAGTTGTTGGGCAAAGCCAAGCTGCGCCATATGCCACTGGTCACAACATCCAAAGATATGGTGCGCTTGAAAAGCATCCACAAGCATCAAATTGAACTTGCTGAGAAATCCCACGTACTGAACGTAGAACTGGTGTTCGAAGATCCAGCTACCCTGCAACGCATTATTCGTGATGCGATAAAAAATTCTAAAATTCGAATGGTAAAAAAATAAAGCTGATTTTACATCTGTTTTACAATGGCTATATCTTTTGATAGATCAGGCACAGTAAATTGTGTCGAGCAGGTATGAAAAATGAACCGATTTGAAAGCCCGGGTTCGGGTGAAGCAAAACTTAAATATCTCGATGGTGACTATCAGGTGATTTCACCGGGGTCATTTGTGCGCTGTGCTATTACTGGCACGCCAATTTCTCTGGATGACCTTAAATATTGGAGCGTTGCACGCCAGGAAGCCTATCTTGATGTACATGCTTCACTTAGGGCTGAAACAACCAGCTAGAGCCTTTTAGGGTTGCCTTGTAGGCCATTCCACAGAAGTTCTGTTGTCGTGCATTTCTATCTGCCGAATAGCCGTTCGATATCTTTCAGACTTAGTTCGATATAGGTGGGCCGTCCGTGATTGCATTGGCCGGCATTTGGCGTGGTTTCCATTTTGCGCAAGAGTGCGTTCATTTCGTCCCCTTTCAGCAATCGGCCTGAACGCACAGAGCCATGACAAGCCATGGTGGCGGCCACATATTCCAACCGGCTTTTCAACCCATCCGAACTGCCCCATTCTGCAATTTCATCGGCAAGGCTCTTAACCAGTTCAACCGCATCTACTTCCCCAAGCATCGCCGGTGTTTCGCGAACAGCAATTGCACCAGGACCAAATTGTTCAAGCGAAAGCCCCAGTTTTTCCAACTCTTCTTTATGCTGCAAAAGACGGTTCACGTCTTCTTCAGGCAAATCAATGATTTCAGGAATGAGCAATAATTGCGAAGGAATGCCATTTTCCATTCCCACCTTCAAAGCTTCATAAACGATGCGTTCATGGGCGGCATGTTGGTCAACGATTATCAATCCGTCTTCAGTCTGGGAGACGATATAATTTTTGTGCAATTGTGCCCTTGCAGCTCCTAGAGGGTGATTTTCTGCTGACGCGATCTCCGCCTCATTAGAATCCGGCACACTGCCACT
>JAESUH010000165.1 GCA_016763155.1 Rhizobiaceae bacterium
TCCGCATTGCTTTCTTGAATGTTTGCTGAATCAAGCAGCATATATTCCAGAAGGTCGACCGTTGGTGCGGTTGCATATATTGGTCCTTTGAAGCCAGCCTTGACCAGTTTTGGCAACAAGCCCGAATGATCGATGTGAGCATGGGTAAGCAGAAGAAATCCGGCTGATTCCGGATCAAACGGAAATTCCTGATAGTTCAGAGCCCGAACAGTTTTATTGCCCTGAAACATGCCGCAATCGACCATGAACGTGCCGCTATCGGTTTCCAGCATAGAGCAGGACCCGGTTACAGTTCCTGCCGCTCCAAAAAATGAAAGTGTAGCCATATTATTCTCCTGCAACAAATCTAAGTTGAATCATGATATAAGTGCTTAGCGAGATAAAATAAAGATTGTTTAGTTAGAGAATATCGCACCGGGGTTCATAATATTGTCTGGGTCGAGGCCCATCTTGATACTTTTCATTACTGCAATTTTTACCGGGTCGCCGTAACGTTGCAAATCAGCGGTTTTCAACCTTCCAATGCCATGTTCGCCGGATATTGAGCCATGCAGTTTGTGGGTCATGTCGTTTATAATCCTGCGCACATCTTCCTGTGTGGTTGGATTGGCTTCCATAAATTCGTCTTTGCCAATTCCTTTGGGTGGAAATACGTTAAAATGCAAATTGCCATCGCCCATATGGCCGTATTTGTTGATAATCAAATCTGGATTGAGTTCAAGAATGGCCGCGTCCGTCATTTTGATGAATTCACCCACCCGGTTTTTGGGGACGGATGTATCGCTGCTGCAAAAAACCCCGCCCAGTTTGTTGGCGTCTGCCATTAACTCACGCAAACGCCACAGCGCCTGACTTTGTGCGCTGGAACTGGCAACCACGCTATCGAGCAATAGTTCGTTCTCAAAGGCTTCCATGAGCACGGTTTCAAACTTTTCCTCAATGCTCGGTGATCCGGCAATCTCAATCAGCGCAAACCAGCTATATTCGCCGTTAAATGGATGGCGTTCCTTTGGAAAATGCTGCGCTAGAACGTCCATGCCTTCAGAACACATCAGTTCAAACGCAGATACTGTATCCCCCATCGCCTCGCGGCAAAAATTCAGCAAGGAAATTGCATGGCTCGGCGAGGGTAGGGCGCAAAATGCGGTGGAAGAGCTTTGTGGTTTAGGGAACAATTTGAGCGAGGCCGCAGTGATAATGCCCAAAGTTCCTTCACTACCAATTAGCAGATGGCGCAGATCATAGCCGGTATTATCTTTTCGAAGCGGACTTAGCCCATTATAAATGGTGCCATCGGGCAATACAGCCTCAATACCCAAACAAAGATCGCGCGCATTCCCATAACGAATGACCTGTATGCCGCCTGCATTAGTGGCAAGATTGCCGCCAATCCGGCAACTGCCTTCAGAGGCTAAACTGAGAGGGAATAGCCGGTTCGCATCCTGCGCGGCGTTTTGGATATCCATGAGTATGCATCCAGCCTCGACAACCATGCTGTCATTATCAGGATCAATGCTACGAATGGCATTCATTCGCTCAAGGGACAGGATAATCGCGTGATCATTTTCCGGTACAATTTGACCGGAAACCAAACCAGTGCCACCGCCATAAGGCACAATCCCAATGCGTGATTGTGCACATAATCGAACAATTTCAGATACTTCTTCCACATTCGAGGGCAGAACAATCAATGCTGCCTTGCCTCGAACATATCCGCGTGGGTCATCGAGATAGCGGGCAGCATCATCGGGATGTTGCCAACCTGATGGGCCTACAAGCTGTTTTAGGGATTGCAAAAAATCTTCACTGGGTGCGAGTGTTTTGGTCATTAGGTCTCCTGATATCATTCGCTTTTCTATCCCAGATCTTTCAACAATGACAGCACCGCTTTACGGGGCAAAATTAGTTTTGTACTCATAAACGAACATTTGTTTCGGGAGGTTTGTCATGGGTTCATATATTCTAGCGATTGATCAGGGCACAACGTCCACTAGGGCAATCATCTTTGATGGTCAGTTTAGGCCAATCGCATCTGACCAAATGGAATTTAAACAATATTTTCCAAATGATGGATGGGTTGAACATGATGCTGAAGAAATTTGGCAATCGGTCGTAACCACCTGCCGCAATGCCATCGCTAAAAGTGAGATTGAACCGTCTCAAATTGCGGGTATTGGCATAACAAATCAGCGCGAATCCACCATTATCTGGGATCGAAAAACCGGCAAAGCCATCGCGCCCGCTATCGTGTGGCAAGACCGGCGAACCGCTGACTATTGTGACGGTCTGAAAGCTCAAGGGTTGGAAAAGACCATTACAGAGAAAACCGGCCTGCTGCTGGACCCGTATTTTTCTGCCACGAAAGTAAAATTTCTACTTGATAATGTGGAAGGTGCCCGGACAAAAGCTGAAAATGGCGATTTGGCATTCGGCACAGTGGATAGCTTTTTATTGTGGCACCTGAGCGGTGGCAAAGTTCACAAGACCGATGCCACCAACGCCTCGCGCACCATGTTGTTTAACATTGCTGAAAACCATTGGGATGATGAACTGCTCGCAATTTTTGATATCCCTCGTTCTATATTGCCCGAGGTGCATGATTGTGCGTTTGAATTCGGTGTTTGTGAGAAAGAGCTGCTAGGTGCAGCCATCCCAATACTGGGCATTGCAGGAGATCAACATGCCGCGACGCTGGGGCAGGCCTGCTTTGAACCCGGCATGATGAAATCTACCTATGGCACCGGATGTTTTGCCATGTTGAACACAGGATCAGAAATGGTTCCCTCTTCCAATCGCCTGCTCACCACCATTGCCTACCGACTGGATGGCAAAACGACCTATGCGCTGGAGGGATCGATATTTATTGCCGGTGCCGCGGTGCAGTGGTTACGCGATGGTTTGAAACTCATCTCGGATGCATCCCAAACTGGTGATTTGGCATTGAACGCTGATCACGGTCAGGAAATTATCATGGTGCCGGCCTTTGCAGGCCTGGGCGCTCCCTATTGGGAGCCACGCGCAAGAGGGGCCATATTCGGTATTACCCGCGCCACAACATCCGCAGAATTGGCAAAAGCTACTTTGGAAGCAGTTTGTTATCAAACCCGTGATCTGATCGAAGCCATGAACAAGGACTGGTCAGGGCATGGCGATAACGTGGTGCTGCGGGTCGATGGGGGGATGGTTGCCAGCGACTGGACCATGCAATTTCTGGCCGATATCCTAAACGCACGGATTGACCGACCGGATATTCTGGAAACAACCGCATTAGGGGCGGCATGGCTTGCAGGTTACAATGCTGGCATTTGGCCTGATGCCAAAGAGTTTGCCCGGCAATGGCATTTGGATAAAAGGTTCGAACCATCCATGGATGAGGCTGTCCGGGCTTCTAAGTACAAAGCATGGAAATCAGCCGTAGCCGCAACGATCAGTCATGCGACAATCGACTAGATACTGAATTCAGGCCAGTTAGGTTCTGATTTTAAGAGTGAGCGACGGCTGCAACAGGAGCCGCTGGCTCCAATTCGTCGAGGCCAAGAAGGAAATTGATATTTGGCCGAGCTGCGACAAGATCTGCAATCGTGTATTTTCCCAAGACTTCAAAAAACGCGTTCAATGCTTCGCGCAAGGCAGAATTGAAAGCACAGCTTTCAATCAATGGGCAGTCGGAACTGTCATCATCGAAACACTCAGCAAGAGAAAAACTCTCTTCTGTCACCCGAACCACATCAAACAAGGTAATTTTAGCTGCATCTCTTGCAAGTCTAATACCGCCATTGCGGCCTCGTACAGATTCGATGATTTTACTATCCATCATGGGTTTTAGAATTTTAAACAGATAGGCTTCAGATAAATTATAAGCCTCTGCAATTTCGGGAACACGGCTGAGTTTTCCTTCATTTGCAGCACAATACATCAATATTCTAATCGCGTAATTTGTCTGTCTAGTCAGGCGCATGAGCTGTTCCTATGAGGCATATCGCAACTGTTAAAGTTGCCGTAGTTTAGAATGAGTCTAGGAACTTTACTGAAAAAGTCAAGTTTTTTTGCCACTCACATTGACTCCTGAACTTGCTGGGGTTAATCCTGATTGAAATTATCAGGTATTTGAACAAGGAACCGATATGAGAAAATCATTTGCCACCAAATCAACCATAATGGCCGCTGCAGCGTATAGCTTAGCTGGGCTTGTTGCATCATCTTCTGCATTTGCTGCTGAGGTGAATATTTATTCCTATAGGCAGGCTGATTTGATCGCTCCATTGCTGGATGCTTTTACCAAGGAAACAGGTATCACCACCAATGTTTTGTTTCTAAACAAAGGTTTGGTTGACCGGGTAAAGGCTGAGGGTGAAAATTCTCCA
>JAESUH010000166.1 GCA_016763155.1 Rhizobiaceae bacterium
CTGATCGAACGAGGCATTACCCCGTGTATTCCGCCCAGAGCCAAACGTAAACATCCAGCAACATATTGTAAAACATTATATAAACAGCGTCATAAGGTTGAAAACATGTTCGCTAAACTCAAAGATTGGTGACGCATCGCCACGCGTTATGACCGCTGCGCCCACACGTTCTTATCCGCAATCAAAATTGCAGCAATTGTCATCTTCTGGATAAATCAATGAGTCCTGACCCTAGTCTCTTTCATGATTTTCTTGAATCAGGCAGAGTGTTAAATTAAAGGTCCTGACGTTAGGAAAATTCATATGTCGAGCAAACATGTCTTCCCGCGCCATACGCGGTCTGATTTACCAGTCGCTGTGGGTGGTGAAGGTTGCTATTTAATCGATAGCACCGGAAAGCGATACTTCGATGGTTCAGGCGGAGCGGCGGTCTCTTGTCTTGGGCATGGTGACAAGGAAATCAACCAGGCAATCAAAGACCAGCTCGATCAGTTAGCCTTTGCTCATACCGGGTTTTTCACCTCTCAACCTGCCGAAGATCTTGCAGATTTATTGATTGCCCATGCGCCGCCAGGCATTGACCGGGTCTATTTTGTTTCCGGTGGTTCTGAGGCTGTTGAAGCGGCAATCAAGCTTGGGCGTCAGTATTTCGTAGAATTGGGGCTACCCGAAAAAGGGCATGTAATTTCGCGTCGCCAAAGCTATCACGGCAATACGTTGGGCGCGCTTGCTGTGGGCGGTAATGAATGGCGAAGGGCGCCCTTTGCGCCATTGATGATTGATACCAGCCATATTTCACCCTGTTATGAATATCGCGGCAAGCAAGAAGATGAAACTTCATTTGAATATGGCCAACGTGTTGCCAATGAACTCGAAGCCGAAATCGAGCGTAAGGGTGCAGCGAATGTGATGGCATTTATTGCTGAACCGGTGGTTGGAGCAACCCTTGGGGCAGTGCCTGCTGTTGAAGGCTATTTCAAACGAATTCGTGAAATTTGCGACAAGCATCATGTGCTTTTGATCCTTGATGAAGTGATGTGCGGGATGGGTCGAACCGGATCGTTATTTGCCTGCGAGCAGGAAGGCATTTCGCCGGATATTATTACCATTGCCAAGGGACTTGGTGCTGGATATCAGCCGATTGGTGCCATGCTTTGTTCGGCGAAAATATATCAGGCAATTGAGCAGGGCTCGGGCTTCTTTCAACATGGCCATACTTATATCGGTCATCCTGTCGCGACTGCTGCAAGTTTGGCGGTGTTCAATGCCATTCTTGATCGAGGGCTTATTCAGCGGGTCAATGTCATGGGTGATAAATTGCAGGAAGCGCTCGAAAGCGCCTTTGCCCAACATCCCCATATTGGCGATATCAGAGGGCGAGGACTATTTCGTGGTGTCGAAATTGTAGAGGATCGCTCAACCAAATCCGCCTTTGATCCGGCATTGGGGATCAATAAGAAAATCAAGAAAGCGGCCTTTGAAGCAGGTCTGATATGCTACCCGATGGGTGGCACGATTGATGGGCAAAGGGGTGATCATGTGTTGCTCGCCCCGCCTTTTATATTGCAAGACAATCACATTGATGAAATTGTAAGTAAGCTTGAAATTGCAATTAAGGCCTCGATCTGAATGTCACTAAAACCTCTGCCGAAAATTATGGTTGCGCCCAATGGTGCGCGGCGAACAAAAACTGACCATCCTGCATTACCCGTTACAATCGAAGAAACCGTGGAAACGGCATTGGCTTGTTTTAATGCTGGCGCTGGCGGATTACACGCTCATGTTCGTGGTTCCAATCAGGAACACGTTCTCGATGCGGGGCTTTATACTGAGTTGCTTGCTGAGATGAGCGCGAAGGTGCCGCAGATGCAGGTTCAAATCACTACAGAAGCCGTTGGTATCTATTCACCGGAACAACAACGCGCCCTTGTGCGCGATGTGATGCCTACATCAGTCTCAATTTCGCTGAAGGAAATGTTGTCTGAGGGGGAGGATGCTGAATGCTCAAGTTTTTACCTTTGGGCTGCAGATAACCAGATTGCGGTTCAACATATTCTTTATGAACCGGCAGAGGTTTCATTGTTATCTGGTCTGGTGAAAGACGGATCAATCGGCGGAAATAATCTGCAATTGCTGTTTGTGCTTGGGCGCTATTCTGTTGGCCAGCAGAGCAATCCAGAAGATTTGCTTCCGTTTCTTGAAGGTTTTGGCACATCGGGCCTTACCGCCGATTGGGCAATTTGTGCCTTTGGCAAAGATGAAACTGCTTGTCTTGCAGCGGCAATTAAGGCCGGTGGCAAGGCGCGTGTCGGATTTGAAAACAGCTTATGGCATGAGGACGGCACACTTGCTAAAGATAATGCTGAGCGGGTAAGTGCCATTGCTGAACTGATCTGAATATTCAATCTTCCATGGGGTAGGCCACATAGGCAAAATATTTGCTGTCGGGCGACCATGAATTCACATTAATGGTGCCCTGACCGCCAAAAAACTTATCGAGATCACGCTGGTTGGAGCCATCAGGATTCATAGTTCGAATGATCACATCTTTATCGGCGGGATGCCCGATCGTATTTTCCGGGAAGCTGATGAAAGCTATGATTGAGCCATCGGGCGAAAAATGTGGAAACCAGTTTACTCTGGCATCACCGGTAAGTTGTTCCACGCTTGAACCATCAGTTTTCATACGAAATATTTGGGCATGACCGGGCTTGGTGGCAGCTTTTTCTGAGTTGAAATATATCCATGTTCCATCAGGTGAATATTCCGGGCCGTCGACTGGAAAACTAACATCGCTCAATTGAGTATCTACGCCACCTGGAGCTGGAATGGTGTAAATATTCGTGATGGTTTTATCGTCAAGAGTTTTCTCATACCCTACATAGGTAAGCATTTTTCCATCGGGTGAAACACCGTGAAGATAGTAGCGGAACTTGCGGGCAGGGTCCTTATCATTGGAGATTTTTTCGGGTACTCCTCCATCGATCGACACAGAATAAAGATGCCCATTATTGGCTGAAATATATATAGTCTTGCCATCTGGCGAGAGGCAATGATCGTTATTCAGGTTTTCAATTGGCGCGGTGTTGATGCGAATTGGCCCGGTTTTTCCGTCAGGAGAAATTTTGAACAGACGACCATCGCCATTATAGATCAGCCATTTTCCATCGGCCGTCCAATTCGGTGCTTCAATCAACTCTCCAGTCTCGTAAATCACAGTTCGATTTTCACCATTGCGCTCAATAATTACGATTTCAGAATTTTGTCCGGCATTTAGTCTTCGCCTGTTTGATGTTGGGCGCTGGGAAATAATCATGATGAGTCCTGAAAATTAAACGTGTGAATTCACAATGTTGGATTTGAAGGCGCAAAACAATTTAGAATTTTGGATGCGGGTATTCGAATTTGATTGCAAGAAAATTGGTGTTCTAGTCAATCTTATTCTCTATCAGACCTTTATATCTAGACATAGCAATCCTATATTTAACAGGTGTACTAAAATTGTTCAGTTGGATACAATCGGAGGCTGGGAGATGGCTAAGGAAAAACGAGTTGGTGGTATCTTACAGATGGGTTACGGCACCTGGAATCGTCCAGGTGATGAAGCTTATAATGGAGTGCTATGGGCCCTGGAAGCTGGGTGTCGCCATATCGATACGGCGCAGGGCTATGAGAATGAAAGTGATGTGGGCCGTGCCATTGCAGATAGCGGTATTCCCCGAGATGAAATTCATATCACTACCAAAATAGCACCAGAAAATTTTGGTGCCGGTGAGGTGATGCGCACTTCGAAGGAAAGTTTGGAAAAACTGAATGTGGGCTCTGTTGATTTGATGTTGCTGCATTGGCCAGCGATCAAAAATGAGTATCCTCTGGAATCCTACATTTCCCAGTTTGCGGAAGTCTATGATGCGGGAATGGCTAAATCTATTGGTGTTTCCAATTTCACAATTCCCCTCATCGACGAAACAATCAAGCTGTTGGGCGAGCGCAAGATTGCCGTCAATCAATGTGAAATCCATGTCTACATGCAAAATCGACCGATTGTGGATCATTGTCAAAAAATTGGTGTTCCGATGACTGCGTATTCACCCCTTGCACGCGGTGCCGTCGTTGGTGATCCGGTGCTGGCAGATGTTGCTCAGAAATATGATGCTACCGGCGAACAAATTGCGCTCGCCTTTTTGATGGCTGAGGGCCACATCGTAATTCCATCATCGGGCAAAAAAGAGCGTATTTTTTCCAATTATGAGGCGCGCAATATCACGTTGAGTGAGAGTGATATGACCAAGTTGCGCGGTTTGGAAAAAGGCATGCGGCTTGTGAATGGAGACTGGTGTCCGCTTTGGGATGTATAGTTTCATCGAAGAACAGATATTCGACAGATCAGTTTCCCCTTTCCTTTTGGCGCGGTGGCAGTTATGCACGACGAAATTCATAACTAAACGGGAAATTTATGACTGACCCAATTTATGACGTGCTGACAATCGGCAATGCGATTGCCGATATTATTGCTAATTGCGAAGATGATTTTCTGGTTCGTGAAAACATCATCAAAGGGGCAATGAACCTGATTGATGCGGAACGTGCTGAGCATCTTTATAAAGTGATGGGCCCGGCAATTATTGCATCTGGCGGAAGTGCAGGAAATACTGCTGCTGGCATTGCCAGTCTTGGCGGAAAAGCTGCTTATTTCGGCAAGGTGGCCGATGATGAACTTGGTGGTGTATTTACTCATGATATGAGCGCTATCGGGGTTTCTTATGATACCAAAATGCTTACCGGCACCCCGCCAACTGCCCGGTCTATGATTTTTATTACTCCTGATGGAGAGCGAAGCATGAACACCTATTTGGGTGCGTGTGTGGAACTTGGCCCGGAAGATATTGAAGAAGATAAAGTTGCCGGAGCGCAGATCACCTATTTTGAAGGCTATCTCTGGGACCCTCCACGGGCCAAAGAAGCAATCCGGAATGCAGCTGAAATTGCCCATGCAAATGGTAGGCAAGTTGCGATGACCCTTTCGGACCCGTTCTGTGTTGACCGGTATCGCGACGAGTTTTTGGAACTGATGACTTCTGGCACGGTAGATATCGTTTTTGCCAATGATTCAGAGCTGAAATCGCTTTACCAAACCTCTTCCCTGGAGAGTGCATTTGAAGCCATTCGCGAAGATTGCAAACTTGCTGCAATCACCCAGAGCGAACATGGTTCAACAATTGTAACTCGGGAAAAGACCATACATGTTGAAGCTCATCCGATTGAAAAATTGGTTGATACAAATGGTGCAGGTGATGCCTATGCCGCAGGCTTTTTGTGGGCTCTGACCAATGGTCGCAATCTTGATATTTGCGCAAAAATTGGTGGCCTTGCCGCAGCAGAAGTTATTCAGCATGTGGGCCCAAGACCAAAAGTAAAACTGAAGCAATTGGTAGAGCAATCCGGGCTCTAATTGTTTTGCCTAATGCCAGGCGGTTTATTGCCGCCTGGGTGGTTTGTTGAGAAAACAGCGGCGCGCTAGTCGCTGGCTTTTGCTTTTAACTGATAGAGTAAATCATGAGCTTCGCGCGGGGTTAGTTCGTCCGGACTGATGGCGTTCAGTGCTTCTTTCAATGCATCGTTGACGGCTCTGGTTTGTGGAGCAGGTTTTTGCTCTACGGAAAAAAGAGGAAGATCGTCTACCAGTTTGGATGCTGAATTATTGCGTTCAGCATTTTCCAATTGGTCCAGCACGTCACGCGCTCGCTCGATGACCGCATCGGGTAGGCCAGCCAGTTTTGCAACCTGAATGCCGTAGGAGCGATCAGCCGCACCGGGCACCACCTCGTGCAAGAAAATTACCTCATTGTTCCATTCTTTCACCTTTAACGTGACATTGGAAAGTCGTGCTAATGGTTCTGAGAGCGCTGTGAGCTCATGATAGTGGGTGGCGAAAAGTGTGCGGCATTTATTGCCTTCGTGAAGATGTTCGATTGCAGCCCACGCAATTGATAGCCCATCAAAGGTTGCTGTGCCGCGCCCGATTTCATCCAGAATTACCAACGAACGCTCCCCGGCTTGATTGAGAATGGCGGCTGTTTCCACCATTTCCACCATGAAGGTTGAACGGCCCCGAGCCAGATCATCCGCTGCACCAACCCTGCTGAACAAACGGTCGACAATTCCGATATGGGCGCTTTCTGCTGGTACAAAACAACCGGTTTGGGCAAGGATAGCAATCAAAGCGTTTTGTCTGAGGAAGGTGGATTTACCACCCATATTTGGGCCGGTTAGTAACCAGATATTACCGAAGTCTTCGCCTGTGCCGGGGCTGATATTACAGTCATTGGCGACAAATGGATTGGCGCCGTCATTTTGCAATACCTGCTCCACCACAGGGTGGCGCGCTTTTTCCAGATTGAATGCGAGGCTATCATCTACATTCGGTCGGCAATAATTATTGGTGTCTGCAAGCATGGCGAAGCCTTGCGAGACGTCCAGCACAGCAAGAGCATTTGAGGCTTGTTTGATCAAGGTGATATGGGTCAGAATTTCAGCCAGCAATTCATCAAAAATTTCAAACTCAATTTGCAATGCACGCCCGGCGGCATTGGCGATCTTGCTCTCAATATCTGCCAGTTGCGTCGTGGTGAAGCGCATGACATTAGCTAACGTTTGACGATGAATGAAGGTGGCTTTTGCTTCTTCAGATGTCAGGGCTTCGGAATTTTGAGCGGTGACCTCGATGAAATAACCAAGCACATTATTGTGCTTGATCTTGAGCCCTTTGACGCCGCAAGCGCTGGCATATTCTGCTTGCATGCCAGCGATGACCTTACGGCTTTCATCGCGTAAAGTGCGCAATTCGTCGAGTTCTTCATTGTAGTTTGAACGAACGAACCCACCATCTCTTTTTAATAATCCCAGTTCATCTGAAAGCGCACGGTTGAGATGATCCATCAGTGAAGAAGGAAGTTGTTTTAGCTGGTCCTGTGCCTGAGCAAGCTCTTCGGGCAATTCGTAATCATCAAGGCTTTCAGCAATCTCATATGATGCCATGACGCCTCGGGCGATGACGCCCATGTCGCGTGGGCCACCACGATTTAGTGCCAATCGTGATAATGCACGTGGCATATCCGGGCAGTGTTTTAGGAGGTCTTTTATCGTGCGGCAATATCCACCCTCCTGAATGAAAAACCCAACCGAGTCCAGCCGGTGATTGATATTTACGGGGTCGGTCAATGGGCTCATCAGGCGCCTTGCCAGTAACCTGCCGCCAACGCCTGTAACGGTTCTGTCGATGGCCGAAATCAAACTCCCTTTTTTGTTGCCGGAGAGTGTTCTGGTCAGTTCCAGATTGGCTCTTGTTGCCCCATCAATGGACATGACATCGTCGGTGGTTTCGCGCATGGGGCGCGTGAGGGCCGGACGTTCTTCGATCTGGGTTTTTTCGACGTAGCCAAGTAACGCACCGGCAGCGGAAAGTTCAGCCCTACTAAAATTACCAAATCCATCGAGGGTTTTCACCTGATAAAATTGGCACAAGCGTTCTATCGCACTTTGGCTGTCAAAAAGGTTGGAGGGCAGGGGAGAATGAGCACCATTTGGCAGTTCAATTATCTGCTTATATCTTTCATCCTGCAACATGCTATCAGGCAAGATCAATTCTCGCGGGTCGATGCGCGCTAGGCTGGTGGCAAGGTCTGAAATGTTGATCGGCTGAATGCGAAAATCACCGGTGGAAAGTTCAATCCATGCCAGCGCAAGATCATCTTCCTGTTCGCTCTTGCGCACCCGACCAATGGCTGCCAAATAACTGGATTGGGCCGGATCGAGCAGTTTTTCCTCGGTGATAGTGCCGGGGGTAACAAGACGCACGACGTCGCGTTTTACCACGGATTTTGCGCCGCGTTTCTTGGCTTCCGCGGGGTTTTCCAACTGCTCGCAAACGGCAACCCTGAAGCCCAGTGATATCAGCCTGTGCAGATAATCGTCGGCTGCATGAACCGGCACACCGCACATGGGAATATCTTCGCCCATATGTTTACCGCGTTTGGTGAGGGTGATGCCGAGCGCTTTGGAAGCCTTTACGGCATCTGCAAAGAACAACTCATAGAAATCACCCATTCGATAAAACAGCAGCGAATCCGGGTTGGCAGCCTTGATTTCCACAAACTGCTCCATCATTGGAGTTGCTTTATGAGCAGATTTATCGTCAGCCAATTGGGCGTCCTTATTCATGGAATTTTGATTTAAACCAAGATTCCTGAAAGAGCCTCAAGAAGCAAGTGAAACTCACCTTTGGGCGGACATATCACCAGCGGATTTGTGGCGACCTGCATCTGCGCCATAGTAGTTGAGATAACGGGGCCGAATGTTTTCAATCGGCAAAATGATCAGGACATCAATGGTACCGAATTGTTCGTCTATCACCGCATGTTCCCCAACTTTTGCGCCCACGCGAAGATAGCCTTTGATGAGGGGAGGAAGCGATTGTAATGCAGCCCGGGTATCCAGAACGTCAGCAGGTAGGCGGTTCATATCAATCGCCAGTTCCGGGCGGGCATTTACCTGCCAATCTTCCGGCGCGCGCGCGTTATGATAAAGGAAACTCAGGCCCTGAGCGATGGCATCAGGGTCTGTTCCGCTGAAAGATGCGCACCCAAACATGACATCGCAATTATGATGCAGGAAATATGACCAGGTGCCATGCCAAAGCAACTCAATGGTGCGCTTGGTGCGAAACTCCGGACGAACGCAGGAACGGCCAAGCTCAAGAAAACTTCTGGACTTATGGCGCTGCAAAAGCGGCGCGATATCAAATTCCTGAGCTGAATAAAAACCCGAAGCCTTTGCGGCTATATCCTGTCGCAATAAACGATAGGTGCCGGCGATATGGTCTTCGTCTTCCAGCACCAATAGATGATCGCAGATGGAATCATACTCATCCTTGTCGAGCCGGGACAGAATTTGATCCGGGTTCGGTATCGCTGACATTTCATCGAAAAACACATCGTGACGCAGGGCCTGAAGCTCGCGTATTTCATGGTCTGTTTCAGCCAGACGAACGCTCAATTTTCCCAAACTGCCTGAAACAGCTTTTTTCGTATTGTGCAAGGTTACAGGAGTTGGGGGAGATTTTTCTAGCAGTGCCGTCATGCTATTACCCTATACCGGTTAAAACCACTGACCTATCATATAAAGACTATCGCAGGATTTTGTAACACATGGATGACATGAATTTTAGGGCCAGAATTATTGCGTCAGTATGAGGGTTCCCTGATTGAACTCATATTTCTTTAACCGGTTGAGAAAAGTCATTCCAAGCAAAACGACGTTCAGCGCTTTATCTTTAGAAACCATTGCGCGCACATCTCGTACAACCACTTTGCCAATCTTGATCTCGCGGATCATTGCAGAGGCTGCCATGGTTATCCCATTTGCGGTTTGAACTTTGTATTTGAAATCTGATGATTTTAAACGGATGCCCATCCGGCGTGCCGTAGTCTCGTTAATGGCAACGGCGGATGCGCCGGTATCAACCAGGACATCGGAACGGTAGCCGTTCAATTTTGCTCTGGCGACAAACTGTCCATTATACCCCGCCTTGATGTAGGAAACTCTTCCTTTTACGGAGACATTTTGAGGTTTGAGACGGGGAGCAGCCTCTCTTGAGGACAAGTTCAGATTTTCGCTATGGGTGGCACCCTTTGGAGCACCACTATGAAGAGTATCCAGATATTTTGGAACTTCTACTGCCAGACCCGCAATGATTACGACTCCAAAAATGTAACGCCACATGAATTTCATCCCGATTTTTCAGTCGGGATGAAGCTAGCAAATGATTGCTAATATTGAGGTAAGCTTGGGCAGGAAAGCCGGGAAATCCAAAAACTGGTTAATCCAGTTTTAATTGCAAGATTATTTAGTGCCGTACATTCTGTCACCCGCATCGCCTAGACCTGGAACGATATAACCTTTCTCGTTCAGCTTTATGTCAATTGCTGCTGTGAAAATTGGCACGTCTGGCAGGGCTTCCTGAAAGGCTTTGATCCCTTCAGGAGCTGCAAGCAGGCAGAGAAAACGGATATTGTTTGCGCCGCGTTCTTTTAGTTTTTCAATTGCCATGATGGCGGAATTCGCAGTGGCAAGCATTGGGTCAACCACAATCACCATGCGGTCAGCAATGTCATCGGGGGCTTTGAAGTAATATTCGATTGCTTCAAGCGTGTCATGATCCCGGTAAAGCCCCACATGGGCAACGCGGGCAGATGGCACCAGTTCAAGCATGCCTTCCAGCAGGCCGTTTCCAGCGCGAAGAATTGAAGCAAAGACCAGTTTTTTCCCTGCAATCACCGGAGCTTCCATTTCCTGCATCGGTGTTTCGATGTGCATGGTGGTTAGCTTGAGGTCGCGGGTCACTTCATAGCAAAGCAGAAGCGAAATTTCTTTCAGAAGGCGACGAAACCCGGCCGTTGAGGTGCCTTTGTCTCTCATCAAAGTGAGTTTGTGCTGAACGAGAGGGTGGTCGACGACGGTAAGGCTTTTCATGGGGTGCACCTAATGCTTGCTAGATTGGAAACCCATTGTAACGCTTAAAGGGTACATTTCTCAAGCAAGCGATTGCGTGTTTCCCCATCTACGAATGCAGCTTCGATGGCGGTTTTGGTAATGCCCAGCAGTTCTTCGTCGCTATAGCCGAAATATTCTCGGGCAATTTCATATTCGCGTTCAAGACTGGTGTGAAAATAGGGGGGATCGTCAGAATTGAGGGTCATTTTACACCCAGCATCCATTAGGGCAGGGAAGGGGTGGGATTGAAAATCTGGAAAAACCTTTAGCGCGATGTTTGAACCGGGGCAGGCTTCCAATACCAGACCTTCATCTGCAATGCGTTTGACTAAATCCGGGTCTTCAATTGCCCGCACGCCATGGCCGATGCGTGAAATGCCCCATTGCTCAATTGCTTCTTTGACACTTTCTGCTCCGCAAACTTCGCCAGCATGGCCGGTGAGAGAGAGGCCTGCGTCCTTGGCAATGGCAAAGGCCTTGGCAAAATCTTTGTGTCGGCCGACGCGTTCGTCGCCAGCCAGACCAAACCCACTCACTAAAGGGTGCGGATTTTTTGCAGCGTCAAGGGCCGCTTTTTCAACGGCCTCAATGCCTTCATGGCGCACGCCTACGATGATCATGCGGCCTTCAATTCCGCTTTTGGCTTTAACGGTTTCAATGCCGGAACCAATGGAGGAGATTAATTCGTCATAGGAGCAGCCAATGCGCGCGGCGTGGTCTGGAGAAACAAATATCTCGCCATAGATGCTGTTTTGATCTGATAGTCTTTGGAAAATATCGATAGTAAGGTTGGAATAATCTTCCGGGGATCGAAATAGGCTTGCGGAAAAGTCGTAGGCCCTCAAGAATGAGGTGAAATCGTGCCAGATATATTCATTTTCGGGCGAAATTATTGCGCTCACATCAACATTATATTTCCGCGCCTGTTCTATTACCAGCTCAGGGTGTGCCGCACCTTCAATGTGGCAATGTAATTCTGCTTTGACGACCATTATAAAAAACTCTTCCCATGAAGACCCGGCGCAAGGCCAAGATGATCTGCAATCGTTTCACCGATATGGGCAAAACTTGATAATTGTCCGCAATAACCCGATTTCATTCCCGGATACCAAAGGAGAACAGGTACTTGCTCGCGAGTGTGGTCATTTCCCTGCCAGGTGGGGTCGCAACCATGATCGGCGGTTAGCACCATCAAGTCACCTTCCTGCATTTGTTCAGTAATTTCTGGCAATCTGGCATCAAAATATTCAAGCGCAGCGGCATAGCCAATAACATCGCGGGGGTGACCATAGAGCATGTCGAAATCAACAAAATTGGTGAATACAAAATCGCCGTCTTTTGCATCGTTAATTGCTTCGAGGGTGGTATCAAACAGGGCCGCATTGCCATGGGCCTTGCGCACATCGGTTGTGCCGCAATGGGCATAGATATCGGAAATTTTACCCACGGCTATCACCGCACGGCCATCAGATTTCGCACGGTCGAGTAGGGTTGGTTCTGGCGGTGGCACGGCATAGTCGTGACGATTGCCGGTGCGTTGAAAATCTTTGGGTGTTTCTCCGATGAATGGCCGCGCAATGACCCGCCCTATATTGTATGGATCGATGAGTTTGCGAGCAATTTCGCAAATTTCTAGCAATCGCTCTAGCCCGAAATGAGTTTCGTGGGCGGCAATTTGAAATACAGAATCAGCGGAGGTGTAACAAATTGGTTTGCCGGAACGAATGTGTTCTTCGCCAAGTTCTTGGATAATAGGCACGCCGGAGGCAGCCTTATTGCCCAAAATACCGGGTAATCCAGCCTGTTCGACAAAATCTGCAATCAGGGATTTCGGGAAACTCGGAAATTCAGATGGGAAATATCCCCAGTCAAAGGGGACTGGCACGCCAGCAATTTCCCAATGGCCGGAAGGAGTATCCTTGCCTTTGGAAACTTCAACGGCATTGGCCCAGCGCCCGGTGGTTTTTACATCCGGGTCAAATCCGGCAGGTAATGTTCCGCAAGCTTCGCGGGCGGCAAACCCCAACCCCAAACGTTCTAAATTTGGAAGTTTTAACGGGCCGGAACGTATGCCCGGTTTATCAGCCTTTCCCAATGCGCATTGTTTGGCGATATGGCCCAATGTATTGGAGCCCTCATCACCAAAACTTTTGGCATCAGGTGCGCCGCCAATGCCGAAAGAGTCCAGAACAAACAGATATGCTTTTGCCATAATGTAGATTTATCAATTCTTCAGTTCAAACGAGGCAATTTGTGGTAATCACTACGAGCGATTCAGTTAATGTGGCCGTCAGGATAGTGGGAATTGAGATGCAGTGCAATCAGCGCAAAAAAACACTTTTGAAGCGTGTGTTCGCGCCGGTTCTTGCATTTATTGTCGGATTATCCTGTTTCAGTATTTCAGTGAATGCGCAAACAGACTGGCGCCGCGACCTTGGCGTATTTCGCGTCGGGGTGGTTAT
The DNA here is from genome assembly GCA_016763155.1 of Rhizobiaceae bacterium. GTDB lineage: Bacteria > Pseudomonadota > Alphaproteobacteria > Rhizobiales > Rhizobiaceae. The sequence goes on from JAESUH010000166.1 coordinate 13,014, forward strand.
TGGAAATGATGCAACAGGCAATGCCGGTAGCGTCGAACCGTTCCGGTTGGCGTTGGCGGAAGCGCTGAACATGAATGTGGAAATATTTCCGGCAAGGGATATTTCCTCGCTGATTGAAGCCCACAGAAGTTCCAGAACTGAGTATGCGATCTATTCTGCAACGGCCTATGCCGCCACGTGGATTTTGTGTGAATGTGTTGAACCCCTGGTAATACCTCTGGCATTGGATCAGACGTCTTCCTATCAAGCAGTTGTCATTTCCACCCCTTCGGGCCCTGTCGATTTGGGCCAGGTAACACCCCAAAACCTTGCGATTCCGCGTTCCGGCACATTGGGATCTATTGAAATCGCGCTTTATGAACTGGAGGAGCAAGGGGTTCCAATTGATGGCGCTGCTCTCAAGGTAATCAAATCATCTGAACAGGCAGTGCGTGAGGTTGTCGAAGGAAAATTTAGTGCGCTGCTTGGTTGGAGCTCTATGAAAGGTTCTGTTTTTTCGGGTTATTCAAGGGGCAGTTTACGTGCCTTGATCGAAGAAACTGGTGGCAATGGAGATGGCTATAAAATTATCTGGAAATCTTCAGATATCCCTCATCCACCTCACGCGATTCGGAAAAACCTTCCGATCGAGGCCAAGTTGATTTTGCGCAATACGCTGGAAAAGCTGTTTGCCGAGGATCCGGTTGCCTATGATTCGATTGAATTACAATATGGTGGCGGGTTTTCCGTTGCGCGCCACGGTCAGTTTTCTTCAGTGATTAAATTTGCCCGAGCAAAGATGGGGATACGGGGTTCATCCAGTGAAATCACAGGTGTTGTAACTGGAGCTGGTAAGCAAGTTCCAGACTTGGGCCAATAGAAATTGGCAATAGCGGAAAAATGTCTTGTCGGAATTGGTTTCGAATTTTTCCGACGTGTGTGATTTTTAATTATTCGATGCTGGTACTGGTGCCGATCCTTGGACGCAGGAATATTTCCTCTTCCATGTCGATGGCCGTCGTATCAAAACTTAAATTCCGATTTTCATCGAGTTTTGTGAAAGCAAATAACGGGGAATGGGTGGTTTTCACTTTGGCAACCACCAAAAAAGTACCGTTTTTATTGATTTTACTTGGGATCGGGTAGTTGGCACCAACTGCATAAGGTGATGCATTTTGCGTTCTGCTCCAAACCACTTTGGCGCTACCACCGGATATTTTTACACCAGTGATCGTGATTTGAAGTGTGTGGTCATAGGGCTGCATCACATAAGTTGCAGCCTTCATGATGTCCAACACATCGCTATTACTTAATTTCTGGCTCTGAGTAATGAGATCGCCGAGAGTACTCGATACGCGGGAAATTTTCCTGTTAACTGCCACTGCTGTTGAAACTTCTACGGTTGCGAAAAATAGCAGGATCATAATGGGCGCGATGATTGCAAATTCGATCGCGGCTACCCCTTTTACTTCCTGCCTGAACCTTTTGACCAGTGTCAAAGTGCGTGACTTGATGGATTTTAAGGTGTTTAACATTATCAATATCCTTTGTCGATCAAGGCGTTATATAGGGAATGGTTCTGTTTTGAATACTGCGACTGTTGACAGAAGGGCATTGCCGCTATCGAGTTTTGACAGACCAGCGGCAACATAGTTTGTAACGATCGGCCATTCATACATTACCGTTAATTTGACAATTTGTGATGGTCCGGGAACTGTAAACTGAAATCCGCCCAAATCGCTTGCCAAATCAGTTGGTTCCGGGGGAAGGCTTAGTTGACTAAATGTAGAAACAACGGTCAAATCTACATAAATTCCTTCACATTTAAACAGGGTTGCTGTTTTATCACAAATAATCTGTTTGAATTCTTCTTCGGACATATTTGAATCGATTTGTCCGGTACGCACCATGCGACCTACTGTGTCGACAGCGGTTTCAAATACCTGGCCTGCAAAGAAGAAAATAGAAACTTCGATAATGGCAAACATCAAAAGGAAAAATGGTCCACCGACCAGCGCAAATTCTACAGCAGTTGCTCCACGATCATTGCGACGAAAACGCTTGATGATTGCAGGCATCCGGAATTTTTTACATATGTACTCTTTACTTACCATCGTATGACATTCCCCTGCTCCAGGTCTGTTACCTCAAACCCATACTTCAGAAACAATTGCAGTTCTGTGTCCAACGTAATGGACAATTATTGAGAAACCATTGTTTAAGTAGTTAAAATTACTACGGCCCCATTAAGGGACCGTTAAAAAATTCGCAAAAAGTGGTAATGCTAATCGTGAAATTATTTTGCGTTTGCCATAGCCAATGCATTTTTTGCTATGATCTGTTGGGTGGCGAAGGCAAAGCTTGCGCTATTATCACCAATGGTGAGGGTAGGTTCGCAAACCGGGGCGCAGGCCATGGTTTCACGGCTGGAACGACGATAGATGCGAACCGTATTTGTTTCATGACCACGTACAATAACCGTCTGATCAATGACCGGATTTCCTTCCAGGTCCAAAATGATCAAATTCGTTACGCCAAATGAACGTCCGGTGAGAACCAGAGTCTTTTCATCTTCTATGGTGACATCAACAATTGCCGGGTTGCCGACAATAATGGTGCTTGCCGCACGGGAAATCCGAAATACCTTTGCACGGTCAACCGTTACAATGATGCTTTCTTCTGCTGTTTCCGTGGCGTTGACCGGCATTGCCATAGTGGTTATTGCCAGTGTGGCGATGATGGGAAGTGCGATGGCAATTTTTGCAAGTGTCTTGATCATGGGACTGCTCCAGTAGATTTGGAAATCACAATATTTAAATGCAACATGAATGATCTTGGTGAATGAAGTCTTAACCAAAAACTGTTTGCACCCAAATCGCGCCTAAGAGCGCTCCATTGCTGAAATTTCATAGGGCAGCTTTTCAAGCCCAGTGCTGTAAGTGGTGAATACTACTCTTTATATATAGGAACGGTACTCTTTCTTATATGGGGCCAGTAATCAGAATTCGGGCGGAGTATCGAGTGAAATTTTACTGAAAAATAACCATGCTGAGTGGATCGCAATCTTAACGTGTTGCTAACCATGTATCTTAAGGCGATCTCAATTCATGATCGATATATTGCCTATTGTCAGCAAGGGAAACACCTTGCGGCATCGCATGATGCGATTTTAATGTGGAGTTAAGGAGAAAATTATGAAACTTGTAGCACGCTTTATGAAGAACGAATCTGGTGCAACTGCTATTGAATACGGCCTGATTGCAGCGCTGATTTCAGTAGCTATTATCGGTGGCGCTTCAGCCGTTGGTACAGGAGTGAACGATGGCTTTACAACTATTGCTGGCAACCTTTAATAGGTTACAGAAATAGGGAGTTCACTTTCATAGTGAATTCGTCAGTTAGAACCGCATGCTTCCAGCATGCGGTTTTTTTGGTTTTTAGATAAGTTTTTCAAAGAAAAATACCCTGTTTTTATCGTTCAAAAAGTGTCTGCGTTAACCGAAGGTTAGGCGCTGATTGGTAAAACTGTTTTTGTGTCAATCCACTTGGAAACCACCCTATGCTTGAAATAATACTCATCCTATTTTTCCCGTTTTTTATGGCATTTGCTGCAGCTTCGGATCTGGTGTCCATGACAATATCCAATAAAGTTTCTATTGCTTTAATGGTAGGATTTATGGGTGTTGCCCTTTGGATGCAGATGGACCTTGTGACCATTGGCTGGCATTGGGCAATGTTTGGAATTGCCCTTCTTGTGGGTTTTTCACTGTTTGCATTGGGAATAATTGGGGGCGGCGACGCAAAACTGGTCGCTTCAACGGCGCTTTGGCTCGGATGGGAGCACACTCTGGATTATATCGTGATTTTTGCATTCATGGGCGGTGTATTGGCACTGGTGTTGTTGCGATTGCGCTCCATGCCATTACCAGACCGTGTTGCCAAGGTGGACTGGATTGCCCGACTATATAACGCGGATACGGGCGTTCCCTACGGAGTGGCACTTGGTGCTGCTGCAATATTCATTTATCCGCAAACAGAGTGGATGCAGCACGTCTTTTTGGCAGCCCGCACTCTATAAGGTTCTGACTCTAGGCTAAGACCTAGAGTACCTAATAGAATTTTCCTACTAAATTTTCGAATCGGCACGATAAGCGACCAGCTACCCAAGGGATGGTTTTGCTATTTGCTGTTTAAACCATCTTTCTGATTGATGTTTCGGTGTCGTTTCTAGCGAAATGCATGAGTATCTGACAGTTGATCCTCCCTGGATATGCAATTAATCTGCCGTTAACCAAACTTTTAAGCAAAGCGTTAACCATAATTATACCTTTTGCGGTGAAATATGGCTCCAAACAGTAATGGGTCATTCCGTGCAGAGGAAATATTTATGAAAATAGCGCGTTTAGCAGTTTTGGGTGTCGCGGTTGCCGCAGCTGGCGGTGCATTTCTACTTGCCGGGAATTTAACCAAACAAGACGAACCTGAATTTCGTGAAGTTGTGAAAAACAGCGGACCGACAATTGAACTCTCAGAAGTTTTGGTAGCCGTTGAAGATATTGCATTGGGTACTTCCCTCAATCCAAGCATGGTGAAGTGGCAACAGTGGCCAAAGGATTCTTTGGGGCAGGGATATATTACTCGCGAGAACACTCCCAAAGGGATTGAAGGCGAGGTTTCAGCTATTGCCCGTTCGGCATTCTTTGCAGGTGAACCTATTCGCGAAAGCAAGCTGGTGCGTTCCGACAATGGCTATATGTCGGCGATATTGCCGAAGGGAATGCGAGCAATTGCTACTACAATTTCAGCCAATACCGGTGCTGGCGGGTTTGTCCTGCCGAATGACCGTGTGGATGTGATCATGACCAGGCAAGCTGGTGAAGAGCGGAGAGGTGAATACATTACCGAAACCATTCTTGAAAACATCCGTGTATTGGCAATTGATCAGGTAATTGAAGAAAAAGACGACCAAAAAGTCGTGGTTGGTGAAACCGCTACGCTTCAATTAACCCCTGATCAGGCAAAAATTCTGACCGTTGCACAGCAAATGGCAGACCAACTTACCCTTTCATTGCGCTCATTAGCTGACAGCAATGACGCTCAAACCAAAGGTGCTGAGCATCTACTATCTGGTGTGAGAGGAAAGGGCCGCGTGCGGATTATCAAATTTGGACAAGCAAGAGAAGTTGTAGCGGGGCATGGCGATGAAAAGTGAAAAAAATAATGTTCGAGCTCTTGAGGAACGTAACATGAGTAATAAAATAGTCTCATTATTGTGGACATCAATGTTGGCTTTGACACTTCTGGTCGGGTCAGTTCCTGCACAAATCGGTATTAGTGATGCCTTGGCTGCAAAGAACTATCTGAAAATTTCCAGTTCTATGATCGGTAAAAGCAAAAACGTAAAAGTTGGCTTGAACAAATCCATCGTGATTGATCTGCCCGGCGATGCGCACGACATTCTGGTAGCAAACCCGGCAATTGCCGATGCGATTACCAGGACTTCCAGACGTATCTATATTTTTGCAAAGCAGGTTGGGGAAACTAATATCTTCATTTTTGATTCTCGTGGCAGGCAGCTTTTGAGCATTGAACTAACTATTGAACGAGATATTGCTGGCCTTCAGAAGTTTTTGAAAAAGTACATTCGTGGCTCAGATATCACGGTTGAGATCATGAATGATAACGTCATTCTTACAGGTTCTGTCCCAACACCTCAGGCTTCAGCAAAAGCTGTACAGCTTGCCGATGTTTTCGTAACGGGTGGTGAAGCGACAACGGATCAATATAGCGGAGGTTCAACTGTTGCCGGCGGTAGCGGAACAACAATCGTGTTTGGCGATGATGAAGAACGCCAGAAAAGTCAGATTGTTAATTTGCTGACGATTGATGGTGAAGATCAGGTGATGTTGAAGGTAACGATTGCAGAGATCCAACGTACCATTGTTAAACAACTTGGCATTGACCTTTCTTCAAGCCTTGCATCTGGAAACCTGATTTCAAA
>JAESUH010000167.1 GCA_016763155.1 Rhizobiaceae bacterium
CGGGTGTAAACTGCTGCGTTCAATTTAGCGGCATTTTTTGGAAAGGCCTCGATTGCAAAATTGGTGGCGTTTTCGACTGTGTCAAATGCATCAAGCCCGCCCAAAGTGTTGTTGTTAAAGCCGCTCAACCAGGTCTTGGATAAAAGGCCCTTTTGCTGCTTCAACACCGGGTTCCGGTCTTGCCAGGGGGCTTTTTCAAATGGCACGTTTATTTGCAGTTCGGTATATAAAAATGCACCAGGCGCTTGCGCGGGTCCGGCACCAAAATGTACCGAGCTTATCCCTTCACTGGCTTCCTTCACGATTGTTGCATCGAATATTCTTGTGGTGTGGGCCACGCCAAATTTTGCGGCTTCTTCCGGGAAATATCCGGTGACAAAACTTTGGGCATTTTCAATGCTGTCGAATGAATAGAATCCGCCAACGGAGTGATTTCCAACGCCTGATAGCCATGTTTTGGAGATAAAGCCCGGCTGTTGTTTGATTGATTCACTGATGTCTTTCCACGGAACATCTGCGAAAGGAATCGAGATTTGAAGTTCTGTATATACGAATGCTTTTTGTGACATGGGTCTTCCTTTGAATTTGAGTTTTTGGGCACAAACCTCCCCCCTTTTCGGGGAGGTTGATAAATGGAGGATCAGCGCAGAACGAAGGTGATTATCTTGGCAGCCACCTCAGAAGAACCATTGGTGATAATTGCCTTGGTTCCGGCATCCGAGAAGGCGAAAGTGGCACCGGCCGCAATACGCTGGTTTGCCTTGCCCTTGATGCTAATCTCAACAACACCTTCGGCGACAAACCCAAGAGTCGGCGTATCGTAATTCACAAACACTGTGCCGTTTTGTTCAAGTTCGGTTTCGTAAATATCCACTTGATAAATGGATAACTTTGCAAGGTCTAAAGTTGGCAAAGTGCGGCGATCTATGGCTTCTGTCGGTGCTTTTTCAAAGACAATGAAAGGTTCGCCAACCTGTTCCAGATTAAAATCGATGAAAATCGCTTCTTCGGTAGCAGAGAGATTATCAAAGCGGAGAATGCGTGGGCCCACAGGCTCATAGAACACATCGCCCTTGTTCAATATTTGCGGCTTCTCACCTTCCACTTGATAAATGATAGAGCCCTTGGTGACATAACCGACCGCTGGTGCAGAGTGGGTGTGAATGGGGGCATTTTGTCCGGGCAGAAAGTGGAAGTCGCCTGCTTCAATTTTCACAATTTCACGGGAATCAAATTTAACCGTCAGCAGTTTAACGGCACTTGGCGATGCTTCGCCCTGCACAGTTGCAGCCAACAAAGTGGTTGTGGCAAAAAAGGTTGCGAGTGCGGCTGCGCGAATAGTATTTCGAGTATTGGTCATTTTCAATTTCCTCATGTGATGCGGCAGGGGAGAGTATTCCAACGCCAAAAGTTAACTTGTGTTTTGCAAGTTGTATTCATTTAGGGTGATAACTTTTAAAATGCAAGTTAATTTTTCAAAAACAATTGCCTCCACAATAAAACTTGCATTAAACAAGTTAAATTGCTAAATGAGTAAAATGAAAAAGCTTGAAAACAAACGGCAAACCGGATGTCCGGTTACATTTGGTCTCGATACGTTCGGCGATAAATGGACCCTGTTGATCATTCGAGAAATGATGCTGAAGGGCATGAAAACCTACAGCGATTTTCTGGCAGCCGATGAAGGCATTTCAACGAATATCCTTGCTGATCGTTTGAAGCATCTGGAAAACGAAGGCGTTATAGAGAAAGCCCGCGACCCGGAAAATGGCCGCAGCTTCACTTATTCACTCACTGAAAAGGGCTATGATCTTGCCCCTATTCTTCTTGAAATTGTCACCTGGAGCGGAAAGCACGACCACGGGCCAAATGCCAGGACCAGTGTGTTGAAAAAGATACAAAACGACCGTGAAGGCTATGAAGCAAAGCTCCGGTCCGGCAAACCCGGCTAAGGAAATTTATATTTCTTTCATTGCCGAGCCCAATGAAAGACCTTGGGCCACAGGTTCATAATCAGGAACGGGAATGGCTGAGCTAACAACACAGAACCAGCCAGATAGTTCGCATGGGCTGGGGACCGACAAGGTATTTAATGTAGATTTTCTGGACATTTGCAAACTGAAAGGGTACCCAACCCTTTGTAAGAACTACTTTTTACAGTAGTATGAGTTTGAATAAGAATTTATAGGGGTATTTACTATGCGGACTTTTTCAAAACAGGGTTTATTTTTTGGCCTTGCCTTGGTGGGAGCATTATTTTCCGGCTCCAATACAGTTGAGGCGGCCGAAGGGGCGGCAAGTCACTATCTTGCTGGCGCTAACGGGGACATATTTCTTGCCACCGCGCCCCAGCCGGGCTTTCTTGCTGCAAATACATTTTGGTACCAATCCGGCAATGCAGGAAGAGCCGTACTGAGCGGTAAAATCGATCTGGATCTTGAAGTATCGACGTTCCTGAATTTAACGGCACTTACCTACACATCTGAAACGCCTGTTTTTGGCGGTACCTATACCTTTGGAGCGGTTCTCCCCATTGGGCGTGTTGGTCTTGATCTGTCGGTTTCCGGGCTCCCCAGAGGCACGCGCACACGGTCATTAGATACTAGTAATATGGCAGATCTGGTATTAATTCCAGCTCAGTTGAACTGGACATCTGGATTTTGGTCTTACAAACTTGCGGAAATTGTCATTGCTCCAACCGGCGCATATGACGTGAACAAGAACCTTAATATCGGGCTAAATTACTGGAGTTTTGATACTGTTGCAGCCGTAACGTGGTTTGATCCGTCAAAAGGACTGGAATTTTCAATCGCACCGGGCATCATGGTCAACACTGAAAACACTGCCACCAATTATAGGACCGGCACCGAATTCCATGTGGATTTCACCGTCAACCAATTTGTATCAGCTAATTTCGCTATAGGCATAAAAGGTTATTATTATAACCAGATTGTCGGCGATAGCGGCACTGGTGCACTTCTTGGCGATTTCAAAGGCGAAGCCTTTGGCATTGGACCAGGCTTTGTGTGGGTGCCTGAAGCTGGCGGCGGCAAGGTTACAGTATTGGGCAAATGGCTCCATGACTTCGCATCTGAAAACCGCTTCGACACAGACACTTATACCCTAACCGCTGCGTTTAAATTCTAATTCAAAAAAACGGGGTTCATAAAGCGAGCCCCGTGAATTTTATTTGACCGAGAAATCGGCGGTTCAAGCAGAAACCCTACAAACCCTAATTGGGGATTTCTGGCTTCGCCATCCACTCTTTGCCCCGTAGCATGGCTTTCCAGTAAATTGGCGGCAGAATTTTTTCCTTCAACAGCCACGAGATTCTTGATGGCTTCTGACCATCAATCAACCAGGTAGGGAAGCTTGGCAGCAGTTTTCCGCCATAGCCAAATTCAGCCAAAACAATTTTTCCCCGCTCTACAGTCAACGGGCAAGAACCGTATCCATCGTAATGGGCAACGCCCGCACCCTTATTCATATCCGCTAAAACATTGTTTGCAACAACGGGAGCCTGCTTGCGAGCGGCTGCGGCTGTTTTGGCATTTGGAGCATTCATTACATCGCCGAGAGACCAGATGTTTTCAAACTCTTTGTGGCGTAATGTGTTCTGGTCCACATCCACCCAGCCAGCCTGATCAGCAAGTGGGCTAACCCGGATAAAATCGGGTGCGACCTGTGGGGGAACAACGTGGATCATATCGAAATTTGTTTCAACGACTTCGCTATTTCCATCGGCATCCGTTTTGTTGAACCAAGCTGTTTTGGAAGGTCCGTCCACACGGATGAGGTTATGAGTGAATTTCAGATCGACATCGTATTTCTCAATATACTCCATCAAAGCTGGAACGTATTCCTTAACGCCGAACAGAACACCGCCAGCGTTATAAAATTCAATGTCAATGTTTTCCAAGTCTCCACCACGGTACCAATGATCAGCTGAAAGGTAGAGCGCTTTTTGTGGAGCACCTGCACATTTGATCGGCATTGGAGGCTGGGTAAACAGAGCCTTTCCCTGCTTCAGGTTTTTCACCAATTCCCAGGTATATGGGGCAAGATCATATCGGTAGTTTGAGGTAACCCCGTTGCGTCCGAGCGTATCAACCAGTCCTTCAATGCCGTTCCAGTCCAGCTTCAGGCCCGGGGCTACAATCAGCCTGTTGTATTTAACAACGCGACAGCCATCGAGAATGACCACATTCTTATCAGGTTCAAAAGCGGTGACACCCGCTTTGATCCAGTGAATTCCCGGAAGGATCAGCGACGCCATTGTCTTGGCAGTTTGATCGGCTGTGAAAATTCCACCGCCAACCATCGTCCACCCGGGCTGGTAATAATGAATATCCGCAGGATCAATGATTGCGATATCCAGATCATCTGAGCGTGAAAGCAGGCTGGCTGCAACAGAAATACCGGCAGCGCCACCACCGATGATAACGATATCGTGGGATGCATCAGCCACATCTGTTGGGGTTTTCCCGCCATTGGCAATGCGCCGCACCACACCTGACATATCATATCCTGCACGTTTTGTTGCCTGAAGGATTTCCGGAAGCGGAGTGCCGCCAGCCCCTTCACTCAATGACCAAAGGGTCACCGATCGTGTGCCAGTTCTGCAATAGGCAAAAACGGGGCCCGGCAAATCTCTTACTATGTCACCAAATTTTACTGCATCACCATCAGCTACTTTGCCAGGCACAATCGGCATGTATTCGGTTTCCAAACCAGCCTTTTTTGCAGCCTTTGCAATTTCTGCATAGCTGGGCTGATCAGCACCTTCCCCATCCGGTCTGTTGCAAATAATGGAACGAAACCCGGCCGCTTTAATTTCAGCAATTTCATCGACTGTGATTTGAGGGCTGATTGCCAGCCCGGCATTGATGTTTTTGATTTGCATAACGTTCCCGTTTTCCTGGTAATTCGACAATTAGGCTAGGTCATTTCGCGCCCTATTAATTTCGATTTTGGTTGGCGCAAAGTGCCATTAAAACCTCGCGACCCAACACATGCAAAATATTATATATATAAAATTACCTATATATCAAGTCAAAATTTGATCGGTGAACACTCATTTAGTTTTCCCAATCTTGACTATAGTCAAGGCACATCAATTAACCCAATGCCATGCTTTGCAGATCAATTGGGAGGGAATTTCTATGGCCGAACCAGAAGAAAAACCAGAACCTGCACCTGAGTCTGTGGTTATTCCACCGATGCAGCGACTGCTAGACAACCACTTTCTATTGCTTTTCATCGGCGTTGTGGTGCCGACCGTGTTCTACCTCGTATGGGGTATCATGGAGCTTTCGCAAATCCCGCTCGCGCAATAGGAGGCAGATATGGCACTCACATCCCCCGAGAACAAAGTATGGTGGAACGAACCCATTGGCCGCGCCGAGCTAATATGGATAGGCATCGCATTCCTTTGGGGTGTGTTTATGTTTGGCATGATGGTCTGGTGGCATTTGGAAGGAAATCAGAACCTTTCAAACGAAGTGTACCGGGTTTTGCCCGCCACCTTCGAAGAAAAGACTGAAGCCTTCACCGAGAAATATACCGTTCGTGAAGAGTCAGATATTCCTGTGGCCAAGCCAGAACCGGGAGCAGAAGTTTATATGCTCGCCCGGTTATGGGAGTGGTGGCCAATTCTGGAATTGAAAAAAGGCCAGACCTACCGGCTACATTTATCATCAATGGATTGGCAGCATGGATTTTCGCTTCAGCCGGTCAATATCAATATTCAGGTACACCCCGGCCTTGAGCATGTGGTTACGCTGACCCCCACCCAGAGCGGTGAGTTCAGTATTGTGTGCAACGAATTTTGCGGCGTCGGCCACCATACAATGGTGGGACGGATTCACGTCGTAGATTAAACGCGTTTTTCGAAAAGTGGGAGAAGGTTTTCGAAAAATACGCGCGCAAATGAATTGCGCGAAGCCCTTGGGATGGAGGAAAAATTATGAACACTGCAGTTGAAATAGGCATTATTGGCGGCATCGCCGCAAAATTCAGGACCTGCCCGGCGACGGGTTTGAAGATAGATATTGCTGCCCAAAACCTGATAAAGGCCAATGCTGTTGCGGCAATCGTATTTCTTGCTGTTGGCGGAGTTTTGGGTCTGCTGGTCGCTCTGACCCGTTGGCCTGCAGTGCACCTTCTTGATGCTGACATGTTTTATCTGGTGCTTACCGCCCATGGGCTGGATGTGCTTTTGGTATGGATCATTTTCTTTGAGATGGCCGTGCTCTATTTCTGCTCAGCCATTCTTCTGAACTGCCGAATTGCAGCACCTAAAGTAGCTTGGCTTGGATTTGCCATGATGCTGAGCGGCGCAATTCTCACTAATGTGACGGTGCTAATGGGCGAATCCAGCGTCATGTTCACCTCCTATGTACCCATGCAGGCTGATCCGAATTTTTATCTTGGTCTGATACTATTTGCGGTAGGGGCATTGCTTGGGTGTTTCGTGTTTCTTGGCACTCTGGTTATCGCCAAAGAAGAAAAAACCTATGAGGGCTCGATCCCTCTGGTTTCCTTCGGTGCGCTTACGGCCTGTATCATTGCCGTCTTCACGCTGGCCAGTGGCGCTATCATCCTGATCCCCACCTGGCTTTGGTCGCTTGGCTATATCAGCCACATTGATACGGTGATGTATAAGCTGATCTGGTGGGCCATGGGCCATTCATCCCAGCAAATCAACATGGCTGCTCAAGTCGCCATCTGGTATGCAATTCCAGCAATCCTGCTGGGCTCCAAGCCCTTGTCAGAAAAGGTCAGCCGGTCTGCCTTCCTGATGTATATTTTCTTCCTGCAACTGGCCAGTGCCCACCACTTGCTGGTGGAGCCGGGTATCAGTTCAGAATGGAAAGTGTTTAACACTTCCTACGCCATCTATCTGGCTGTGCTTGGTAGTATGATCCACGGCATGTCCATTCCCGGTTCGATTGAAGCTGCACAACGGCGCAACGGTTATACCAACGGCGTGTTTGAATGGTTACGGCGCGCACCATGGGGCAATCCGGCTTTTTCCGGAATGTTCTTGTCGCTGGTTCTGTTCGGTTTCCTGGGGGGCATCTCCGGTGTGGTCCTTGGAACCGAGCAGATTAACATCATGCTTCACAACACCATATACGTGCCCGGCCACTTCCATGCGACGGTTGTTGCAGGTACCACTTTGGCCTTCATGGCACTGACCTATCTGCTAGTGCCACTGATTTTCCAACGCGAAATTATCTGGCCACGCCTTGCAAAATGGCAACCTTATCTATTCGGAATTGGCGTTGCCGGCATCTCTCTCTTTATGATGGGTGCAGGTACACTTGGGGTTGCTCGTCGTCACTGGGATATTACATTCTCTGACGCGACGCTAAGTTTTGATTATCCTCCGGTAGCATTCCTGTTGCTTGGTCTCAATGGAATGTCTGCCATACTGGCAGCGGTTGGAGGTGGCTTATTCGTCATCATCATCGTTGCCAGCATAATTTGGGGCAAAAAGGTCGATGCCAGTAATATCATCGCGGCCCTTGGCCCAATGCCTCAAAAACGAGTGAGCGATGCGGTGACTAGCTATGGTAGTGCGGGCACTTTCCACCTGCCAGGCACCTATATTCTAGTCGGCATCTTCTTCACCGCCTTTGTTCTCTACTACTTCGTTAACTGGAAGTATCTGTCAGAACTTTGGATACTCGGATAATTTGAGGTGTTCCGATCTTAGGACTGCAAGACATCGACCAATGTGTAAGGCGTGAACAAAGGAGCGGCCAGATGACAGCCAGCACGATACAACAAGGCTCTACTATTCGCGATGTCATCATGGTTTTCAAACCACGCATCGCCGTTGCAATCGCGCTTAGCGCGGCTGGTGGGATTGCGATTACTCAAGGCCCCGCGCCAGATTTTGGACGCCTCGTCTTATTGACGATAGCAGTGTTCCTGGCGGCCGGGAGTGCTGGTGCATTTAACCAGTGGGTTGAGGCTGATCTTGATGGCCGGATGAAACGAACGGCCAACCGGCCTTTCGTCACTGGCCAGTTTAACCCTGGCGTTGTCTGGCTGACGGCAATTTTGGGTGTGTTGCTTGGCTCTGTATTACTGGCTGGGTTTGCGACCAATTGGTGGGCAGCGCTTTATACTTTTCTTGGCGCATTCACCTATGGCATCATTTACACAGTGTGGCTCAAGCGGCGCTCCTGGACCAACATCATCTTCGGTGGATTGGCTGGCAGCTTTGCAGTTCTAGCTGGTGCTGCCGCGGTTAATCCGACCATCTCCATCGAGGGATGGTTATTGACCCTGGCATTATTCCTCTGGACCCCACCACATTTTTGGAGCCTGGCAATGGTTTCCAGCGATGATTATGCCCGGGCAAATGTACCAATGCTTCCCTTGGTGGTTGGGAAAAATGTTTGCGCATGGGTAATTCTTGCTCATACCGTAGTCCTGTCACTGGTCTCGCTGATCCCTGCATTTTACGGCATGGGTGCGATCTATCTGACGGGTGCAGCAATCGGAGGAGCTGTTTTCACGTGGACAAGTATCGCACTGGTTCGCAACCCTGACAAACCCCACGCACTGAGAAACTTCTTTGCATCCTTGCTGCAACTTTGCCTGCTATTGGGCGGGGCAATTACCGAATGGGCACTTAGAGGGCTGGCATGAGGCTAGGCCTTAACCTCTTAGCAGCATTGCTGATGATCGTGCCTGCAGCTGCAACTTCGCAATCTGCCGATGAATCGGCGGCAGCCCGATCGGAAGCGGCGATTGGTCAATCATTGCCAGCGCTGACCTTCATCGATACCGAGGGCAAGAGCGTTGAACTCGCTTCACTTCGCGGCAAGCCATTGCTGGTTTCGTTGATTTACACCGGATGCACCGATGTTTGCCCGCTGATCATCGAAAATCTTCGCCCGGCCATTGAAGCTGCACAGGAAGCGCTTGGTGAAGACAGTTTCACCACCATCACGATTGGCTTTAATACAAGCCGCGACACACCTGATCGTATGCGCTCCTTTGCAAGAGAGCGCGGCATAGATTTACCCAATTGGTTGTTCCTTTCCGGCAGACAAAAAGCGGTTGAACAACTTGCAGAAGCGATTGGATTTACAATCGTTCCTTCCGCTGGTGGATTTAGCCATACGGCGCAGGTGAGCGTGGTTGATCCTGAGGGTCGTATCTATCAACAGATTCTCGGCGGCGTCTTTAACGCACCCGTGATTGTTGAACCGTTGAAAGATTTGCTGTTTGGACAACGTCGAGCAATCTTTTCCCTCGCAGGGATAACCGACCGCATTAAATTATTCTGTACCGTCTACAACCCAAATACAGGACGCTACTATTTCAACTACTCCTTGTTCATTGGTGTCTTCATAGGACTAGGCTCGCTGCTATTGGTCTTCTTTTGGCTCGTTCGTGAATTCAAAATTTCCGGGCGACCTGGCGGGGGTGCCCATTCATGAGCGCTGTTCGATGGGTGTTCCGCAGTTTTTTTGATCTGCTGGAGAAATGGCTTGGGCGAATTTTTCCGCCTGAATGGAACCCGATGCTTAATTTGGGAGCGCTGGGTTTTTTCTTCTATTGGATCATCACCATCAGCGGAATTTACATCTACATCTTCTTTGATACGGGCGTTAATAACGCCTATCAATCCATCGAATATATGACCCATGAGCAATGGTATCTTGCGGGTATCATGCGTAGCTTTCATCGCTATGCATCCGATCTTCTGGTTGTGGTGATGATGATCCATATGTTGCGAGAATTTGGCCGCGACCGGTATCGCGGCGTGCGCTGGTTTAGCTGGCTTACCGGCGTACCTGTTGTGGCCATGGTGTTTGTCGCGGGCATTAGTGGGTACTGGCTGGTTTGGGATAAGCTTGCCCAATATGTTGCAATTGCTTCAACCGAGTGGCTGGACCTGTTACCTATATTCGGGGAACCTATCGCTCGTAATTTCCTGTCGCCGGACGCGCTTGAAAGTCGTTTCTTCACCCTGATGATTTTCATGCATATCGCAATCCCTCTGATTGCTTTGGCCTTTTTATGGATTCACTTACAGCGGGTAACCAAGCCACGGATCAACCCACCACGTGGGCTCGCCATTTCGGTATTTTTGATGTTGCTGGCCCTCTCACTCATCCATCCTGCCCTCAGCCAGCCTCCGGCCAATTTGGCAGAGGTCCCGGGCGATATCGGCCTCGACTGGTTCTACCTCTCGCTGTTTCCACTGATGGAAACATTGCCCGGCAGCATTACCTGGGGAATGACCCTTTGTTTCGTTGTGATATTATTCGCCATGCCATGGTTGCCGCCGCTGAAACGCGCAGAGGCCGCGGTTGTTCATCTGGATAATTGCAATGGTTGCGCGCGTTGTTTTCATGATTGTCCCTATGGGGCAATTGAACTAATTGCCCGCACCGATGGCATGGCGTTCGAGCGGGAACCAATTGTGGATGCTGAAAAATGTGTCGCCTGCGGCCTGTGCGCAGGATCATGCCCCACCTCAATACCGTTTCGCAGAATGTCTGATTTGTTGCCGGGAATTGATCTGCCCGACCGCACCATTGCTTCCTTGCGTGACCAGACTGAAGCGATTGGAGAACAGCTTTCCGGCTCAAACCGCATCATGGTATTCAATTGCGATCACGGGCCCAATCTTGCAAAAATCAAATCAGATTCCATAGGCGTTGTTTCTCTTGCCTGTGTGGGGCAACTGCCTCCATCCTTTATAGACTATGTGATCAGCCGTGATCTGGCGGATGGTGTGATGTTGACGGGTTGTCTGGAAAACTCTTGCGATGCCCGGTTTGGGATTGAGTGGATAAAGCAAAGGATTGCGCGTCAGCGCGACCCGCATTTGCGCAACAGGGTTCCACGCGAACGATTAAAAACCTCATGGGTTGGCGCTACCGGCGGATCAAAATTGCGCAAGGCGCTGGAAGCCTTTTCAAAAGAACTAAGCCGGATGCAACCAAACACCCGCACTTCGTCAAATCGCACCTCACCAAAAACCAAAATTGGTCAGAACGAGGGAGAGAGTGATGCATAAGCTGTTGCAATATATTGGTCAGATTATTTGTTTTGCATTGATCGCCATCTTCATTGGTTACTTTTCCAACCGGCCAGTTTACCACCAATTCCCCGAAGGCAAAGCTCAGATAAAACTGGCCTTTGCCCATGGTGCTGCGCGTGAAATCGATTGCCGAAGGCTGACATCAAAGGAAATTGCAAAACTGCCGCCTAATAAACGCCGCCCGAACAATTGCTCACGCGAACGCATTCCAATTCATATTCAGCTCACCATTGACGGAGAAATGATTTATGATGATTTATTAATTGCCACCGGGCTTTCCAATGACGGGCCGGGCCGGGCCTACCAGAAAATAACTGTTTCTGCAGGGGAGCACATTATCAACGTGCGATTGCGCGACAGCAAGCGGGAAAGCGGTTTTGATTATGAAACCACCCGTCAGCTAACATTGAAGGCACATCAAAACCTGGCGATAGATTTTAAGGCTGACACCGGTGGGTTTTTATTCAGATAGGAGCGTTGCAAAATGGCATTGATTGAATGGAGGAAGGAATTCGAAACAGGAATTGCGGATGTTGATTTCGAACACCGCGAACTTATCGAATTGATAAACCAGTTGCACGATCAGATTGATGGTGATGGATCAACAGAAGATATCAGCGCCTTTTTAGGCGAAGTGTTTGCACGAATATCTGCGCATTTTGCCCTGGAAGAATCGATCATGCGAAAACACAGTTATGACGAATATATTGATCATAAAACCGATCATGAAAAGCTGCTCGATGATATTCGGGACATTATGGATGATTTTGACGCCGGCAAATACGGGACTTATCACGAGAAACTTGCGCCGGTAATTCGCGACTGGTTTGTCAATCATTTCAAAACCAGAGACGCAAGGCTACACCGCTTGCTTGGGGTATAATATCAAGCGCGATTTTCTCTAGTGAGCTGAGTATCTAGTGGAAGCGACATTGGTTCGTTGGTAGGGCATCCCACCATCTCCACCATTTGCATAATCGCGTAAATTTCGGATATTTGAGATCGCAGCAGCATTTCTTTCAACACGCACGCCAATTCTGCGCAGTTTTGCGAAAGCCCGAGAAAGACTTTCCGGCTTCATGCCCAAACACCCTGCAATCAATGTTTTATCATATGGCAGTCCGATGGTGCATGAACCGTCCTCCATGGGACAAAGGGACCCCAGGAACCGTGCTACACGTTGAGTACCCGTGTGGGTTTTGAGTTGCTCAACCTGTTTCACCAATTGCTTCAAATGTATTGAAGTTGCCGATAGAATTGATAACGCAAATTCTGGATTTTCACGCACTCTTTGGTGCAATATTTCCCGAGAGATTCGCAGCAATTTAACCGGGGAAACAGCTTCGGCGGCAACAGGATAGGTTTCCATTGAAAACACAGCAGCTTCAGCAAAACTCTGCCCTCTGGAATAAACAGAAACGATGGCTTCACCACCATCCATTGAAAGGCGGTAGAGTTTTACCCATCCATCAAGGATGATAAAACAGGTGTCGGCTAGATCGCCTTGAATGAATAGAATTTCGCCAGCATTGGCTTGATGAACATGAGCATCGGTTAAAAGAGAGGACATTAATTCTTCGTCCAATCCCCCAAAAAATGACCTCCGTCTCATCAATGCAAGTTCGCCGTCTGTCAGTAACGGTTCCAAAATCCCCTCCCCTCAATGCCTCAATTCTGCAGAATATAACATTTCTGCAATCAGCATTGTTTGATTTGGATCATCACAAAACAGGCAATAAGGGGATAGACTAGGCCTTCACGCCAAGTCTCAAGCCACCCCATAGGCGACTTTTGACAAAAATTGGCGCCGAAATATCCTTCATCAGCACAAAATTCCCACTTCCCATATCGCGGCGGTAGGTCTGGACTAAAAATGGTTCATTGCTCCGTCCAGCAGCGAGGCCCACCCGATCATTAAAGATGCAGCGGTTTCGACAATTGGCTGTGTTCCAGTCAACATCATCCGGGCGTTGTAGATGGGAGAATTTTCTATTATGGGTCGGCAAATAACCATCGCAGTTTACCGCTGCAGAAAAAGCAACCAATTCGCTATAGTCAAGCGCCTCTTCTAAAAATTGCGGCAACACTTCATCAGTGAAACTTGAGAAAGCGGTTTCAAACTGGGGAGGGTTTGAACCTGGAATCGGGCGATAATCGGTATCAAGCAAGGCCTCAACAGAAATGATGCCATTATCTACTGCATGGTCAAAAATGCCGGATATAGCTTGGGCGTTATGTTGAATTTTCTCAATCAGAACCGTGTCTGAGGTTTCAATCCCTGCACTTGCCAGTAATTGAATTACCCGCTCGGAAAGATTTACAAGCCCATCGATGCGCGTTGATGCGCTGGTCAAATTAGTTGCGCAAATATCCACCTCTCCGGAGATGCCGGACAACGTATGGAAGAAATCCCTGAACTGGAGTTCAACAGTTTCAGTGGTGTTCGAAATTTTTGCGGAGTTGTCCAACACCTGAGAGATCGTATTTTCCATGCTTTGGAATGAACCACTAAGCAGGTGTGAACTTGTTTTAACCGATTCCGCTGTCTCACAGACCTTGCCGCCTGAACTCATTAGTCCATCGGCCTTTTTTCGTATGGCTAATAAGGTGTTCTGGATTGCGGAAGTCGCTGTTGCTGTTTGAACTGAAAGAGCTCTGACTTCGGCAGCAACTACGGCAAAGCCGCGGCCTGCTTCGCCTGCCCGTGCAGCTTCGATTGCTGCGTTCAATGCCAAAAGGTTGGTTTGGCGTGCAATGCTGCTGATATTTCCGGCAATCTGATCAGCACCAGCAATGGATTCGGTGAATGAATTGATGTCACCGCTCATCTCACTTGAGATTGTAAAGAGTTCGTCGATCTGTTCAATCGACTGGTTCAGCCGACTTGCTGAATCCTTCAGCATTTCGCGAGCTTCATTGACGTTGCTGTCACTCTCATGAACCAGTGTTGTCATTTCCTGATTTGATTTTGAAATCGTCTCTGCTGAAGTGATGACCTGTGAGAAGGAAAGCGCATGGCGTTTCGACATTTCTGTCGTATCCTGAATCACACCGGCAATATCCACAAGGTCCACTCCCAAAGTGGAAGCTTCATTGGAAATCTTTTTCAGAGTTGATTGTAACTGGTTTTCATCTTGTTGCTGGACAGATGATTTTGACAGCTCGTTTTTCGACAATTCAGTGTCTGTTGGCAACTTCCCAGACGCAGTAGTTTCATCGACTTCATAACTGGCAGCAGAGGCTCGCATAGACATCTCAATATATATTCCATTGAAAACATTAGCGAATTTTATGACAGCTTGGTTAACAATACCTTAAATTGATTCTTGCCCCTCGTGCTAACCTGCTGATATTGATACAGAACCTGAAGTTGGTGGTGGGAAATATGCATTTAAGTACACTGTGAAACTATACCGTGTTAGAGTAAAATAAATCTCTTAATTCTAAAACAATCAAAGCATTCGCACATGAGGATGTTAGATCTGCATCCAACTTAATAACGACTTTTGCACGTCGGAGTTTTGAAACGAACAGTAGGAAAATAGTTTTTAAATGTGGGCGTATGATAATTTAAGAACCCCTGCAGCAAGCTTTTTGCAGTGTAATTCTGCCCTCATATACCAATTAGCATCTGTTGCGGTCATCAAGACCACGACAGATGCTAAACTCAAAATAAGAGTGTAGTGACTGAATTCAGACGCTAAAAGTGGCAGGTCCTGGTCTTAGAATTCTTCCCAGGACTCTTCGTTAGCAACGGCCGCGTTTCCATTGAACGAAGCCGCAGCTGGCCTGCTTGGTGCCCAACTTACAGGCTGTTGAGGCTGGCTTCTTTGATGATCAGGCTGCATGGCACCTGGGCGTTGTCTCAGACGGGTTTTGAAATTTTTCAACATTTCATCAATGTCCGCTACTTTTTCTGAAAGACACAGACTGGCTGCTGACGATTCTTCTGCCACCGCCGCATTTTGTTGCGTGCCCTGATCAATATCACTAATTGCGCTGTTGATCTCCTGAAGACCTGTGGCCTGTTCGGCAACGGCACTGGTGATAGCAGATATATGTTCACTAATATTATCGACCCCGGTGACAATAACCCCCAGCGTTTGCCCAGTCTCCTTAACCAGATCGACGCCTACGGTAACGTCTTTGCCAGATTTGGTAATCAAACCTTCGATTTCCTTGGCTGCTCCAGCAGAGCGTTGAGCCAATTCCCGCACCTCGGCTGCAACGACTGCAAAGCCTCTTCCCGCATCGCCTGCACGCGCGGCTTCTACTCCAGCATTTAGCGCCAACAGATTGGTCTGGAAGGAAATCTCGTCGATGACCTCGATTATCCTTCTAATTTCACTGGCAGAAGCCTCAATTTTTTCCATGGCCTCGATTGCGCTTTTTACGACATGGCCAGATTTTTCTGCGTTTTTCTTGGTCTCCGCAACCAGATCATTTGCTTCATTGGCCCGTTTTGCAGAAGTCTGCATGGCAATCGTTGTTTCCTCGAGTGAAGCAGCCGTTTCCTCAATGGAAGCCGCCTGACGTTCTGTTCGGTTGGCTAAATTGCTTGCAGAAGTGTGAATTTCCTTGGAGTTGGTGTTGATTTCACCAGAGGCCACTCTGATTTGACCAATAGTGCTTGATAGCTCCATGAAAGTGTCGTTGAATTTCTCTTTTATAGCCTCGTACTCGGCCGGAAATTCTTCAGTGATCCTGTATTCAAGATTTTTTTCCGACAAGGCCGAAATGGCATTGAACAAAGCGTCGGCGACGGTTTTGCGTTCTTCCGCAATGGCGTCTTCTTGCATTTTTTGTTTGACCTTCAGAGCGTCTCCCTCTGAAATATATACTGATATGGCAAGATCCATGTCCAGGAACACGGCTTTCATCAAATCAGCGACTGTCTGTCCAAATTTCTCGGAGGTAATTTTCTTCTTCGAAAAGAAACTAGTTTGCCAAAACTCTTCAACAATTGTTTTGATCAAATGTTCAACAATCAGCGCATAGCCACCAATGTACCACCGAGGCTTGAGGTCAATCCTTGCGTGAACAGACCCAATGGTCGTGACTTTCTGGATATAATCATCATTGAAGTTGCCCTCAATAATATTGTTCCAGTGTCCCAATTGTTGCTTCTTGGCATAACCGATACTCTTTTCGGATTTAAAGAATGTAGCAACATCAGGTGTTTGGCTGATTTTTGAGTATAATTTATCGAGGCCTTTTGGCAGTTCTCTCTGCACAAGCTCCCGAATATTCTTTAGATTTTCGGTTGTGTTATCATCAATTTCTAAAAATCTGAGTCTAGCATCAATATCGATTTCTGTGGATTTTGTAGCGTTCATGAGTCTCATCCATAGCTGTGCAATAGCATCAATTTGCAATTAGTATGTGGTCGTGATTTTGAAAAAAATAAACTGCGTCATGCAGTGCGGCGCAACGAAATAAAATGGCGCTATACTCATAATCGTATATTCTTCCTAATTATTTGTTAACTATAAAATCAGGTTTTTATTTTTACTTAAAATCGCCTGAAACTCCTTGTGAACAAGCAAATTGGCCTGTTTTGAGTTATTTTTTGGTATCTTAAAAAATTTTCTAACCTCTATTAGGGGAGTAGATTCAAGGCGTTATACCTACAGGTGATGCAAATACTTAATGCCGCCAAATCATCCCAAAAGCATACTAAGCGGCAATAGCTTTTATCTTACCAAGAAAAAGAAAATCTCCTTGAGGTATTCGCCATAAATTCCGAGTGTTTTTGGATTTCAGCCATGAGGAGTCATTAACTGATACATAAGACTTCACCCCGTATATTCCCAAATAACAGAACGGTACGCGAATTTGAACGCTACAGGACTTAAGGGTAGCTGATAAATGCGCTTTTGCTACGGAATATAGGGACATGAACATATTTTCGACGATTGCCAGTGAGAGCCGAATAAAAATACTAGTTTTAGTATTGTCCTTTTCTTCTTTCGCAGCTGCCATATTTTCACTGGATTACATCACCCATCGTCTTTTACAGCGTGAGGCATATTCCGTTGGCATGCATTGGGCCGAGGATATTGAAACCAGATTGGGAAATTTGGATGAAGTATTCTCCCACAAAACTGAAAAAACACATAGTTTTGAAATCTTGCGGCAATTGAGCTCTGTTGGAAATATCTATCGATACGAGTTGATTGACGCTGAAGGTAACGCGGTATTTGATACCAGCACTCATCAACCTGCAAATACAAAACTTTCCGCCTACGCCTCAGCCACAAATCATAAATCATATTC
>JAESUH010000168.1 GCA_016763155.1 Rhizobiaceae bacterium
AAAATGCCCTGGTCTCTGATCAAGATGTTAGGGATTTTCATGCCGCAAATGCGCGAAGTTGTGGAAATGGCGTATCTTTGGAGAATTCCCCACAGGATTGATGCCTCGAAATTCGAGAGCATTCTTCCAGGTTTTGAAATGACTCCCGTTCGCATTGCATTGGCAGAAGCGTTGCAAAGGCCAAATGGCACGTAAACCTTCCGACGAGTTTGATTAATGTGTTAGCCAACCAAAATAAACCAATGAAAATTTCGTCTTACGGAACTCAAAAAGCAGAGTTTTTATTCCTATAAATCAGTCAATTAGGTGAAATGCTTTCGTAAAATCTGAAATTGTCAGTGACCTTGATTTAGGAAAATAATCATGACCTAAATGCCGAATCGCACCATGCGAGACGTGGAAAATAGCTAGGCAAGACAGGATACAAGAATGGCAAATGCACAAATCTCGCGAGAGAAATTGCAGTTTACCCGTGATGATTTTCCAGACGATTTTGAATTTGGCACCGCAACCTCCAGTTATCAGATTGAAGGTAGCTCTTATGGTGGGTGCGGCTCGTCTCACTGGGATACGTTTGCAGCGACACCCGGCAATACAAAAAACACAGAGAATGGGTCAATTGCCTGCGACCATTATCACAAATGGGCGGAAGATCTCGATCTCATCCGTGATTGCGGGTTAGACAGCTATCGCTTTTCAGTATCATGGGCCCGCGTCATGCCGGAGGGTCGCGGCAAGGTAAATGCCGAGGGCCTTGATTTTTATGAACGACTTGTAGATGGAATGCTGGAACGAGGTATTAACCCCTATATGACCCTTTATCATTGGGAACTTCCTTCCGAATTATCAGATATGGGCGGCTGGCAAAACCGCGATATTGCCGATTGGTTTGCTGATTTCACCGAAGTGGTAGCCAATCGTATTGGTGACCGGGTCAAGGCATCGGCGACCTTTAATGAACCGTGGTGCATTAGTTGGCTCAGCCATTTTCTGGGTCACCATGCTCCGGGTTTGCGTGATATTCGCGCCACTGCGAATGCCATGCACCACATCTTGCTTGCCCATGGACGTTCAGTCGGGGTGATGCGCGGTTTGGGTATGAAAAATATTGGCGCTGTGATGAATTTTGAATTTTCACAACCCGCTGATGAAAGTCCTGAATCAGCTGCTGCTGCAAAACTTTATGATGGCATTTACAATCGCTGGTTCCTGGGTGGGGTGTTTAACAAAGCTTATCCTGAAGATGTCCTGGCCGGGCTTGAGCCTTACATGCCCAAGAATTATGAAAAGGATTTCGATATTATCGGCGCACCCGTCGATTGGCTTGGAATAAATTACTATACCAGAAAGCTGGTCAAGTCAGATGGCACAACGACCTTTCCAGGGGTGGATAGTGTTGAAGGGCCATTAGCAAAAACGGCACTGGGTTGGGAAATTTATCCCGAGGGCCTGCATCATTTTATCACTTGGGCAGACAAAAATTATTCCAAGGGCCTGCCCATCCATGTAACAGAAAACGGCATGGCATCAATGGAGCCAACTACCGGCACCATAGTCGATGACCCCGACCGGATCGCATTTATCGATCAGCACGTAACTCAGATTCAAAGAGCAATTGCAGATGGTGCACCGGTGAAGAGCTATTTCATCTGGTCCTTAATGGATAATTTTGAATGGGCTGAGGGTTACGACCCACGCTTCGGACTGGTTCATGTGGATTTTGAAACTTTGAAAAGAACGCCCAAAGCCTCATGGCATGCACTCAAGGAAGCTATCGGCAAATAGGTGTTCACGTCGATCTTTCATGCAGTTTTCAAATAAAAAAGCCGATGAATTGATCATCGGCTTTTTTGTTATTTTGGTCTGCTCAAGAACAAGTCGTAAATTAATAAAACTGGTTCGGTAACCAGGTTGCAACGCCAGGAACAACCAGCAGCAATGCGATGAGAAGCAACATTGCAATTACAAACGGGATGACCCCCATGCTCATATCGTTGAAATTGCCACCACGGGTCCGAATGCCATGCACCACATATAAATTGATGCCGATTGGCGGTGTGATCAGTGCAGCTTCCATCAGCACTGTAATCATAATACCGAACCAGATCGGATCAAACCCCATGTGAACGACGATAGGAAAAACAACCGGGATGGTTGTCAGCATCATAGAGAGCGTTTCCATGAACATCCCGAGGATCAGATAGAATGCAATAATAGCAAGCATGGTCTGCATCGGTGTCCAGCCGAGATCTTCAATGGCTCCAAGCAGCGCTTGTGTCACGCCCATGAAACCCAGAACAAAATTCAGGAAGACCGCGGCAAGAATAATCAGCATGATGGTGGCACTTGAACGCATTGTTCCCTCGAACGCCTCCAGTAGCATTTTCACCGACAAAGCTTTGTTCCATGCGGCAATCGTCAATGCAAAGACCACGCCGATAGAGGCGGCCTCCGTTGGTGTTGCCACGCCCGCATAAATTGAACCAACCACCACCATAAAGAGTAACATTGGCGGCAATAAATCAGGCAAAACCAGAAACCGGTCTGCCCAGGTGCTTGTCATTTTTTCGCCACCCCATTTGGGGTTGCGTAAAACAGCAATCACAATCATCGCCATGAACAGGAGAGCCAAAATTAGGCCGGGAATAATCCCCGCAAGATATAGTTCTGGCACTGAGGAATCCGTCAGCAAGCCGTAAATAATCAAATTGATGGACGGTGGAATGAGGATACCCAATGTGCCACCGGCAGCAAGCGAACCTAGAAACAACCGCTCATTATATTGCCGTTTTTCAATTTCTGGATAGGCCACAACACCAATCGTTGCAGCGGTCGCCACGCTGGAACCTGAGGTCGCAGCAAAGATTGCAGATGAACCAATATTTGCGTGCATCAAGCCACCAGGCAACCATGATAGCCATTGGGCTACCGCATTATACATGCGCTGGGCAATGCCCGAACGCAGCATGATTTCACCCAGTAGAATGAACATCGGTATGGCCACCAGAATGAATTCAATGCTCTGCTCCCACACAAAATCGCCAAGCATTAGCGATCGGCGGCCGCGCATAAACATTTCGTCAAGCGACAGGCTCAAGATACCCAACACAGCCGCAACCGGAACAGCGGATGCCACAAGACTAAGCAATATTACAACAATGATTAGAGGCATCGGGGTAGTTCCGTTATTTTAAGATTGAATTTAAACATGGATTTCATCCTTAATTTCTTCTTCGACGGATTTTACGCCAATGATTTTATTGATGGTTTTCCAGTCGCGACGAACCAGACAAGTCAGGCTGTAAACGGCCAAGAACACGAGGCAAAGTAAGAAGAAGCCCAGTCCGGATACCCAGAATATTTGTGGAATCCACAATGGGGTTGCCAGTGTGGTTTGGGCAGATGAATTGAAATGCCAATTCTCCATAAACATCCCCCACGCATTCGTGGTCAGCAAATAGATATAATAAAGGAGGCAAAACAGGCCGACCAGATCAAGAAAGGCTTTCGCTCCCATTCCAAGAATATTATAGAGCGCATCAATGCGAATATTTGAGCGGGTGAGCAGACAATAAGAGTAAGCCCAGGTAGTGCTTGCGGCAAACACATAGCCGGTAATTTCATCTGAACCACTGATTGTATAGCCAAATATTTTCCGCGAAATTACATCCAGTGTCACCATGATAGCGGATAGCAAAAGCGCCCCTCCGCCAACCCAGACCGCGACACGCGATATACCGAATAGGCTGTTATGAATCTTATCAAACATTGCAAATCTAACCCTGAAAAAAATTATGAAGGTTCGATTCCCGGCGCAAATATATTTAAAATATGCGCCGGGAACTCAAAGGTTCAATTAGTCGATAAAAGACTATTCTGCGGATGCGGTAACGCCGATAACCTTACCGATTGTGTCATTCCACTCGGCAACGCAAGCAGCGCCACAGCGTTTTGCCCAACGCTTAATCACAACATTTGTTGCAATGTCTTCGAGCATTTTTTGATCTTCCGCAGATGGTATGATCGCTGTCATGTTTCCTGGCTCGCCTTTGGCACAAGGGCCTTGAGCGTTGCAATCCATACCAGCCTGATCAAGGGTTTTTTCATAGGCCCAAAGATCGTCTTCAAGTTTCATGGCTTCAGATGCAATCAGGTCCTGAGTTTCTTTGTTCAGGCCGTTCCATGTATCCATGTTCATTGCCGTAAACGTTGCTGCATAACCCACACGAACGCGGATGTTATGCGTCACAACCTGCCACCATTTGGCGTTATAAGCAGGCATGGTACCGGTAATACCGCAATCCACCACGCCTTTTTGTAGTGCAGGCACTACTTCGGCAAATGAGATGGTTACAGCACTTGCATTCAGGCCTTCGATGAAATCTCCAAGAGTACGGCTATAGGTACGGATTTTCTTACCGGCCAGATCTTTCAAAGATACATTTTTATTGGACCTATCTCCAAGGTTGCACCATAGCTGCTGGCTTGGGAACGGATACATGTTGAGAAGTTTGGCATTGTATTTTTCTGCAACTTCGCGTGCGATAATACCACGATAAGAATTCACTGCTTTGCGGTAAGTATCAAAATCCTGAATGACACCTGCCAGATCAATGCCTTCAAGCGCAGGACTTGCCTTAGCACTATAAGAAGTCAGGGCATGCACTGCATCATAAGCGCCTTTTTTAAGGCCAGACATAACCTCAAAGCCTTTCAAGCCAAGCTCGGTATAAGGTTTTGTGTTGGAAGTCAGCTTGCCGCCAGATGCTTTTGGCAGAATCTCAGTCCAGAATTTATGCTCAAACTGCTTGTAGTTGTCCAGGTTTCCCCAAGTTCCAACCACATCAAATTTATATTCCTGAACTTCAGAAAATGCTGATTGGGCACCAAGTGTGACGGTTGCTGCTGCAAGAGCTGCCACCAGTATTTTTTTCGTTTTGAACATTTTTATCTCCCATTAGTTGCGTTCAAAATATTACCCCCTCGAGGGCGTCGGGACAGCAAAATCGAGCAAACTGCTCATATCCTCCACGCTGTCTATGTCCCAAATGGCATCTTTTAGCCTTCTGGGGTCATCACATCCGCCTCTATGGGCGGCTAATTCTGTAAGTTTGTTTTCCAAATCTCGGTCAGTCAAGGGATTATTGAGGCAACCCTTTGCTTTTCTTATATTTTTTGTTGTCTCGGTGTTGTTTTTGAAGCGAATTGTTACCTGAATGCTCTCAATGGCCATGGTGGCGTCTTCCAAAATTCGGACACGGCCTGCGAGTTTTGCAACATCGCTATCTTTAACGCTTTGATCGCTAAATTGATCAATTCCGGCTTTGCCAGTAATCAGAGAAATCGCCACGGCATGTTGCGCACTTACCTGGGATTCTCGACCGCTGGCAGGTGAGGGCCTGTTGGCACGTTGACGCAATAGGGGGTGCCCACAAACGGTGATGCTTTCAATGTCGTTCACCTGAAGGCCGGGCTGCGCGCGTATTGCCAAGCATGCTTCAATCACAGGGTTTAGTACAACGCCGCATGGATAGGGTTTATACGTATTGGCAAGAGCCTCCCAACGCTCACCAAGCTCTCCGGTGATTGCAGTATAATCAGGATTTTCTCCCGTGACATGCAAAAATCCGCGTATTCCTTCAAGGGGGTGCGGCGGGCCATCAAAATTTTGCGCAGCCAATAACGCAGAAAGCAGACCGTTGCGTGCAGCATTGCCCACACCAAGGCTCTTTGCCATATAGCCCAGATTTTCCACAAGCCCTCCGGCCTGAGCAGATGCAGAGCCTAGCGCCCAAACCATTTGTTGTTGGTTCAATCCAAGAATTTTCCCAACTGCAATTGCCGCGCCAAATACTCCACACGTTGCGGTGATATGCCAGCCGCGTTGATAATGGTCTGGCGATATTGCATTCCCGATCCGGCATTCCGCTTCCACGCCCAATGTGAAGGCAAGCATGAATTCAGGACCAGAAATTTTTCGTTGTCCGCTTAGTGCAAACAGTGCCGCAGCAACTGGGGCCGTTGGATGAATAATGGTGGGAAAATGAGTGTCGTCGAAATCAAATACATTCGCAGCAGCAGCATTAAAAAAGGCAGCGTTTAAAATATCTGTTTTACCATCGCGCCCGATAATTCTTGTTTCCGGCTTACCGAAAAATTGGGAAAGAACC
>JAESUH010000169.1 GCA_016763155.1 Rhizobiaceae bacterium
AACACCCGGCGGCTTGGCTAATGGTTCCTGACGCAAACGCCCAACGGCGGCCACCACGGCGCGGGCAGTTTCAGATGCCACAGAACTGGCGCGCATCATGACAATTTGTGCTTCAAGCTCCGGTGTTGGGTAATCAATCCAGTGATAGACGCAACGTCGTCTCAGGGCTTCATGCAATTCCCGCGTTCGGTTGGAAGTGAGGATAATCACAGGCGGTCGTTGCGCGCGTACGGTCCCACGTTCTGGAATTGATATCTGGAAATCTGAAAGAAACTCCAGCAAAAATGCTTCAAACTCATGATCCGAGCGATCAATTTCATCGATCAACAATACAGTATCTTCAGGCGATTGCAGCACTTCGAGCATTGGCCGGGCAATCAGAAAATCATCCTGATAGATGTTGATGTATTCGTCCCCTGCCTGACGGATTGCGAGCATCTGGCGAGGATAGTTCCATTCATAAAGCGATGCGGAGGCATCAATGCCCTCATAACATTGGAGTCGGATCAATTGACGGCCCAAAACTGAGGCCAACGCTTTGGCGGCTTCTGTTTTACCAACACCGGGGGCACCCTCAAGCAAGAGAGGTTTGCCCAGTGCCAATGCAAGATAGGCAGCCGTAGAAAGATCCAAATTCGCAATATATTGAGCGCCCTTCAAGGCACTTTCGAGCGCCTCAGGACTATCAATTCCAACGATGGATTTTCTAATTGCCATTCCGGTTTCCTAGACAATGCCCTGAGGCTGTGCGCCACCATTGGCTTTTATGCCGCGAAGTATTTTTTCCGGTGTAATTGGTAGATCTGTAATGCGGACACCAACGGCATTAAAAACTGCATTTGCAACGGCAGGAAGAACCGGATTTGCGCACATTTCCCCGGGTCCCTTGCCACCAAATGGTCCATCAGGCGCCGGACGTTCGAGGATCGCTATATCGTGAGGCACAACTTCGCCCGGTCCGGGCATAATGTAGCTGCCAAAATCCTGCGGCCCATGGGAACGATCGGGATAATAAGGTTCGGTTGTTTCATACAATGCATGGCTCACACCCATCCATGCGCCGCCAATCAATTGCTGTTCAACAAGCCTCGGGTTGAGCGCGCGACCTACTTCATAGGCACTGTTCATCTTGAGAACGGTCACCTCTCCGGTCATGTCATCAACTTCAAGGTCAACAACTAGAGCTGCATGGGCAAAACAAGATACCGGCGTCATTTCACCTGTATCCGGATCAACATCTGACAGGGGAATAAGAAAAATCCCCCGCCCGGATACGGTTTTACCTTGCTGAAACTGTGCAACACCACAGGCTTCTGCCGTGGTGATTGAGCGCGATGGTGCGCCGCGAACATGGATATTGCCCTTACCGTCGGTAACAAGGTCTTCCGGGTTAACCTCTAATTCTTCGGCAGCAGCTTCCAGCATGACGCCTCTGGCTTCGGTGGCAGCTTCAATCACCGCATTACCCACCCTGTGGGTGCCGCGAGATGCAAATGAGCCCATGCAATGAGGGCCGGTATCTGAATCTGCGGTATCCACATAAACATCGGCCACAGGAATGCCCAGTGTTTCGGCTGCAATCTGGCGGGTTACAGATTTCATCCCCTGCCCCAGATCAATCGAAGAAAGGGCAACAGTGAATTTCCCATCAGGATTGGAGTGAACCAAAGCCTGACTGGGGTCGCCCCCAAGGTTCATTCCAATTGGATAGTTGATTGCAGCAAAGCCACGGCCTGAGTGCATAGTCATATTAGCGTCTCCTCGTGCCTGAGATGGATGAAAACCGTGATACCCTTGGGCGTTTCGGCGTGGAAGATGAGGCTGGTGCCGATGCCTGCGGGGGTGCCGTTGGAGTCGCCTGCACATTTGATTGTGGAGTTGGCGGTGATACGGGTCGCGCAGGCTGTGCCGGAGGTGCCGCATAAGACGGATTTTGCGAAGGTACGTAAGCAGGAATACTGGTCGTCGCAGGTCGCACCGTAGATGCAGGCACACCGTTTCCAATCTGACCATTTGTATCTGTCACGGTATGGGGGATTTCAGAGCGCCAACCCTCACCACCATTGTGCGATGACATGGCTTTGAAATCCGGTGCGATATTCCAACCTGATTTTTCAGCAGCAACCTGCATACATTCAACCAGAGCCGTATTCTTTGCTTCGCGCCGGTGCGCTTTCATATCGCCATCCATGTAGGAGTTGATCAGCCGTAGCTCAATCGGGTTCATCCCAAGCTTATGTGCGATTTGATCCATATGGCTCTCAATGGCAAAATCAACACCCGTTATTCCAAAGCCGCGCATGGCCGTTGCCGGCGTGCGGTTGGTGTAAACGCAGTAAATATCTGCATATACGTTTGGAATTGTGTAGGGCCCTGGCAAATGCCCGGCCGCCTTGATAATCGCGTAGCTCGAAAGCCTTGTATAAGCGCCCACATCAAAATAACCGGTGAATTTCCGCGCTGTAATTCGCCCATCATTCATCACCGCATCTTTAATGTACCAACGTTCGGCCCCACGCGGCGCGCCGACCTGCATTTCTTCTTGGCGATCGAATGCGTAGCGCACTGCTCGCCCGGTAAGCATGCAACCAAGAATGGCCAATGGTTCATGCAGGCTATCAACCTTGCCGCCAAAGCCACCCCCCACAGTACCGCCGATAAAATGCAAACGGTTTGAAGGAACATCGAGAACCTTTGCAGCCGTTCCAAGGGAGAAAAACAGGGCTTGAGTTGAGGTGTAGCAGACGAAACGATCATTGGTTTCAGGGGCTGCTATCGCGCCACACATTTCAATCGGCGCTTGCTCAATCGGTGACATTTGATAGCGGTCTTCAACAATATGATCCGCTTGTGCAAATGCTGCTTCCACATCACCAAAACGCAATTTCTGATGATTATATTTCTCGTGATAAGGAAATGCATTTCCTGGCATCGTCTCATTCACCAGCGGCGCATTTGGTTGCAGCGCCTCTTCTGGATCAAGAACATGGGGCAATACTTCATAATCGACACGAATTTTTGCAATAGCATCAAATGCCTGCCGTTCGGTCTCTGCAACGACGGCCAATATAGGTTCGCCCACATAGCTGACCTTCTTATCGGAAAGCACGGGCTCATCATCTTCACCAAAATTCATAAGGCTTAGAAGCGTATTTAAATTGACCTTCACATCGGAGCCCTGAATGATGCGATGAACGCCCGGCATTTGTTCGGCGGGCTTTGTATCAATTGAGCGAATGCGCGCGTGATGATGCGGGCTGCGCAGACATTTCAGATGCAACAATCCTTCGAATTGATGATCATCATAAAATGGCGAGCGTCCGGTTACATGGCCCAGAATATCCTGTCGCCGTGTCGGTTTGCCAATTTCATTGAGATTATCATCTCTTTCATCGGCAAAGATATCTTTTCTAAATTCAATCATGACTGCCTCCCCGATCCACTGTATCGCCCGGCGCTATTATGCCCGTTTCCTGCGGCCGCCAATATTGCGTCAATGATGGGTTCATATCCGGTGCAACGACATAAATTTCCAGATATCGCTTCAATCACATCACCGCGGCTGGGCGATGGATTTTTATCAAGTAAAGCCTTGGCGGAAACCAACATTCCGGGTGTGCAAAAACCGCACTGGGCGGCAAACCCATCCATAAAGGCTTCTTGAAGCGCGTGCAGTGTTGGGCCATTTGCAAGGCCTGCCGCTGTTTCCACAGATGCCCCTTCTACGGTTTCGGCAAGGGTCAGGCAGGAAACAATTTGTTCGCCATCAATCAAGACCGTGCAACTTCCGCATGCACCTTGGGCGCAGCCAAGTTTTGGTGTGAGATCACCAACTTCGCGACGCAATACTTCCAGCAGGTTTTGCCCTTCTTCGACAAAAACACTCTTGGACGAGCCATTGAGCTGAAACTGAATTGGTTTTTTAGCCATTGGTTTTTCCTAGCCTCCCGTCCCGAGCAGTAAGCGCTCCAAATGTGCAGGGGCAACTTCCCGGCGATACCATTCGGATGCAATAGAATCCGTTCTTGGTGTAATGCCTTCGGTCGCCACAGCCAGCGCCGGGGCAATGCCTTGCGCATCAAGTGTTTTGCCTTCAAGGGCGCGTTCCACCGCATTTGCGCGAATTGGGGTGTCGCCCATGGAACCATAAGCCACGCGCGGATTGGCCAAACGCCCACCGGATTGCGGCAAGTGGGCAGCAATGGTCATGAGTGAAACTCCCATGGGTTTCACCCGCATAATTTTTAAAAACCTGAAAGCATTACCATCCCTTGGGCGGGGTACACTCACGGAAATTACTAGAGGTTTTGGCTCGCGAAACCGTTGTGTTAAAAAATCAGCAATTGGAACGTCACTGCGACCACCTGAAAGCGCAACAGTTGCCTCAAGCGCCAGCAATGCAGTGGTGAAATCTCCATAGGGCGAACGGGCAAAAAGGTTGCCGCCCACCGTTGCCATATTGCGAATGGCGGGGCCACCAATTACCGAGGCAGCTGATTTTAGAAAATCTAGATCACGGCTGGCGATCACCTGAGACATGGTAACACTTGCGCCAATGATGACCTGGTCTCCGCTTATCTGCACTTGTTTCAGGCTGGGGTCTGTACTTCTGATGATGGTGTCAAAAGACTGGTTGCCAGCATTCACTTGCCGCATGACAAGGGTGCCTCCACCAAAATAGCGTGAGGAGCGATTGGATGACAGCGCGTGTGCCGCCTCTCCTATCTGACTAAAAACCTGTGAATGCATCGGCATTTTTTCGCTCCTTAAGCGGCCAGTCTCATGTGTTGTTTGATGGCCTCAAAGCCTGCTAGATAAATATCGTTTGTAACCATGTCTTTCAGAGTTTCTTCTTGACCGGGCGGCGTATCAAAGCGGCACTCCCATTCCCAGAAAGTCTGGTCCCCGTCCGTCACAGGCATAAGGCGCACATGGGATACGTAGTTCAGCAGCGGTACTGGCGTGTCCAACAAACAATAAGTGAAGGTCGTTTCCATATCTGAAAGTGCCAAAAGCTGCTCGCGTAATTCCGATCCATCTGCCAGATGAAATTTTCGAACACATCCTATCTTGTCAGAAGGAAGGCCCCGCTCAATCGCGCTATCGGTGACTGCCGGGTGCCAACTGTCATGCCCGTTAAAATCGCGTAGTACGTCCCATACTTCTTCTATGGGAGCATCAACAACAGTACTGACAAGGATCTTGACCATTTGCCTTACCCGTTACCGAAATGGCGTTTGAGCGCATCAAAGCCGGTTTGAAATACATTGGTGCCAATTCCTGCAATCAGATCATCTTCAGCATCTGCTGCACAATCGAACTCGGCGCTCCACTCAGCAAATACCCGGTCACCGTCGGTGATGGGTGTCAGGCGCAAAGTAGCAACGTAGTTTTCCAGAGGCATAGGGCTTTCCAATATGGCGTAGGTGCAAAACATGTCGTAGTCGCTAAGACCCAGCAGTTGTTCTCGGATACGGTCGCCATTTTGAAGATTGAAATCTCGAATACACCCAATTTTATCGGACGGTTCAGCATTTTCAATTCGGCTATCGCGAATTCCCGGGTGCCATTTCGGCATGCCGTTAAAGTCACGAACCCGTTCCCAAACCTGCTTTGCAGAAGCCGGAATTACGGTGGAAATATATACCCTAGCCATTATTTGCCTCCCTCAGGTTTCGTATCTTTGCCAGATCCGCTGCTCTCGCCATCTCCACCACTGGATTTTGCCCGCTCAACATCTTTGGAAATTGATGATATGTCGCGTGCTTCACGCACCAAACCACCCATTTTAGAAAGGTTGGAGCCATCGATACCGATATCCGCTAACAGGCTATCAACGAGCGGGGCTTGGACCCGGTAGCGTAGTGCTGAATTGATAACTTCATCCGTTGCACTGCCAGAGGAACCACCTGTTCCACCCTCGCCGCCAATTCCGCCTAATTGCATAATGCGGATATCCTTGATTTTCTCCATCGGCTTAACGGAGGCAGCAACGATACCTTCAACATGCTCAAGCATTTTACGCCGGAAGAGAGAATAGCGAGCCTCATCTGTGAGGACGTTTTCAGCCTCATTAAGCAGACGCTGAGATTCAGCTTCAACAACTTTGCGAACTCTTTCGGCTTCGGCAGCAATTTTTACTTCCTCGGCTTCTTTTTCTGCCATCACCAGATCAATGCTACGGCGACGGTTGGCTTCTTCTGTTTCGCGGGTAGTTTTAACATGCTCTTCTGCTTTCACAGCACGTGCCTTGGCGGTGTCGGCTTCGGCCTGTGCCACGGATTCTTCCAGTGATTTTTTATAAAGCGTGATCGCCTTTTCCATACTGGCGGTTTCGACATCCCGCTCACGGCCCAATTCAAGTTTGCGACGTTCCGTTTCGTGACCGATACGGGCTTCATCAAGTCCACGTTCTGACGCAATACGAGCACGTTCAATTTCTTCCTGAGAGGCGATTTCTGCTTCACGGAGAAACTGAACACGTGCAATTTCCAGCTGTTCGGTAGCACGTTTGCGCTCAAGGCGTGCAGCATCCAGTGCTTGTTCACGGCCCACGTCACTTGCTTCAATATCGGCACGTGCGGTAATTTCTGCTCGTTTGACCCGTGCATCGGCATCGGCACGTTCAATTTTTCTGGCCGAGACTTCAATTACGCGTGCTTCATCAGCTTCTTCGATGATGCGTTTGCGTTCAATATCACGAATTTCGCGCTCTTCAGCAGAGGTAATCCGCTCAGTATCCAGTCCAAGTTCAACTTCAATGCGTTTGCGCTCGGTTGTATCCCGGTGTTCGATACCAGCAGCTTCCACTGCCGCATCACGGGCAATTTCGCTGCTCTTAACGACAGTTTCTAATGAAATCCGCTCGGTTTGAACCTTTTTGTCCTGCTCGATACGGGCAGTTTCCGTCACTTCGGTTGAAGCAACTTTTCTAAGAGTGATTTCTTCCTGTTTAACGATGCGTTCTGAATCAAGTTTGGATTGCTGAACGATACGCGCCATTTCGGTTTTTTCGCGGGCAGAAATATCTGCGTTATCTACTACACGATCACGTGCAATTTCGCGCTCACGCACATCTTGTTCAAGCGCAATCCGCTCAGCGGCAATTGCTTTTTCCTGCTCAATACGCGCCGTCTGGGTTTCTTGAGTTGCTGCAATTTCTGCCCCATCAAGAACCTGTTGGCGTTCAATTTCGAGACTTTTGATTTTCTTGTCGGAGGCAATGCGTTCCTCATTTATAATCTCATCATGGGCAATGCGAAGTTTCTCAGTTGCTTCACGAGCAGCAATTTCCGTCGCTTCAATCGCACGATTACGGTCAATTTCCTGCCTGCGTGTTTCTTCTTCGCTGCTTATGCGAGCGTCGGCAATATTGCGATCTTGTGCAATACGGGCTTTTTCCGTTTCTTCTTTCGCAGCAATATCAGCAGTTTCAATGGTGCGACGGCTTTTGATTTCGTGCGCCTGCGTTTCCTGATCTCTGGAAATGCGCGCCTCTGTCACTGCGCGTTCCTGCGCTATGCGGGCAATGTCAGTTTTTTCCTGACTGGCAATTTCTGCTGTATCAATTATTTTCTGCCGCTCGATTTCGCGTTGGCGAATTTCACGTTCAGATTTAATGCGGGCTTCCGAAATGGCCTGCTCGTTCTCAATGCGGGCCTTTTCAATTTCTTCACGAGCAATAATCTGCGAGCGTTCAGCCTCGGTTTCCCGTTCTGCTCGTTCGCGCACTAATTCAGCACTTTGTTGGGCTCGCAGGAATTCAATCACACGCTCTTGTTCAAGGCGCGCTTCTTCGCTTTTTTGCTCGATCTCTAGCGCCTGTATTTCTGCTTCAAGGTTGCGTGCTCGAATATCGATCATTGAACCTTGTTCAATGTCGTTGCGTATTTTGCGTTTAGCTTCGATATTTTCAATCAAAGTTGTCAAACCTTCAGCATCAAATCTGTTGGAAGGATTGAAATATTCAAGGCTTGCCTGATCCACATCCTTGATCGCCACAGATTCAAGTTCCAACCCGTTTTGGGTCAGGCCTTCCTGGGTTATCTCTCTGATAGAATTCACATATTCATTGCGATGTTGGTGAATGTCTTCAATCGTCATATCAGCTGTGACGGCACGAAGGGCAGATTCAAATTTGCCGACCAGCAGCGCATGAAGGTTTTCTTCCATTAATGTACGCCTGCCGAGGGTCGAGGCAGCAAGTGATACGGCTTCTTTGGTCTGTTTGACCCGAACATAGAATTCTGCATCCACATCTACCCGCATGCGGTCTTTGGTAATCAATGCGTTTTCTTTTTCGCGAATGACGCCCAGTGCCAGCGTGTTCATGTTAACCGGGGTGATATCGTGAACAATCGGCCACACAAATGCACCACCATCAATGACGACTTTTTCACCCAGAAAACCGGTACGCACAAATGCCACTTCTTTTGTTGATCTGCGGTAAAGCCAATTCATCACCCAATAGATGATTGCGATTACGATAACCGCCAGAACAAGCCATAAGATCAGCTGCCCAATTAATTGTCCGGTCATTATTTATCTCCCAATTCTGTGCGGTCGCCCTCACGAGCCGTCACATTTTCAGTCTTGAACTCGATATTCTTAAACGCTTTGGTTTGCGCAGTTAGCGCAAGTTCTGTTGGTAATCTTTCCATCGATGACGCGCCGTAAAATCCATGGCAATTTCGTGTATTGCCAAGCACGTAAGTTGCGTCATCGGGGGTTGCCACGGGGCCGCCATGCACAAGGACAATGATATCCTTATTCACCTTCAATGCGGCCTCGGCCCAACCATCCACCAAGGCAGGGCAATCTTCCAATTTAAGTGATGTTTCAGCACCGATTGATCCGCCGGTTGTTAGCCCCAGATGACATACGATGATATCTGCTCCAGCCTTGGCCATTGCCTCAGCATCTTCCGTGCAAAAGACATAGGGTGTGGTCAGCATGTCTTTTTCGTGGGCTAAGGCGATCATGTCGACCTCCAAACTGTAGGACATGCCTGTCTCTTCCAGATTGGCCCGGAACACACCATCAATCAGCCCAACGGTTGGAAAGTTTTGTACGCCTGCAAACCCGATGCGTTTTAATTCATCCAAAAACACATCCATGGAGCGGAACGGGTCCGTGCCATTTACGCCTGCCAGAACTGGCGTGCGTTTAACCACCGGCAGCACTTCGGCTGCCATTTCAACGACAATTTGGTTGGCGTCCCCATAGGCCATGAGACCGGCGAGTGAGCCACGTCCAGCCATGCGGTAGCGGCCGGAATTATAGATCACGATCAAATCAATTCCGCCAGCTTCTTCGCAACGTGCGGAAAGTCCAGTTCCTGCACCGCCACCGATAATTGGTTCGCGTTTTGCGATCATATCTTGATATTTCGCGACCAGTTCAGAGCGCTTAAACTTCATCATCTTGCTCTCCGTCTTGTTTTTGAATTTCCAACATTTACCGAGCGGAACGCTTCGACGATTTCGGCTACAAATTCGGGATCGTTGATGTTGTGCGCCGAGCGGATCAACTGGCGTTGTGACGTCTGACGCACGGTCTGTTCCAATGCATTGAAAAGAGCTGCATCTGCCT
This sequence comes from Rhizobiaceae bacterium, assembly GCA_016763155.1. Taxonomy (GTDB): domain Bacteria; phylum Pseudomonadota; class Alphaproteobacteria; order Rhizobiales; family Rhizobiaceae. Next base: position 9,592 of record JAESUH010000169.1, read on the forward strand.
GCGGATCATGGAATGGCATGCCTGGTGCATCGAGTGATGACACGCCGCCTTCTGGCAAATAGAACCTGACGGGCGCATCCATGAGATTGAGTTTTTCGCCAATCCAGCGCCCAATTGCTGCGTTTTCTTCAACAGTCGTGCGCATCAAGGTTACTTGCGGATTATGTTCATAGAATTTACGATCGCGATACTTTTCCGGCACGCTGTCAGGTGCGCCAAAATTAACCATATCAAGCGCCCCGCAAGAGCCAACATATGGCATGCGTTTACGGATCATGGCACCAAAACGATCTTCACTGGCTGGAAATACGCCGCCCATTAAAAGATCACAAACTTCGGTGGTGGTGATATCCAGCACCCCGGAAATCATACCATTATCAATCAGACTTTCCATCGCCTGCCCGCCAATGCCAGTGGCATGGAATACAAGGCAATCGTAATTATCTTTGAGCAGACCGGTGATTTGCTCGACGCAGGCGGTTGTCACGCCAAACATGGTCAGTCCAACCGATGCACGAGCATCCCCGGTGGATATCTTGCTATCCGTTTCCGAGCGCTTGCTCACCATCCCCCAAAGTGCGTTGGCACCATTGGATAGAATGGATTTTGTAATGGAGTCCAGCCCCTGCACATCGGCTACAGAGTGGAACATCATAATATCGGCCGGGCCGACATATTGGCCCACATCGCCAGAGGCAATTGTGGAGATCATCACTTTGGGAATACCAAATGGCAATGCGCGCATGGCGGCAGTGATGATGGCTGTTCCGCCCGATCCCCCTGCCCCAATTATGCCAGCGATATTTGTTTGACGCTTTGCCCAATTTTCAAAAGCAATTGCCATTCCTGCAACGGATTTTCCGCGATCACCTGATATGACCTGGCTAACGCCACCTGGGTGGTAAGCCGCAATCTGATTTGCCGGTACATCTGCACCGGAGTATTTTCCGGTAGTCGCCAAATCCACTAATTGGACGGAAAGCCCACGGCTTTTTAAAATATCGCGAATGTAGCGAAGTTCATTACCCTTGGTATCGAGAGTTCCCGCGACCAACACCACAGATCGCCCACCCCGTGACAAAGGTCGCAATTCCAACTGGCTTCCTGAGGATGAGCCAGACATGCCAGATGGCGTATCAGATACCGTACGTGCGGAATTTATAATGGTTTGTACAGGTGCCGATTTTGACCAACGTGTGGGTGGCTTTGGATTGGACAGGTAGATTTTTATCAGGCTGTCTGATTGCACACTGGAAGAATTGGAGGTCTCATCATGAGTGACTTGTCTCGCAGAAAAACTATCCGCCTCATCGGCATGACGACCGACACCAAGTAAAGTCTGTTGTAACTCGCGATCTCCCGCAAGTTGGCCTGCAGCAATGATACGGTTGATCTCGCCATTGACCATGATCGCAACGTTTTCAGACACGATCGTTGCAACACCGATATTTTGCTCGATCAGCAAAACATCCACATCACTCTCATCTTGCAAATGAAGCAGCATTTCTTCAATTTGCGTCACAATCACCGGAGCCAGACCTTCTGTAGGTTCGTCCATTACCAGTAATTTTGGATTGAGAAGCAGTGCTCGTGCAATGGCAAGCATTTGCTGTTCACCACCTGAAAGCTGGCCACCGCCATTGTTTTTGCGCTCGGCAAGCCTTGGGAAGGTAGAATATAAGCGTTCAATATTCCATGGCCCTGCATGGCTACCAGCAAGCATTTTAAGGTGCTCATCAACAGTCAATGACGGCCAAAGGCGCCTGCCCTGCGGCACGTAGCCAATACCAAGTCTGGCAATCTCGGCGGGTTGCATTCCAACCAGTTCATGCCCTTTAAACTGGATCGATCCACTCGTGACCGGGACCAGACCCATAATGGCCATGCAAAGGGTGGTTTTCCCCATTCCGTTACGGCCAACAACGGAGATAATGCCATGATCCAGTGTTAAATTTACGCCCTGTAATGCGTGGGATGCACCATAATGGACGTTCAAATTCCTGATCTGAAGAGCGGGCGTATTACGGGTGGATTGGCTACTCATTGCCACCCCCTAAATACAATTCCTGCACTTCAGGGTCTGATTCGATTTCTTGCGGCGTTCCTTCTTTGAAGATTTGCCCGTTATGCATCATGGTCACACTTTGGGACACTCGCAGCGCCACATCCATATCATGCTCGATGATGATGTAACCGATATGCTCGGGCAGATTTAGCAGTATTTCAACCAGCTCGCTTCGCTCTGTTGGCGAAAGTCCGGCAGCTGGTTCATCAAATAAAATGAACCGTGGCGCACCTGCCAGAGCCAACGCAATTTCCAACTGCCTTTGTTGTCCATAAGACAAAACGGCAACGGGTGAATTCATAAATTCATGTAGATGAACAGCCTCGGTCAACGCTTCAGCAGTGGCCATAAGCGCATCATCCACGCCGGGTCTAATGAGAGAGAATCTCGCACGCGACACCCCGCGACAGGCGAGATAGATATTATCGACCACACTCAAATTGGAAAACAGAAGTGAAATTTGATAGGTGCGTCGCAAGCCCCTGCGAATGCGTTCAAATGCTGGAAACTCGGTAACATCTTCACCAAATAACCGCACAGTTCCAGATGTTGGTAAAAAATCACCGGTAATGCAATTGAACAATGTTGTTTTGCCAGCGCCGTTTGACCCAAGTACAGCACGGCGTTCACCGGGTTGTACTGTCATGGTCACATCTTTCAATGCGGCAAGCGCACCAAACATTTTGGTAATCCCGCGCAATTCAAGCGCGTTGGCAGTGCCGGCTGCTGACAGTCTTTGTGCAACGGATGTCTTCATGACTGGCCATCCATTTTTTCGCCGGTCAATTTGTTGATATTGCTCGAGCGTTCACGCCAACTGCGCCAAATACCCAGCACGCCATCGGAAGACCACAACACAATTATCAGGAAGCCAATTCCGATCAAAAGCTGGAATCGTTCGCCAGCCATGCCAAAAGAAACAAGTATATCCAGCGCGAAGGTTCGCAATATCACATAAATCAATGCGCCAATGAAAGGCCCAATCGGGTGTCGCATTCCGCCCACAACAGCGATGATCAAAATATCAATAGCGGCACCAATTCCTGCGGTTCCTGGAGATATTTGGCTGTTTTGCCAAACCAGCAAAATACCGGCAACCGACGCAATTACACTGGCAAATGTGTATGCCGCAATTCGGTGGGCAGTCACATTAAATCCAAGGGCTGCCATACGCCTGGAATTATCCCGCACACCCTGAAGGGCCAAACCAAAGGGTGAGCGCGAAACATATAATACGAGCAGATAGGCAAGCGTTGCTATAAATAACACCAGATAATAAAATGGCGTTGGATTATGCCAATCGATCCCAAATATCACAGGAGGCATGACGCCGTTAAATCCGCTAAACCCGTTAAAAATGACGTAGTTCTGACGTGTAAAATAGAAGAACGCCGCAGCAATCGCCAGGGTAATCATGATGGTATAAATACCCTCTGTGCGCACTGCTATAGCGCCGGTGAGGGTTCCGAAAATTGTCCCAACAATAATGGCAATCGGCACTGCCAGCCACCAGGGCAAGCCAAGGCTGATGCTGGTAATTGCACTATCACCAAATATCGCCACCATATAACCAGCACATACAGCAATGGTCATCTGGGCAAGTGATACCATTCCTCCAAGGCCGCCGAGAAACATCAAGCTGAGTGCTATCATGCCCAAAATTAGCGCCCAGCCGAATATCTGAAACAAGATAAATGGGGTTACGACAAGTGGCATGCAGAGCATGATAAATCCAACGACCCAATAGGCCGTGGGAATACGGGACAACCAGCCACCTTTTGCGCCTCTATTTCCATCATTGGGCGGTGGCGTTTTATTGTAGTTTTCTACCACTACCATTGTCAGCGCCCACTGCTTATCAGGCCTTGCGGCTTAAATGCCAATACGGCAACCATTATCAAAAAGGTCAAAACAACCGCATAGGTGGGGAAATATACTGAGCCAAATTGCTCAGCTACGCCGATAATCAACGCGCCAAGGGCAGCACCCGGGATTGAACCCATTCCCCCCACAATAACCACAACAAGCGAGGCTAGGAGAAACCTCATATCTTCACCCGGTGCGATAGACTGGAACGTACCGCCGACAACACCGGCGATACCTGCAAGTCCTGCACCAAACCCAAATACCAGCAAAAACACCCGCTGGATGCGCACCCCAGTTGCGGTTAGCATTTCGCGGTCATCAACGCCTGCACGAACAAGCATTCCAATTCGTGTGCGGTTAAGGGTTAACCACATCAAAATACCCACAACAATGGATGCAAACAGGATCGCAAGACGCACCACAGGATATTTCAAATAAACAAGAGTGCCGCTGCTTTTAACCGCTGTGACCAAAGGAATTACAACCGGGCCAGAGAGCCATTCAGGCGCTAATATCTGGTAGAAATCTCCGCCCCAGGCCCAGAGCATTAAATCCGCAAATACAATAGATATACCGATGCTGACAAGTGTTTGGCGCAGATCTTCGCCTTCCATTCGCCGGAAGATAAAATACTGCATCAAAACGCCGACAACGCCAACAACCAGGAATGCAGCAACAAAACTCAAAGGCCACCAGCCAGTATATTCCGCCACTTCATAGCCCACATATCCGCCCAGCAGATATAGAGAACCATGGGCCATATTAACGTTTTTCATCAGGCCAAAAATTAGTGTGAAACCACTGGCAACGAGGAAATACAGAGCACCCAAAGTTACCCCGTTAAAGAGTGCGTGAAGGAAAACCTTTTTCTTCCCGAACATGGCAACGATGTCTTTTGGCCATTGGGCGAAAACAGCCACAAGAAATATGGCGACCGCAATGATGATAATCAGGGACCAAACAGGGTGGCGCGCGATAAAACGATTCATACTAACGCCCCGTCAACATAAATTGACAGGAAGCGTGAATTTGAAATTCAAAGCTATAACTGGTGACATTCATAAAAGCCTGACGTCCTCCGCGACGAGCATGTGATGTTTCCATCAATTACGGCAACACTATATCCCAGTCTCAATTCATACGTACCTGACAGTATGATCCTTTGGCATTAAATCAGAATAATCACCGAATTCTTGTTTAGTGTGAGCGACATGGCGATAATTGGTTGGTGGAATGCCGACATTCGAGGTGAAAAACCTCGTAAAACTGGGTTGCGAAGCAAAACCAAGGTCGAGGCCGATTGTTGTGATTGCTTCCATGGAATTTGTCAGGCGCTCAATCGCTGTTTCCATGCGCAACGTGTTCAAATA
>JAESUH010000170.1 GCA_016763155.1 Rhizobiaceae bacterium
GAAATTTTCCGGGTTCAGTAAATCAGAAACACGTGAAAAGGCTCTTGCCGGTCTGGACCTTGTGGGACTTGCTGATTATGGCCCGCGTCTGCCAAGCGAACTTTCAGGTGGTCAACAACAACGCGTTGCGGTTGCCCGAGCTTTGGTGCTTGAACCGCAGGTGCTTTTGTTTGATGAACCCTTGTCAAATCTTGATGCGAAATTGCGCCGTCAGGTGCGTGAGGAAATTCGCGAAATTCAGCAAAACCTTGGCCTAACCGTGGTCTATGTTACCCACGATCAGGAAGAGGCCTTGGCCGTTTCCGACCGCATCATTGTGATGAATGAAGCAACCATTGCGCAGGACGGCACACCGCGCGATCTCTACGAACAACCGGCAAGCATGTTCGTTGCAGATTTTATCGGCGAAGCCAATAGTCTGCCCTGCAAAATCAGTGAAGTGAAAAAGGGCGTCGCCAAAGTGCAATTGGGAAATTACCAATTGAAGCTTCCGGCACGGGGTTTAAAAACGGGTGAGGCATTGCTCGCTGTTCGGCCAAACCGGGTGTTGGTGGGGAAGAAAGGGGATGCCAATTCTCTTCCTGGAAAACTTGTCCGGCTTACCTATGTGGGCAATCATCTTGAATTAACAATTGAAACTGAATTTGGAGAGGTTTTTGCGACCTCAAGTGATGTTGACATTGACCTAAAAATTGGGGAGTCAGTAAGCGTAACTTTCGCGAAAAAAGGCCCTGTTTTACTGGATGGCTAGGATAGCGAAACCTGTTGGAGCCGTGTAGAACGGCGCTCATTTTGCCTATAATTGTTAGAGGAAAAAGAGATGGATATCGAAACAGAGCAACGCCTTGAACTGGCTAAAAATCTTGTCCGCGAAGCCGGTGCAATGGCGCTCGATTTTTTCTCCTCGCTTAGTGAGCTTGTTGTCGAACAAAAATCCATGCAGGACCTGGTCTCCAACGCCGATCGCGATGTGGAAATTTTCATTCGTGAGGCTCTGAACAAAGCTTTTCCTAATGACGGTATTGTTGGCGAAGAACACGATAATGTTGAAGGAAGTTCCGGCTATACTTGGGTGATTGACCCAATTGATGGCACGGCGAATTTTCTCACTTCCATCCCCGCCTGGTGCGTGGTGCTGGCCTGTGTGCATAATGATGAAACTATTATCGGCGCAATTTTTGTACCCAATAATGACGAGTTGTTTTGGGGCGCAAAGGGTGCTGGTGCCTTCCTCAATGATGAGCCGATTAAAACGGCTGAGACACGCGGACTGCATGACGGCAATACTGGCGTTGGTTTAAATGGCCGCACGCCAACCAAGCAAGTTATTGATTTTATTGAATTACTGCTAGAAAAAAATGGCATTTTCTACCGTAACGCGTCTGGGGCCTTGATGCTGGCCTATGTGGCAGCTGGCCGATTGATCGGCTATGCCGAACCTCACATGAATGCATGGGATTGCGTCGCTGCCCAATTACTCATCGCGGAAGCCGGAGGCTGCGTGGAAAAGCAAAGCGCTGATATGATGCTGGAAAAAGGCGGACGGGTTGTTGCATCAACACCTGCAATATTCGACGAACTTGTAGAGATGGCCGATAAAGCCTTCAACGATACTCCTGCTTAAATAATTGTATTTTCCTACTGGAATTTCGCACGTTTGCCGGGTAAGCGAAATTTAGCCTATTTACCTAAATGTTTGTATACAAAGCCTTCTCTGCGCATTGCAATTGCTTGCCGCGCAGGGTATTTTTATGGGTAATCTGCAGCACGAATTCCTGCCAAACCCATTTTGAAAATCGAGCCATTTTCCCATGGAATTTTTCAGTCAATTTTTCTCTGACCCCACTACAGTTACCCTGATCCTAGCCAGCTTTTTTACCTCAGGCATTACCGCTGCCATGGGAATTGGCGGCGGGGTGGTTTTGATGGCTATTATGGCGATGTTTCTCCCGGTGGCTGCCCTGGTGCCGGTTCATGGGATTGTGCAAATGGCATCAAATGCCGGGCGCGCATGGGTTCAGCGCCGTTTTATTGTTTGGCCCTTGTTAAAATGGATAGCATTGGGTGGCATCATTGGAGCAGCAGTTGGCGGGCAACTCGTAATTGAATTACCTGATCGTTGGCTCAAACTTGGGCTGGCGGCCTTCATTTTGGCCACGGTATGGAATGTCATTCCTTATAAAGTGATCGGCGGGCGGGCAGGTCCATTTGTGCTTGGCATGGTGGCCTCTTTCCTATCCATGTTTTTTGGCGCAACCGGCCCCCTAATGGCATCGCTCTTTTCCAGACTGCCTGAAAAGAAGCAAACCGTTGGCACCCATGCAGCAGCCATGACGATGCAGCACGGAATCAAAGTTGCAGTATTTGCCGGACTTGGATTTTCCTTCGTGCAGCATTGGCCGCTGATTGTCGGGATGGTAATTTCCGGGTTCCTGGGAACAATTGCCGGATCAAAACTGCTCGATAAACTTCCAGAAAAGCTGTTCCGCACTTTGTTTATGGGCCTGCTAACATTGTTAGCGCTCAATATGATCCGGCTGGCACTCTGGCCCTAAGTCAGGATTCGTCAGGCCACACTTCCGGGTTGATCATGTGGATCGGCTTCCCATCTGCATATGCATTGATCTGGTCGTAGATATCTGCAAATTGCATGTCCAATTCATCTTCGGTGACATAACCAATATGCGGTGTGCTGATGACTGACGCGTGGCTGATTACCGGATCATTTATATCGGTAAGCGGTTCCTGATCGAACACGTCCAGCGCCAACCGTCCGGGACGACCGGCGGCAAGTGCTTTTTCCAACGCGCCGGGTGCAATTAATCCTGAGCGGGATGTGTTCACCAAAGTTGCGGAAGGTTTCATCAGGTTCAAATCTTCAGCGCTGATAATCCCTCTCGTATCAGGTGTGAGACGAACATGCAGGCTGACAAAATCGCTCTCAGAGAAAAAGGTTTCCCGGTCTTTGGCAACATTGGCACCATCATCTGCTGCTCGTGCGCGACCTGCTTCGGAACCCCACCAAACCACATTCATGCCAAAGGCTTTGGCATATCCAGCTACTTGCCCCGCGATGCGGCCATATCCGTAAAGCCCTAATGTTCGACCCGCCAGAGTTTGGCCTACTCCCATCTGCCATGTGCCCGCTTTCAAAGATGCCATTTGCTGTGGCAATTGACGCGCGGATGCAAGGATCAATGCGAATGTCAGTTCTGAGGCTGCAATCGAAGGCGTGCCCGAATGCATATTGGAGCACAATAAAACCTTATGTGTGGTGCAAGCGTGCACATCCACATGAGGGTAGACACTGCGTTGAGATATCAATTTTAAGTTTGGAAGACGCGCCAGTAATTCATCTGTTATGGGCGTGCGCTCGCGAAACAGGACGAGGACTTCAGCCTCGGCCAACCGCCCAGAAAGCACGTCCAGATCTTCCGTATGATCATTCCATATTTTCACATCATGCCCGGCAAGTCGCTCGTAGCTCGCCAATGTATGCAACGTATCAAACCAGTCGTCCAGAATATGAATTTTCATTAGTTTGCCAATTGTATGTTGTTTTCGAGATTGCGAGGTGTGGGAATAAAGGGTTGCGCCTCAAGGGCGCAAATTGCTTCCGACACTTTTTGACGCTCGCTTAACAAGTGATTGAATTGAGCATCGCAACCTGAAATGGGTGTGGGGTAATGGGTGATTTCTTCGGACAAAACACGCTTTGCATTTTGTAAATGTAACAAAGCGCTTGTGAGGTGATCTTGATATGATTGGGTCATATTAATTCTCCTGTTCGAATTGCACGTATGTCCATTATACGGATTTTGTCACAAAGTCACGATTTCACGCTTCCAGGGTGGGCCCGGCGAATAACGGGAGAGACTACCTTATCGCTAATTGGGACATCCCAAACTGCCGCCCCACCAGATTTTGCGAAGCTTTCGATTAGCTGTGGCAAGATAGTGAGATCGTTAATCGTTTCTCCTGCTACCCCAAATCCACGCGCGATTGCGGCAAGATCACTACGACCGAAAACGGCTCCCGCATCGGATAGGCCGTCCGCTCGTAATTTGTGAATTTCAGAGCCGTAACCTCCGTCATTCAAAACCACAATCAGAATATTCATCTTGTGACGAAGGATTGTTTCCAATTCCTGAACATGCATCAAGAGACTGCCATCTCCATCAAACAAAACGATTGGAACATCGGGGCGAGCCCGCGCCACGCCCATTGCAAAGGAGATGCCATTCCCAATGGCACCAAATTCACGAATGGTAAGAAATTGCGCCTGCGGCCTTCCAGGCATCTGGGCAAAATAGTATGAGCAGTGGCCTGAAGAATTCACCAATTCCCAATCCTGAGGGATGGCTGCATCCAGAGCCTTCACCACGTCGCGCGGGTCATGTACGCCGGGTTCAGCGGGGAAAACTGCGCTATCAGCAGGGCGCTCAATTATCTCTTTTGCAAGTGCCGGTGTGCGCCAATCATGCGCTCGTTTATCGATTGCATTTGTTAGCGCCTCAATGCCCATACGGGCATCAGCTCGCATATGCGCGTCGGCAGCCACCCGGCCCTGGCTCACAACAATTGGGTCCGTATCAATTTGCAGCACATCTGCATTTGGCCACAAATTTCCCCCGACAGAATTATGCCTTGCAAGGGAACAGCCAACGGCAATAATCAGGTCAGCATCCGCCATAGAGTGCCATGCCATCTCACTGGAAAATCCGCCAGCGATCCCGATGGAAAATGGATCATCGTGAAATAGCCCGCGTGCTGGAAGCGTCGTTGCCAATAGTCCATCGCATTTTTCGGCCAGAGCTCGACAGGCGGCACCAGCATCTGCCTCTACTGCACCAAGACCTGCCATAATGACAATACGCTTTGCCTCCGCCATTCTTTTTGCAACGCGTGTCACGTCATCAGGATGGGGTGGCATGGGCGAAAGAACGGGCATGATATCTTTGGACGGTGTCGGTAATTCAACCTCACCTTCCCATGGCAAATCCTGCAAATCGAAAGGTACACCAAGCACTACGGGCCGCCGCTCGCGCCTTGCCTGAACAAAAGCATCGCGCACAGCTTCGGGTATGCGTTTGGGCGCGTGAAGTGCGTGATAGGCTGCGCCCGTTGCGGTGATGAATGGAGCCTGTTCAATGGCTTGATTATACCAACCAGAATTCAGCGGTGCTTCGCCTGCCAATACAACCACCGGCAAATGCGCGCGAACGGCAGCAGGCAAAGCGGTCATTAATTGGGTTAGTCCCGGCCCGCAGGTGACAGTTGCCAAACCCAAACCACCGGTCTTACGGGCATAGGCCATTGCGGCTGCAACAGCACAATGTTCATGACGCACATAAATCATTTCGCAGCCCGTTTCTGCTAGGCGGGTAGCAAAATTCATATTTGCATCCCCTAGCAGACTGAAGCAGGTGCCAACCTCTTCCTGTGCAATTGCGGCTGCAAGAATGTCGTAGACGTGTGGTTTGGTCATTGTCATGTCAGGGGCCACGGAAGTTTAACAAATTCCTGCAACAGACCCGGCGGGAAATCACGATTGAGGGTGGATGCGATAAAGCACATGGCTGCGATACCCAGTGTTGATAGAAGCAGCGTGCGTGACCAAGTTAGCCCTGCTCTAATTCGCAAGAAGGATAGCAGGAACAATGCCAGAGCAAGAATGAATCCTAACAGGGATGACAAAACCAGCAATGCGCCAAACCAGCCCAACGTCCCCCATAAACCATTCGGCGCATCGGCATCTTCGCCAGCAGCCTCTCGGTCCGCAAAAATGCCGGCACCTTCGGGAGTCCGTACCATTTGAAATAACAGCAGACAAAGGGAGATTATTCCAACAGTGGCAATTGTCAGCGGGAAGATCTTGTCTGAAGTCAATGTGATAAAGGATGCATTGACCCATACAGTGACCATATAGGCCAACATCGCCAGCAGAAAAATCAGCGGTGCGCGTTTGGTGCCGGTCTCCACCGCCCCTTCAGGGCGAATATGGTGCGCTTGGCGCAGGCCTATGATAACCGAAATGACGGTGATTGCGACAATCACCAAAACAATTGGAGAAGCAACATATTCAAACCCTTGCTCCCAGCTCCGGCGGAACTTGAAGTTTGCAATTTGATGCGCGTTGTTTGAAAAATTTTCCGCCTGACTTGATAGTACAAACCCGATCAGGAATGCCGGGCGGGACCAGTCAAACCGACGCAGAAAAATGCCCAAAAGGCCAACTGAAAATAGTGCAACCAAATCGCCTAGGCTTTGTCGCGACTGAAATGCTGCAAAGGCAATCATCATGAAGAGAAACGGTGCCAGCAGAGTGAAGCGGATGGTTGTTAGCCGGGCAATCCCTCCAGATAATGCGATACACAGACCAGCACCAATAACGTTTGCAAATGCCAGCGACCAAACAACGGTATAAGTGATATCCAGATTATTCTGGATTAATTGCGGCCCCGCATCGAAGCCCAACAAGCCCAGGCCTCCTAAAAAGACAGCCATAGAACCGGAGCCGGGAATTCCAAAGATCAGGGTTGGAACAAGTCCGCCGCCCTCTTTGGCATTGTTGGAACTCTCAGGGCCAATCACACCGCGAATATCGCCAGAGCCGAAGCCTGATTTATCTTTTGCAGTTTGCACCGTGTGGCCGTAGGCAATCCAATCGACAACCGAGCCGCCAAGGCCCGGTATCACGCCGACGATGACGCCGATAATGGAACAGCGGACGGATAACCAGATATTGTCAAACCAGTCTTTGACCCCTTGAGCCCAACCGGAGCCCAATTTTGCGCCTTTTGCAATTGACTGATCATGGCGCAGCAAGCCGATAATTTCGGGGATTGCGAAAATACCAAGACCAACGATGACCAAGGATATGCCATCTGTCAGGTATGGGATATCGTATGTTGCCATGCGTAGTGAGCCACCTGCACCGGCTTCACCAATTGTGCCAACCAAAAGCCCCAAACAGGCGGCGGCCAATCCTTTAAGCGGTATGCGGCCTGCCAGAATGGCAACCATTGAAAGGCCGAGAATGGTGATTGCCAACATTTCCGGTGTGCCGAAAGCCAGCACTAGCGGACGTGCAATCAGAATGAAAAAGGTGAGAACGCTGGCACCCAGAAGGCCGCCAAACAATGACGAAGCAAATGCCGCAGATAAAGCGCGTGCAGCCTCGCCTTTTCGCGCTAATGGGAAGCCATCAAGAACCGTTGCCTGACTGGCCGAAGAACCCGGTATCCCCATCAACACGCTGGCAAAGGTATCGGAAGTTGGAACCACTGCCACCAAACCGACCATAAGAGCCAAGCCGGAAACAGGATCCATGCCGAACATGAACGGCATTACCAGACTTAAACCTGCAATACCGCCCAGCCCTGGAAATACTCCAACAGACAAGCCCAGCAACACACCCAGTGTTAAATACATAATTTGGTTGGGCTGAAGGATTAGTGAAAAAGCGTCATGCAACGCTGGAAGCGCTGTAGCCAGAATGTCCATGACTGGAATCTCTCAGTTTGGAATCTGCCCCGCAATGCAAGCATTGCGGGGCATTTTTAAAATGCTACTTCAGTGACACGCCATAGGAGTCTTTTAGCCATTTGATGACAAAGGCTTTCGCCTTTGGATCAACCTGGGTGCCAAGTGCCAGTGTGGCGGCGGCCTGATCTCCAGTCATCTGCGGATATACACCAAGGCGTTTTGCGGAGATTTCCGCGAAATCTGCACGAGCAATGATCTCATTAAATGCCTTTGTGTAGGTAGCAATCGCCGCAGGAGATGCGCCTTTTGGCAAGAACACCATTTTTTGTGCGGGGAAACCTGCAATGAAGAAGGCTTTCCAGGCATCCCATGCTTCACCTTCAGGTTTGCAACCAGGTGTGGCTTCACAGACTTCCTTAAAGGACGGGATATCCGGGAAGGTTGGGTCACGCACCACATCGCCTTTGGCATCCAGTGCGCCCCAGGTCATTATTGGGACGGCTTGACCATTTTCAACCAGTGGCACAACCGAACTTAGATAAGCTGATGACGTTTGATAATCGATATTGGCTTCGCCGCGTTCAAACATCAAACGGCCATCGCCGCGACCTTTAATACCAAACACAGGCTCTACTGAGAGACCAAGCATTTGCCAGGCAAGAAGTGGTACGAGATCAAGGCGAGTTGCACCTTGAGAACCCCAGATGAAATCTTCATCTTTCAATCCGGATGCATCCATGCCTTTCATTTTTGCAGCCAGCTCTGGCGGCAAGAAAGCAACACCGCCAGTACCGGATGCCAGCACGACGTTCCAATCGCCATATTCATATTTTACCCGGGGGTCACCCAGAAGATATGGAAATTGTGTTGAACCAGAAGAACCGAAAATCAGCGTTCCTTTAGTGTCATCATAATTTTGTTCCTGGAACCAGTTGGCGCCTTTGGTAGAACCTGCACCTGGCTTATAGCGCACGACTACGGTTGGTTTTCCAGGCAACGCCTCACTTAGAAGTGGCGCATAGAAGTTAGCCCATTTGGCTGAACCACCTGATTCAGAAAACGGAATTACAAACTCAATGGTTTTTCCAGCAAGATCGAGACTGTCTTCAGCGTTTGCAGTAGACGCAAACCCCACTGCAGCACCC
>JAESUH010000171.1 GCA_016763155.1 Rhizobiaceae bacterium
GCTGCTTTTGTGTCTTTCTCGTTGGCAACGGCATTGCACCGCACCGTCCACGAGCCAAAAGTCGCTGTGGTACTCACAGGTTCCTCCGCCTGCGAAGGTGTGACGGCAAATAAAACTGCTAGTAGTGAAAGTGCAGTGATGGTTTTAGGCATATTGTTACTCGCTGTAATAAATCAGTGGTTAGAACGATGTTGTAAAAGTGACGTGCACCCGGTTGTTGCCAGTTGCAGAGGTGATGCCTGCATCAAATGCATGACCCCAGACCATCGAAGCGCGAACATTGTTATTGATATGGATATTCACTCCGACGCCAGCGCTCGACAACTCGTGATCAATATTGGTGGCGATCTCATGGATAGAGCCGTAGTCGGCAAAGGCGAACACATCTGCATTGGCGCTAATTTTCCCGCCTTTTAACAACGGGAAGACTGGCAAGTGAAGTTCTGCCTGAACGGATACTCCAGTATCACCGCTGCGCTCATTGGTTTCGTAACCACGCACGCTGCCCACGCCGCCTATGCCGAACTTTTCTGTTGAGGGAAGACTGCCGGAGGTTGTTTGCCCTGCAAAGGCAAGATCAAAGCTAAACTTCAAGGGCAGGCTTACGTGATGGGTAAAATTGGCGGTGAGATAATTGTAATTGGCCCCACCAGCTGTATTGTTGCTGGCAGCAATAAAAGCTGCATCAGTGTTATAGGTGGTTATTTCTCCAGGGCTGAACACGCCCTTGATGGCATATTCAGTTTGGTGGGCATGGCCCATCCAAGTCCCCGAATGTCTGCCGCGCAGGCCAAGGTTAAACTGCACCACTTCAACCACGTTTGGAAAAATAGAAATACCGTCGAAGAAAATATCACTCTCCTGACGCTTAAAATCGCCACCGACAAACCATTCAATCGATGGGTTGGAAAACCCAAACACGCCAGGCAGATTACCGGCATAATCGAAACTTGCCTGCCATGTTTCATCCTCACTGACGAACGGATCGGTCAGATCGGAACGACTGCGGGTATAGTCGCCGCGAAGGGTCAGTTTGTGGCGCATGGAGTTTGACCATGCAAGAGGTACGAAATAGCCTAGTGAATGGGCAAGATAAGCACTGTCACGGCTAAACCCGTCCGAACCAATTGCCTCAGGCAAAGACGTGAATTGATAGGAGAGCTGTTGATCGCCCAAAGCTGCATTGGCTATGACGAACCCTGCAAATACCCGGTCCAGACCTGTGAACGCCGTACCACTATTGGCATAGCCCCCATAAACCTGCCATGGCTTTTGATCGCTCAGGCTGAATGTCAGGTCAGTCGTTCCTACATCCTTGCCGGGTTGAAAAACCACACCCACCTGACGGAAGGGGTTGAGGTTAAGCCAGTTGAGATCTTCAAGCAGAGTATCAGCTTCAACCTCATCACCAGGGCCGATGCGCACAGTATCGAGCACGCGCGATTCAGGGGTGTTATCATAGCCGGTTTCTATCCGGCTTACGTGCTTTTCGCCCACCACAAATGGCACAACAAGCAATTGCACCACTCCACCTGTCACTTCTTGCGGAGGCACGATAACGGCAACCAGCGGGCGCTTGCGCTTACGCATATATTGAGTGATGGTGTCTCTGATTTCACCAATCAAACGCCGGGAAAGTGGCTGCCCCAAATAGGGTGATAGCAGCTTTGCAAATTCAGGATTGCTGAGATGTTGATTATCCGAGCGTACAACAATGCCGCTGGCTTTGGCTGCACCACGCACAGCACTTTTATCGGAGACAATCACAACGCCGGAAAGATTAGCGCCAAATGGCGTACTATCCAGAGCCCCTGCATCCACAGTGGAGCCAGGCAGGGAGGTAATTTGATTACCGCTCAAAATACGAGCAGGATGACGCTCAACCGGTTGGGCATAAACGGAATTGGAAAAACTGAACGCTGCCGCACACACAATAAGGCGCATAGCTATGGCTGGGCGCAACACCGTGCCCATCTCAATATCTTTGGTCAAAATCTGTTCCTCTGGTTCGTTTTCTTGCCATCAATCAAAACTGCGCCTCCACCAGCTCACAGCTGAGCAGACCTTCTTGGGCACACTCGATGCTTTGTCCAAAGCCCTCTTCAATAGAGATGAACACACCGGTTTGTATGTCGGGTGCAAGCTTCACCGTCTCAGCCACAGGCATCACAGTTGGAGTTGCTGGCGTCACTATTGGAACTACAGGCGTTACTATTGGAGCCACAGGCGTCACTGTCAGATCACCGCTATAAACCACCCGATAATTCTGACCCTTGGCACTGGTTACTGAACTAGGAATGCCGATGATGGCATAGCTGCCGACGCTAGATAATGTATCTGTAGCGGTTGATAGCGTTGGAGAAAAACTCAGAACGTCGCCTACAGGACCGAAAACATAAATATCTGGTCCGCCATAAGTACCTGCAACCGTCAGGGCCGGATTAGCCTCGCCATATTCTCGTGACACATCATTCAGCTTCACCCAGACGACCTGGCTCAGTGCATAGAGTTCGGGATAATATCCGTTACTTGGTGGTGCCCAGACGTTCTCGAAATCCCAGCCTGAGGCCTGTGACATAAAGCCTGCCGTGTCCTGAAATTCCGTCGTGTGCAGGCCCGTAGTGCCCGATATGGAACCAGCCAAATTGCCAACAGCATTGGCTCGGCCGGTGGTATCTACGTCCCAAAAGCTATTGGTGATGCTGCCGCCACTACGTTGATTCCCAATCAGCCCACCAACAAGGGTATTGCCCGTCACTGCACCAGTGGCATAGGCTTTGGTGATGCTGCCACTGCCAGATTGTTCCCCGACCAGTCCACCAACATAGATATCACCCGACACCGTGCCGGTGGCATAGGCATTGGTCATGCTGCCGTTTTGATATCCGACCAACCCGCCGACAGACACTTTAGCCGACACTGCACCAGTGGCATAGGCATCGATAATGCTGCCCTTGAGCTGCACCCCGACCAAACCACCGACTTCAATATCACCCGATACCGTGCCGGTGGCATAGGCATCGAAAATGCTGCCGTCGATCTGAGCCCCGACCAAACCACCGACGTAGGCATCACCTGATACCGCACCAGTGGCATAGGCATCGATAATGCTGCCATATTGCCGCCCGACCAGACCTCCGACTTGATTTGTACCCGACACCGCACCAGTGGCATGGGCATCGATAATGCTGCTGCCACTACGTTGATTCCCTACCAGTCCACCAACATCAGTATTGCCCGTCACCGCACCAGTGGCATAGGCATTGCTGATGCTGCCACTGCCAAATTGCGCCCCGACCAGCCCACCAACACGGATGTCACCCAACACTGCACCAGTGGCATAGGCATTGCTGATACTGCCACTGCCAAATTTCGCCCCGACCAGCCCGCCGACGTTTTGATCAGCCGTCACTGCACCAGTGGCATAGGCATCGACAATACTGCCATCTTGCCATCCGACTAGACCACCAACAATGTCGACGCCTGACACCGCACCGGTGGCATAGGCATCGGTGATACTGCCACTGCCAAGTTGATACCCGACCAGACCACCGACGCCACGATCACCCGACACCGCACCGGTGGCATAGGCATCGATTATGCTGCCAACTTGATGCCCGACCAACCCGCCGACTTGATTTGTACCCGACACCGCACCGGTGGCATAGGCATTGCTGATATTGCCATCTTGCCATCCGACTAGACCACCAACACTGGTGACGCCTGACACCGCACCGGTGGCATAGGCATTGGTGATACTGCCACTGCCAAGTTGATACCCGACCAGACCACCGACGCCACGATCACCCGACACCGCACCGGTGGCATAGGCATTGCTGATATCGCCGCTGAATTGCAGCCCGACCAGACCTCCAACACTAAAACTGCCGGTGATTGAACCGCCAACCATGCCAACATTGGCGATTGTAGCGTTCTCGACGGAACTAAACAGGCCAACATAGTTGGTGCCAGGCCTGTTGATGAACAGCTCGGAAATTGTGTGGTCATGGCCGTTGAAATCGCCGATGAAATTATTGGGAAAAGTTCCCACTGGCACAAAACCGCGCGCGCTCCACATCTGCGAAGGATGGGTCGCACCATTGGTGTGACTGGCATCTATATCGGCCACCAGATTGTAATCTGCGTTCAAATCAAACGCCATCAATTGCAACTGATGCGCATTGGCAATTTCGGTTGAGTACTCAAAGGCAAGGAAAGGCCGTGTTTCGCCGTCGATCATCAGCCAGTCGCCCGCAGGAACGCTGTATCCGATTGTGGTGCCAATGCTCCAGCCCGCGTAACTGCTGACATCAAATGCCTGTGCGTTGGTAAGACCTACAACATTCGTTTGTGTGCCGGTGTTGGTTCCAGAAGCATTGGCTTGGCCCGTCGTATCCACATCCCAATAGGAATTGGTGATGTTGCCCAGTTGGCTCCCGATCAGCCCACCAACAAAAGTGTTGCCCGACACCGCACCGGTGGCATAGGCATTGGTGATTCTGCCGGTGTAGGGACTGGTGCTGCTGCTGGTGCCATCTTGATAACCGACCAGACCACCGACGTTAGTATCACCCGACACCACGCCAGTGGCATAGGCATTGGTGATTCTGCCGGTGCCATCTTGATAACCGACCAACCCGCCGACAAACTCTTTACTCAACACCGCACCGGTGGCATAGGCATTGGTGATGCTGGTGCTGCTATAACCGACCAGCCCGCCGACGTAATCATCACCCGACACCGTGCCGGTGGCATAGGCATTGGTGATGCTGCTACCGGCGAACTGTGCCGCGACCAGACCACCGACGTTAGTATCACCTGACACCGCACCAGTAGCGTAGGCATTGGTAATGTCGCCCTGTTGCCACCCGACCAGCCCGCCGACGTAATTTTCACCCGACACCGCACCAGTGGCATAGGCATTGGTGATGCTGCCAAAAACTTGCAGTCCGACCAGCCCGCCGACATTATCGGCGCCAATGATCGATCCGTCAACCATGCCAACATTGGCTATGGTGGCGTCCCTGGTGTAACCAAACAGGCCGACATTGTTGGTGCCAGACCGGTCGATGAACAGCTCGGAAATTGTGTGGCCATGGCCGTTGAAATTGCCGGTGAATTTGGTGGTGCTATCACCTACCGAAACAAAACCGGCGTTTGTGTTCCACGTCGCCGTCGCACTGGCATCGATATCTTCAGCCAACGCATAATGGCCAGCCCGATCGTTGTTCATGTCCTGAAGCTGGTTCACATTATGGATAAGCGTATAGGCTTGGCCATTGATCGCCAATGAGGCGTTAGCGCCTGACAAGGTGACCTTGCCACCTGCGCCAAAGATGTATTCGCCACCTGCGCCATAGGTGACAACCAAACCAGCATTTGTACCTGTTGCCGTAACATCGGCATTGATCTCAACATTACGCTCTGCCACGAGCTCCAGCCTGTTGTCCGACGACCAAGCGATCGCATCATTGATAAATATATCACCGTTGCCTGGGCCTGAAATAAGGCTAGTAAGGATGCCGATACTGGTAGAATTTAGCCAACCCGACAGCTGCGCCCCGGTCATATCGCCGCCAGAAGCCGAGACAATAAAATCGCCCGGATCAAGCAGCCATGTACCAGCAGTGCCGGTTTCAGATAATGTCGTCACCCGCACGCTATTGCCAATATGCAAATATGCGGCAGAGGTTTCTACAAAACCGCCTGTACCATTGCCGCTTGCTCTGGCCGAGGCGCTGCCGTTGAAGGTGGTGTCACCATCAGCCCACATGATGATCTTACCGCCATCGGCATTGTTACCGGTGCCATCTGCTTTGAGCGTCGTTAGTTCGTCAATCAGAAGCGTCTGCACATTTTGCACTTCGTCTTCGCTAAGATACTTGCCGCCCTGATATTCGCCACCAACACGAATGCTGCCACCACCGGCATAACCCGAGGCATCCAATGTTGCGCCTGCAAGGGTTGTCGTATCGCTGGCACCAATATCAATATTGCCGCCGTGCCCTGTGGCACTGCTCACATTGAGTAAATTGGCAATTGAGACAATACCAGCATTGATGAAGATATTACCGCCCGCGCCATTGCTGCGTTTGGCTTTGATCCGCTTGTTAACCGTCACCCTGCCGCCTGAAGCGGTGAGGAATATACGGCCACCTGAATTTGTGACACCAGTGGCGTTGATCGCGCCGCCTTTGTTGCCGGCAAGCGCATAAACATTGCCGCCATTGGCACGTAATTCCACGGATGCGGCCGCAATCATGCCAGCTTCGGTGACCGAGGAATTTGCGTCGCCAAGCTTGACCACGAACTTGCCATCATTAAGGGCTGCATCGCGCATCAACACTTCGCGGCCAGCAAGCAGTGCCGCCGTACCATTGGGCGCTGAGATAGAACCTTCATTGACCACGGTATGAGCGATAAATGCCACGTCGCCACCAAGCGAAGAGACCTTGCCCAGATTGATGACCGAGGCGTTAGAGTTGCCTCTAAATGTTAGATCACCGCCATTGAGGAAATCCTGGTTGGTTACATCAAGCGTTGAAGCGATGAAACTCCCGCCAGTCTTGATCACGCCGTTCTTGCCGATGACAACACCATTTTGGTTAATCAGGAACAGTGAGCCGGTCGCAGACAGTTTGCCGTTGATGAATGAAGTGCCGGTTCCCGTCACCCGATTTAGCGTTGCGCCTGAGCCGTTCTGGAAGGCAACATTCTTGCCCGCTCCAACCGAAAAGCCGTTCCAGTTGATGATGGCGTTCTTGGAACTTTGGGTGATCAACAAACCATTGGCTGCGCCGCTGATATTCGCCTGACCTGCAACAATAGTTCCGCCACTGGGAAGATCATCGCTGGGAAGATCATCGGTGGCCCGTGAGAGAGTTGGTACGAAGGAAATCAGCAATGCTCCCAACACAACTACAATACGTCGCTTTGGAATTGGACGCACCAAGGCGGTAGTTGATAGTAAAACGGAAAAAAATTCGGCACACATACGCTTAACACCAACCGGCGCATTTGCGCCGAGTGCAACTCTTGATATACTCATTTACACAATCCGATCGATACTCTGATGCGGAACAAACGTTGGTAGGCTTAGGGTTTTTAAGAACTACTAACCCTGCCAATACTAAAACATCTGAACCGTTACGCAGGCTATAGAACCAGCCCCCTTTACAACCGCGCTAACGGTCGCTGCAATTGCAACCAGATACAGTTTTGTTTCAGTAAGGAATGGTTAACCAGTATTTTGACCGATATGTGATTGTTTTTGTCCAAAATGCACTTAGGTTGCTTCCTAATCCTAGGAAATAAGTTAGACTTAATGGATAAGATTGGTTGGTGATGCAAAAAATATACCTGATACTGGTCCAGTTCTCCGTAATGTTGTTCTTGTTAGTTATTGTGCCAGCGCAAAGCGCTGCTGCTAATAACGGGCAACCAGCTTGCTTTGATGCAAGCGGCACAAAGCTCCTCGCCAACACGCTCTCGGATAGCAAACAAGGCCACATGAAGCCTTTGATCGCTGCCTACTTTATTGATTCGATGGGAACAATTACTGCTGACGCGATCACCGATGAACAATTCCAAACAAACATTTGCAAAGGCAGTTTTAATACCCCCGCACCTAAGGGTGCTCTTTGGCTTCGCTTCAAGGTCGCTAATCCTCATGCCAGCGATATGGATTGGGTCATTGCCTTCACGCAAATTGTTTTTGATGAAGTGGCCCTTTACGAACAGCGCGAAGCAAATCTCGTCAACGTGGCACGAAACGGGCGCAGTGTTCCTCTAAAAGAAAGGGCAATCAATGCGGTTGGCGCAGCTGTTCCTTTTAACATCGGCGCGGGCGAAGAACGAATATTTTACCTGAGGCTGACTGGCACTTACGAACCCATCATCAAGCCCCTCATTGTCTCCCAAAACCTGTTCACCGATTGGACGGTAAAGTTCGAAACGGCGCTGATCGTATTTCTCGGTTTTATCGCTGCCATGGCTATGTTCAGCCTTGTTTTATTTCGGCAAGTCGAGGCGCGTTTTTATCGCTATTACACACTCTATTTGGGCTGCATATTCGCCTATGCGTTTCTTTATGATGGTTGGCTCAGCTGGATTACCGAGGCCGTGCTGCCTGTCACTGTGGTAGCGCCACTAATGGGACTGGCTTCAGGGACGAGTGTTCTAGCCAATATTTTATATTGCCGGGTGCTGTTAATTCAAAGCTCTGATCGAAATGAGTATCGTACCGTGTTTATCGGTCTGTCTGGTGTTGCCCTTTTGACAACAATTCTCGCGGTTATTGACCCTTGGGCGTTATCCTTGCCGTTATATCTGTTTTACGTTGTCAGCCCGATGGTTCTGCTTGTCATCGCAATTAAAAAGATACGCAAGGGCCTGCCTCAGGCATTACCGGTCGCGGCCTCATTGGTTGCGCTTATTCTTGGTCTGGTGGTCTCCATTTACTTGCTGGTATTCCCGGCCGTGACGGTAGAAACCAGCTCTACCGTCCAACTCATGTTGTTGCGCTCCAATACCCTTGGTTTCAATTTTGCGATCGTTGGCGAAGCAATTTTCATTATGATTTCCCTCTCAACTTTGGTGAAGGCTATGCAGGCAAAAGGTCAGGCAGCCACCGTTGAAGCGGAGATACTGCACCAAAAAATGGTCGATACTCAAAATCAGCGCGCAGAGTTTCAAAAAACCAGTGGTGAGCGGATTAAAGCGCTTGAGAGCATTTTAGCAGATGATCCAAATAATAATTTGCAGGCTTCTGTTGAACAACAATTGTTGCAGCGTGCCACCAAAATTATCCACGACCATATGGGAGATGATAGCTTCGGCGTCAAGGAACTGGCGACATCCCTTGGAACCAGTGAAAAAACGCTGGGCCGACGTTTGAAAGCTTCCCATGGGCTAACGCCGGTCGCTTTCATTCGTTCAGTGCGTCTCGAATTCGCGCGGAACCTAATATTGTTGCGCCAGTTTCGAACCATAACCGAAATCGCGCACGCTGCTGGTTTTTCTAGCGTCAGCCACTTTACCAAGCTGTATCGGCAGCATTTTGGTAAAACACCCAAAGAATCCGCTGCTGCAATGCAGAATCTAGCGAACTCCGACATTCCACCATCTTCTTCAACGGCAAGTTTGTCGGGAAGCAGTAGTTCGTGAGTTTTATAACTACGTCTGCAGTTGGAGACGAGGCAGCGATTTTTCGTTAGGTTTGCCAGTAATCTCCAAAGCCAGCGCAATCCTTATTTAAATAGCGGCAACACCAATTTTTGCTGAACGTCTGATCTTGGTTTACAGCGATTATTTAGTTTTGGAATGAAAAATACCCGCGTATGCCATTGAATGAGTTGTGGTATTTTTCGAATTTTCATCCATTTAACCGATGTAGCTCTATCATAACTTACGGCATCAATGAAATTGCTCAATCATTAATTGACCAATCTATGACTGAACTGATTGAAGAGGCTCTATCCTTACATACAAAAAGGCAGGCAGAGAGCAATTGTGTATTTCCTTCGCCAAGCAACACTAACAAACCTATCGGAGTTCACTCTCTCACCAGATCTTTTGTGAGGTTGCGGGAAGAGCATGAATGGCAGCAGGATATTCAACTTTATGACCTACGTCGAACAGCGACCACAAAATTGGCAAACCTTGGTGTATATGAACGCACCATAACCCGTGTTCTGAATCAAACGGACCCAGGGGTCGCTGCTGTTACCGCAGTGTATAATCGGCATAATTATAGAAAAGAAAAACTGGAGGCATTGGATTTGAGGGGAGATCGGTATGTATTGATAGTGCTGACAACGAAAGATGATGATCCGCGGCCCGCTTTTTGCTAACCTAGGGGCAATCAAAAATATTCATCCGGCAAAGGAAAGTACCAGCGACCCGAATAATTTGGATGCACATTTTAATGCTGCTTTTGAAGCTCAGGCTTTGTTAATCGAATAACCTGCAAAATGCCCTTATTCATTGCCTTGTCACGCTTGTTGTCATTTCTTGTTGTTTTTGAAGTTGTTTTGACATCAAACCATCCATTTGCAAAATAATAGCCATCTAATTTGTTTTTAGATTTTCGTGTTCTTATGGTATCTACAATTACTGGAGCTTCTCCAGTTGTTTTTAGCCACTTATTAAAACTTTTTCGAGACTCTATATCTTTATCTAATTGCTTTTTTGATAATACTTTAGTTTTCCAAGCTATCTTTTTTGGGTTATTATATATTTTAGCTTCTAAAATTGAATCTATATTTTGACGTGCTAAATTATAGATGTGCAAACGTAACGGAAAACCTAATAATTTACTGTTTGGTTTTTGATAAATAAGATTTGTAATCTCTTCCGAAGTTGTTTTTTTTTCATTAATGTAAACCGAAGTATGGGTCAATAAATGGTCATTTTCTCCAACTCTTTTTACAACATTACAAGAGGAAATAATTAAC
>JAESUH010000172.1 GCA_016763155.1 Rhizobiaceae bacterium
AATTTGAGAATTCAACGTTGTTCTTGGAGCAGTTTGGAAAAGAGTTTGTTGACTATCTTTCACAGATTAAGCGTGCGGAATGGGACAGATATCTGCAGTCAATTTCGGAATGGGAGCAGGCAGAGTATTTTTCTACGTTCTAAATTTAGCGAGAACTACGGCCTGAGCTTGACCGAAAGAGCTGTCTGAACAGAGCAATATCCTGCATTTTCGGGGTTTGAAGTCCGAATTTTACTCAAAAATTCTAAAAAATGCATTATAGTGCAGTTTTTTTGGCACTATAATGCAATTCGGGTTGCATTATATGGTAACATGTATAATTTGAGCGCTAGATAAAATTGGCTATATATGTGGGATTGGCGTAATTGCGAATTGGTGGAGGTGTCCCACGGTTAATTTTGTCAATTGGGAAAAAAATAGCTTATACGTGGGGCGTTATTTGGTTATTGCCATCACCGCGTTTCCAAAAGCACAAAACTGAATAATTGGGAGAAAATACATGAAAAGACTTTTATCGGCGGCCATCGCTGCCACTATGTTTACGTTGCCTGCCATGGCAGCAGAAGTGAAGATCGGGTTTGTTACAACGCTAACAACCGGCGGAGCCGTTATTGGTAATGACCAGAAAAATGCTGTTGATCTTGCGCTGAAACATATCGGCGGAAAAATGGGCGATCTGGATGTTAACCTGATTTATGGCGATGACGGATTTAAGCCTGAAACCGGCAAACAGGTTACAGACAAATTGGTTAAGCAGGACGATGTAACATTTGTTGCTGGCTATATTTGGAGCCACGTTTTGCTCGCTTCTCGCAAATCTGTTCTGGATGCGGGAAAATTCATGATCTCCGCAAATGCCGGACCTTCTCCTATTGCAGGCAAGCTCTGCCATGAAAACTTCTTCTCTACATCCTGGCAGAATGACCAAACACCGATGGCTATGGGTGAAGTGCTGAACCAGAAGGGTGTTAAATCCCTTTACATTATGGCGCCAAACTATGCAGCCGGCAAAAATATGGTGACCGGCGTTGAGCGCACATTTAAAGGTAAAGTCCTTGGTAAGGATCTGACCAAATGGGGTGCAGATGCGCAGCTTGATTTCTCTGCTGAATTGGCAAAAGCAAAAGCATCTGGTGCTGAAGGGTTGTTCGTATTCTATCCTGGTAAAGCTGGTGGCGCGTTCATCAAGCAATATCATCAGGCGGGCCTGAAAGATATATTGCCGCTTTATTCCGTATTTACGGTTGATGCGCTTAGCTTGCCAAAATTGCAGGCTGCAAATTTTGAAAGTGTGATTGGTTCGCAAACCACACAGCAGTGGGATCCAAGCCTGGACAATCCACAAAACAAAAAGTTTGTAGCTGACTTCAAGGCAGCTTATGGCACTTACCCATCATTTTATGCAGCTCAAGCGTATGATTCAATCATGTTGATTAAATCAGCGGTTGAAGCGGTTAAAGGTGATTTGACCGATATGGATGGAATGCGCGCTGCTATGAAAGCAGCGAACTATCCTTCAGTGCGCGGTAAATACAGCTATGGTAACAACCATATGCCGGTTCAAAACTTCTATTTGCGCGAAGTTGTGAAAGATTCCGATGGTACATGGACCACAAAAGTTGTGAAAACCGTGTTTGAAAACCATCAGGATACTTATGCATCTGAGTGTTCATTGAAATAAGAAGGCACGTCCTTTTAAACTAATGGCCGGGATAAAACCCGGCCATTTCTGACACTAATTTTTCGGAAATCGTTGTGGATTACACACTTCTTATCGTGCAGACGCTAAATGGTGTTCAACTTGGTTTGCTGCTGTTTCTGGTGGCATCAGGTTTAACGCTGGTATTTGGCATTCTTGATTTTGTTAATCTGGCGCATGGCTCCATCTATATGGTTGGTGCTTTCATCTGTGCTTCGTTGACATTTGTTGTCGGCAATTTTCTGCTGGCAATACTGATTGCCTTGCCGCTGACAGCAGCTGTTGGCTACGGGATTGAAAGACTCCTGGCACGCCATTTATATGCGCGGGATCATTTGGATCACGTGTTGGGTACCTTTGGATTGATCCTGGTGATTGATACATCTGTGCATTTGATATGGGGTCCGGAAGGCTTTGCCGTGCCACTTCCTGCATGGCTGGATGGCCAGGTGGAAATATTCACTGGCGTGGTTATACCAACTTATCGTTTGTTGATCATTGGGGTTGGGCTGGCTGTTGCTGGCGGGCTCTACTGGCTCGTTAATTTTACCCGCCTTGGTATGTTGATCAGGGCAGGGGCTTCAAACCGCGTTATGGTTTCTGCACTTGGAATTGATATTCAGTGGTTGTTCGCGCTGGTATTTGCGCTGGGCGCGATGCTTGCCGGACTTGCCGGAATGCTGATTTCGCCAATCACAGAAGCTTCGATTTCCATGGGCGGAGAAATCATCATCACCGCATTTGTTGTCATCATCATCGGTGGCATCGGGTCTATGAAGGGTGCTTTTTTTGCAGCGCTGATAATCGGGTTGATCGATACGCTTGGTCGTTCTTTCCTCGATGACATTTTCAAATTATTCATGAGTTCGGATGCAGCAGAGACTTCTGCTCCTGCGATTTCTTCAATGTTGATTTATATTCTTATGGCGGTCATCCTCGCGGTGCGGCCACAGGGCTTATTCCCACCTAAGGTGCGCTGATGTTACAATTGACGCGAACAGACTGGTTGACGCTGGTAGTGATGCTGGCATTGCTCATCCTACCACCAGTATTTTTATGGACCGGGAACGAGTTTTACCTGCTATTGGCCACGCGCCTTGTTATCCTTGCGATAGCTGCGGTAAGCCTGAATTTGGTGTTGGGTTATGGCGGCTTGGTTTCCTTCGGGCACGCAGCCTATATCGGCATTGGCGCCTACGCTGTTGGGATACCGGTTTATCACGAAACCTATGGTGGTTTCGAAGCCGTTGCGGGTTACGGCGCTGGAATTCATATCCTATTGGCCGTTGTTATTTCTGCAATTTTTGCTTTGTTTACCGGCGCAATCAGCCTGCGTACCAAAGGCGTTTATTTCATTATGATCACCATGGCCTTCGGGATGATGGCCTATTATTTTTTCCTGTCGATTGATGAATATGGTGGCGATGATGGGTTGGTGATTGATATTCGTTCTGAAATACCTCCTTTGAATTTAGACAACCCACTGCAATTATTTATGATTGCTTATGTCTCATTGGTGATTGCCATGATCGTTGTAAAGACAATCGTCAATTCACGTTTCGGCATGGTGTTGCAGGGGGCCAAGGGCAATAATGAACGCATGGTAACGATGGGTTATAATACCTATTTTTATAAGCTGACGGCCTATGTGATTTCTGGTGCGATGTGTGGATATGCTGGCGCATTGCTGGGTAATTTCACAACCTTCGTGTCGCCTGACATGATGGGCTGGAGCCGTTCAGGCGAGCTTATGTTCATGGTTATTCTTGGCGGTGCTACCACCGCTATCGGCCCGGTTATGGGGGCTGCTGGCTTCATATTGTTGGAAGAATTTCTGTCCAGCTATACGATATTCTGGCATCTGCCATTTGGGTTAATTCTAATCGCGGTCGTATTATTTGCACGCGGTGGTTTAGTTGGCCTGATTAAAGGCAAAGGGAAATAGATGGCTGCTTTGTTAGAAATCACATCCCTGCGAAAAAGCTTTGGCGGTGTGACTGCGACTGATGATGTAAATCTGAAAGTCGAAAAGGGCGAGCTTCATGCAATTATCGGCCCAAATGGCGCTGGTAAGACAACGCTGATTTCCCAACTTTCGGGTGCATTGAGGCCTGATAGTGGTTCGATAGTTTTTCAGGGGGAAAACATCACCAATCGCCCGGCCTATTCACGGGCACGATTGGGAATTACTCGGTCATTTCAAATTACATCCCTGATAATGAGTATGACTGTGCTGGATAATGTTGCATTGGCAATTCAGGCGCGGGACAAGCATTCGTTTCGGTTTTTAAAACCTGCCCGCGACATCGAATATCTGCGCGAGGAAGGCCGTGAACTGCTTGCCCAATTTGGTTTAGATGGACGGGCAGATGAGCCAACAGTGGCGCTTTCCCACGGCGAACACCGGCAAATAGAAATTGCGGTTGCTCTGGCTTCCAAAGCTGAGTTGATGTTGCTTGATGAACCAATGGCGGGACTTGGACCGACCGAAAGCACAACCATGATTGAGTTCCTGAAAGATCTCAAAGGCAAGCGCACGATTTTGTTGATTGAACATGATATGGACGCGGTTTTTGCGCTGGCTGATCGTATATCTGTGTTGGTTTATGGCCATATTATCGCGACGGGTACGCCCGATGAAATTCGTAGTAATGATGATGTGCGCCATGCCTATCTGGGTGAGGAATAGATCATGTTAAAAGTTGAAAATCTGGTCAGCCATTACGGCAATTCACAAGCTCTGTTCGGTATGGATTTTGCATTTGGTTCCGGGCAGGTGGCAACCCTGCTGGGGCGAAACGGCATGGGCAAAACGACGACGATCAAGTCACTGATGGGCATCGTCAAAGCCAGCAGCGGGTCTATCCTTTTTGATGATGTGGAGCTGGTTGGGCGTGAATCTTTCAAGATCGCCAATCTTGGTATCGGCCTTGTTCCTGAGGGACGGCAAATTTTTCCAAATTTGTCTTTGAGAGAAAATCTGGTGGCAACGGCCAGTAACCATTTGGGTTTTAAAGACCCGTGGACGATCGACAAGGTCTATGCGTTGTTTCCAGAATTGGCAACACGTTCAAGCTCAATGGGCAATTTGCTATCCGGTGGGGAACAACAAATGCTCGCCATTGGGCGTGCGCTCATGACCAATCCAAAACTGCTTATTCTGGATGAGGCAACGGAAGGGCTTGCCCCATTGGTGCGCAAGAATATCTGGGCTGCATTGAACCGCATCAAAGGCGAACAGATGTCTATTCTGGTTGTCGATAAGAACCTGAAAGATTTGCTTAGAATTGCCGATGTCAATTTCATTATTGAGCGTGGCAAAATCGTTTGGTCGGGTACGTCAGATGAACTTCGCGCGGACCGGGATGCATTGCACCGTTATCTAGGCATTTAGAGCCCTAGCTATTCACTGAGAGGCCCTGCGTCTACAAAATCAACCTTGTGGATTTAATGTTGCCTTCTTGCCAAGTGGTGGCTTTGTTGAGCGGTGTGAACGTATTTCACGACGTTTGGCTTTCATTGCCTGATAAAATTTTTGCCCATCGATTTTTGTTTCGGATCCGTTGCCGTAATGGGATAGGCCTAATTGTTTGAAATAATCCTCAGGTGAGATTTCTGTATCGCGCAACCCTGCAATAGATAATGTGGGAATGGTTTTTGTGTCAGGAGACAGGCTATTCACCCAACGCCAAAAACTTTGTGCGATTTTTGTTTCATCATTGGTGTTGCAGGCTCGGTGAAATTCACGGAAATAGTGAGGTTCGGAAACTAGCCTGCGCTGGTGCCAGGTTTGCACCCGTTCAATCATCGGTTTCCCGAAGCGCTGCCAAGCCATCATGACGACGTAGATGCCGAACGCCGCCAGAGACAGCATAACAATATTGTCCCAGAGCCAGGCCAGAAACGAAGCTACCCCCTGCTTTAGTTTCTCCGCCAAATTTTTGCTTTCGGGTGAAATGCTTCCCGGATTTTGAAAGTTGGGGTTTTTTGCTACTTGAAATTCAAGTGAGGGGAGGAGGGTGCTTTCTATCGTTTTTGATTCAGGGTTCCACCATTGCACTTTTATTTCTGGTAGCACCACATCGCCAGCTTGTTCCAGAACATAAGTGCCGGCGTCAATTCGGGTGCCGCTATATTGTCCGCGGTTGGTCTTATTGGTTAAAACTGATTGTGCCAGATAAATGCGAGTTCCCTTAACGGGTTCAAAGTTGAGGGTAGGTAGTGCAAGCGCAAATGTGTTTTCTCCATGCAATGTCACAGTGCGAGTAATCGCATCGCCAACCTTGAGGTCTGTGGTTTCCCGGTCATAAGTTTCATTGATCGAAAACTCTTTCGTCGACAAAATCTGTTTGGCGTTTTCCATTCCAGGTGGAAAAGCTGCAGTTAATTCTAGAGGCTTGGTTTGTAGTATAATTGGATCTGATGCTTTGCCATTGATCATTATGCCAAACGGGATCTTGATTGGAGGCACGATAAATGTGCCTTCATGTTGGGGGATAATCGCATATCGTTGGCGTTGTCCAACCCGCGTCTTGCCGCCTTGGCTACTTGAAGTATTGACGCCGAATTGATCCGGTAAAAGTACGATGGCTCCGTCGATCAACAATTCTGGGTAATTAGGTGCTTTTGAGAACCTTGTCGGAGTTGAAATTTCAATCCATAAACGAATGAGTTGGCCAACATAAATGTCACTATCCGGCTCCAGGAATGCGCGGATCTCCGGCTCTGCGTCAATAGCTACTTCCTCCGTTGACTGGCCAAATGCCGGATTGGAAAAAAGTATCAGAAGAATGAAAAGTGCAGCCCTCATTGCGCGTCATCCTTTTTCTCGGTGTTGCCCGCGGAGAGTTGATAGGAAAATTTATATGCGAGAAAGTCACCGGGAGTGGTTTGTACCCTCCGCATCCACATGGTGCGAATTTGCTCGTCCGTTAACCCTTTTTTTGCCTGCACTTCCTGTGCAGTCATTTCGCCTTTACCCTCATTACCGCGTTCATCGAAAACAATTTTGTCGGCCCCAAGTTTACCGCCAGTGCCACCTGCATCTTCATATTTTTTTTGGCTTAATTTCAGCAGGCCTTCGACCCAATCCAGATTGAAAATGGCTTCTGGAAAATCAGGTTTCAACTGCAGCGCCTGATTGAAGGCCTCAATCGCGGGGGCAAGTTTTTCTTGTCGGGCGAGGGCGTTTCCAAGGAATAGGAACTCCTCCGGCGTATTGGGGTCTTTAATCAATGCAGCTGCATTTGAATAATCTCCAGCTTTATAAAAAGCGATTGCTTTCCATTCGATTTGCTCAAATGTCCGAGCGGATTTTTGAAAATCCTCGCGCTGAAAATAAAACCGCCCCTGCTGATCTGGGGTTAGCCACAAGTCTAAAAAACCATCAGCAAATGCAGCACTTGGGTGCAACGCTAAAACCAGCAATATGATGAAACGAGAAATCATTGTTATACCCAATAAACCGTCCACCCGCGCCGGGCCCAAAGCAATATCAAGAATGCCAGCGGCCAAAGGAGGACATAGCCAAAATCGCGCCATTGCAGATTTTCGTCTTGCTGTAACTTGTCGATTAAATGGCTGGTTGTCTGTCCAGATAATGCATTGACGTCAGATGGGTCAGGTGTTGCGCTTACCACGCTGCCGCCTGCCGCTTTTGCTACTTCTCTGATACCGCCAATATCAACTCCTGGGGCATTGCCTTCCACCAATCCGAACGTGTTTGACCCTGACCCGGTTTCCGCAATTGGGCCGCCCGCTTCGCTCCCGAAGGCTAGAAACAACACTTGATCTTGAGATGAAGTTAGGTGTTCGGCAAAAGATGGGGCGAGCGTCCGATCAATTCCATCGCTCATAAATAATATTGTGCCAGCCGCTTCTTCTGGCTGCAAGATCTTATCGGCCAGTGCCAAAGCTGCCTCGGCATTATCTCCCTCAACGGGCATCAAAGATGGAACTAGGGAGGCCAGATAAAGCTCAATCAACTCTGCATCATCTGTGAGCGGCAACACGGCATGTGCACTGCCCGCATAGGCAATCACAGCCGTTCGAGCACCTTTTCGCCGCTCCAGTAAATCCCGGATTTTCTGCTTGGCGCGTTCAAGGCGTGTGGGTGCCTGATCTGTCGCCAGCATGGTGGGCGTAAGTTTTAAAGCTATGATGAGGGGCGCTTTGTCTTGTGTGAAAGGTGTAATTTGGCGCTGCCAGGTCGGTCCGGCCAGCGCAATGGTGGCTAACACAAATGCAATTGTCAAAAACTGGTAGGGCTTAATCCGCTTGGTATCTTTGCCAATTACAGCAAGGTGTTTCAAAAGATGTGGCGCGATAACGTCATTCCAGCTGGCGGAAAGCAATACACCTTTTCGCAAACGAAAATGCAACCAAATGGCTATTGGGATAAGAACCAACCAGACCGGGCGCAAGAAGTGTAATTGATCAATGGCTCCTTCAAACATGGTCTAATTTCCGTCTGGAAGCTGAAATCAGCATAACGCCCATTAGAATGAGGTTGCATAATATGAGCAAGCCAAGTGGATAATGAAACATTGAACGCTTTGGGCGGTAGGACAGGGTCTCTAGTTTCTCTGCCTCCAGTTTGTCGAGCTCATCATATATTTTATCAAGCTCGCTTCGATCGAGTGCCAGAAAGAACTCGCCGCCAGTTGCCGTGGAGATGTTCTTCAAAACGTCGATATCAAGTTCCTGTTCGCCAACTGTGGTTGGGTCTCCCATTGCAATGGTATGGATTATGATTCCGTTTTCCGCGGCAATTTCAGCTGATCTGGTGACCGGCATCTGGCTTCCTGTATCATTGCCATCGGTTAGCAATATTGCGACTTTGTTTTCGGCTTCACTGGCCTCGAACAGGCGAATGGTCAAGCCTATCGCATCGCCAATCATGGTCTTTGGTCCGGCCATTCCTGTTTGTACTTCGTCAAGTAATGCTAGCACCGTTTTATGATCTTCGGTGAAGGGCGCTTGGGGAAATGCAGCATTGCCAAAAACCGCCAAACCGATCCGGTCGCTTTTTCGCCGTGCGATAAAATCGTGCAACACTTGCTTTACCGCATCAAGTCGTGTGATTTTTTCGCCTGTAGCGTCAGTAAAATCCTTCTCGTCCATGGAACCGGATAGATCGACGATCATCATTAGATCGCGTGCAGATTTTTCTACGACTATTGCGTCTCCAACCCAAACTGGGTTTGCAAGAGCTGTTACGATTAGCAACCAGGCCAAAACTATGTTGGCTCGTTGAAACCAATTTTTGCG
>JAESUH010000173.1 GCA_016763155.1 Rhizobiaceae bacterium
CTGGATTGAGGGCGCCAGAACTGTTGGATTTTGACTGGTTTACCACCCGGCGCAACATTTCAACGAATGTTCCCGAAATGGGTAAATTGGACCACGTGGCATCAGAGCTCACATGAAATAGCACAATCCAGCCATTGCCACGTTGTTCAGCTGTTACCAGTGGGGTTCCATCTTCAAGGCTTGCCCAGGTTTTTCCCTCTAGACTAAGTTCTTGAAGGGCAAGAATTTGCCGTGTGACCAACACTTCTTTTGGCGGTTGCAATCCATAAAACGGGCTGCTTGTTTCAAAGGCAGCAACCGGCTTTGGCGCTTCCCATGAAAGGGCGCTGCCGAGATTTCGGTTGCCCTGGCGAATGCGCACTGGCAGCAGGGTTTCTTCGCGACTTGCGGCCATGCGTGGACCGGCAAAGCGGATTAGCATGCCGCCTTTTTCAATCCACTCCTGAAAGGTATTTACGGTTTCTTTCGGGATTAACCCCACATCGGCCAGAACCATTGCGGATACGCCCTGATTTATAAGATCAGGAACTGCTTGGGCGACATTTGCGTTATTCGCTTCACGAATATCGCTAAAGGGCTCCAGCGCTCGGGTGATATAATAAAGCGGTGAGAGCAGGGGTTGAGAAAGGTCTCGTTTTTCGCCGGAGATAATTCCGACAAGCCGACGACGATTGCTTTCATCAAGCAATTGCACGGCACCTGGATTGTTGGCTTGATTGATTGAGATTCTGGTGATCTCGTTGCGCAGCTCCACTGGTTCCTTGAGCTGGAATTCTGCCTCGTTTTCGCCGCTGGAAAATTCGACGCTTTGTCGGGCAATGGCTATGCCTTTAATATCGTATGCGGTGAGGTCCACTGTGCGGGTATCTGTTACGTCCACCCGGTTAATGCGTCCACGCAGGGCATCAGGATCATTTGAAATCCGGTTCATTGCAACCAGATTTTTGGTTTTTGGCTGATATAGAAATTTGGGCCCACTTGTTGCGCCGATGGCCTTGGCAAGAGCGTCTGTGCCCGGGCGGGAAAGTCCATCGGAAAAGAAAACAACAGTGCCGGAATTTGTCATTTCCGCGAGAATGTTTGCGGTTGTCGCGTGATCTGGTTTTACGGCGCTGTTGATCATTCCGTCGATGATTTTGAGGGCTTCTTCTGCATTCACCGGGCCACCTTTTGTGTTAGCTGGTGCGGTGGTGGTGATGATGGAAACCAGACGGTTGGCATCTCGCGCTTCATTGACCAGTTTGGTTGCCGATTGTTTTCGTGCATCCCAATCCTCGCCCGAGGCCCAGCCATCATCGATGATCAATGTGATCGGACCTTCGCCTGTAAGCGTTGCTTCTTCGGGGTTCCAAAGGGGGAGTGACATTGCCAATATGGCCAATGCTGCGAGCAGTAGACGAAGTAGCGTAAGCCACCACGGACTTTGGGCAGGGGTTTCCTCACGCTTTAAGAGTTGTGCCAGAATGCCAGTTGGGGGGAAAATTTCCTGTTGAGGTTTTGGCGGCGTAAGACGCAGTAAGTACCAGATCACCGGAAGGGCAAATAGTCCAAATAACACCAAGGGTGCGCCAAAAACCAAAGGAAGCCCGAACATGCTCAAAGCCTTCCATGATGGTGGGATTGGCGGCTGGACCCTAAATATTCATGGAGCGTTACAAGCGCTTCCGATGCCAACCGGTCTGTATGGTGGGCCAGATAGCTCCAGCCAAGTTTGGTGGCAAGGGTACGAAGGGAAGCGTTTCTTGCCGCAAACAGGGCAGTGTAATCGTCCGCTAAACCTTGCGCATTGCCTGCGGTTAAACGTTCATTGGTTTCTGGATCGATGAACTCTACCCGTCCGGCGTATGGAAAAGTTTCTTCCACCGGATCAATGATTTGGACCAGATGACAATTGGCTCCGCGCCGGGCAAAGGAGCGCAGACGGTCTTCGGTATTATCCATGGTATCCAGAAAGTCACTGAAGATGATAATATCGGAATTATCTTTAATCGCATCAGCGATTGGGAAACGATCTTGTGGCTCGGAGAGGATCAATGCCTCGGCCAGTTTTTCAGATGCGGTTCTGCTGGCAATTGGCGGGGTAACGCCGAGCCAGCCAACCCGCTCGCCGGAGCGGGCAAGCAATTCGGCCATGGCGAATGCCAAGACCAGTGCGCGGGATTGTTTTGATACGCTGCCGAGATCGGATTTAAACAGCATTGACGGGCTTTCATCTACCCATAACCAGATCGTATGGGCTGCCTGCCATTCGCGGTCTTTGACATAGATATGATCGTCGCGGGCAGATTTTCGCCAATCGATTGCTGCCATGTTTTCGCCAACGCTATAGGGGCGAAACTGCCAGAAATTTTCGCCAACGCCGCGTTTCTTGCGACCATGCCAACCGGCAAAAACGTTGTTTGATATGCGTTGGGCTTCTACCAGTAAATCAGGAATGAGGTCGGCACGCGCACGGGCGCGCAAAATTGTGTCCTTGCCCGTTTCGCGCTGGGCTATGGCACCAATTGCCGGGCTCATTTGTTGCCCTTCTCTTTTTTGGAAGAAAAGGCGCTGATCATCCAATATTTGCCTTCAGTTTTGAAATAATTTCATGAATGGTTACGCGCTCGGCACGTGCAGCAAATGTCAGTTGCATACGGTGCTGGAGAACGCTTTCTGCCAGTGCCAAAACATCATCTACCGATGGGGCAAGGCGTCCATGAAGCAGGGCTCGTGCTCTGGCAGTTAGCATCAATGCCTGACTGGCGCGGGGGCCTGGACCCCAGGAAATAAATTCTTCCAGCTCTTTGGATGCGGTGCCTGGACGAGCGGAGCGAACCAGTTCTAAAATTGCGGAAATAACGCTTTCGCCGACCGGAAGCTTGCGCACCAGAAGTTGCATATCCTGCAATTCGTTAGAGCTGATAACTTCTTTTGCTGTGGCTTCAGAAACGCCAGTGGTATCAAACAGAATGGCGCGTTCCGCATCAATATCGGGATAAGGCACATCGATCTGCATTAAAAATCGGTCAAGCTGGGCCTCGGGAAGGGGATATGTGCCTTCCTGTTCCAGCGGGTTTTGGGTGGCAAGCACGTGAAAAGGCTTGGGTAAATCATAACGTTTTCCGGCAATGGTTACGTGATGTTCCTGCATTGCCTGCAACAAAGCTGCCTGAGTGCGCGGGCTGGCGCGGTTGATTTCATCAGCCATTAGCAATTGGGCAAATACCGGGCCTTTGATGAACTGAAAAGAACGCTTGCCATCATCGGCCTGATGCAAAACTTCTGAACCAAGAATATCCGACGGCATTAAATCCGGGGTGAACTGAATGCGCTGTTCATCCAGCCCGAGCACTGTTCCAAGGGTTTCCACAAGCTTTGTTTTGGCAAGGCCCGGAAGTCCAACTAACAAAGCGTGGCCACCGGAGAGAATGGTGATCAGTGATTGTTCTACCACTTCTTCCTGACCAAAAATTACCTTGCTGATTTCTGCTTTAACGGAATTGGCGCTGGCAACGGCTTTCTCGGCCTGTTTGATAATTGCCTTTTCTTCGGCTTTGCTAAGCTTTGGTTCACTGAGTTTTGGATCAATGGCATTCATCGAAGGATTCCATTCTGAATATTAGCGTGGGCGGCAACAAAAGTGATTTTCATATGGTAATAGCCTAAATTTTCAATACAAGTTACATTTGTGTTAGACGACAGTGTGGCGTGTAAAATAGAAGTGATATGAGCAAAGAAAAACAATA
>JAESUH010000174.1 GCA_016763155.1 Rhizobiaceae bacterium
ATCTTTTCGGCAACTTTGATTGCTGCTTCTAAAAATCCATCCAGTGGTAGCACCCGCGCCACAAGGCCTGAGCGCTCTGCTTCTTCCGCATCCATCATGCGTCCGGTTAAGACCATATCCATCGTCTTCGCCTTACCGATTGCATTGGCCATACGCTGAGTGCCACCCCAGCCGGGAATAACACCAAGCTTGATTTCCGGCTGACCAAATTTGGCGTTGTCAGCTGCAAGCACCACATCGCACATCATGGCAATTTCGCAGCCACCACCCAGCGCGTAACCAGAAACAGCCGCAACTATTGGCGTACGGATAGCAGCAAATTCTGCCCAGCCCGCAGGCCCATCAGCTTCATACATTTCCAGGAAAGTTTTATCCTGCATCTCTTTGATGTCGGCACCGGCAATAAACGCTTTTTCACTGCCTGTAACAAGGATGCAGCCAATGGCATCATCCACGTCAAAAGCCTTCGCCTTGCTAATCAATTGCTGCATGACATCTGCATTGACCGCATTCAGTGCTTCAGGTCGGTTAATAGTGAGAATGCCCACACGGCCTTTGGTTTCACTTAGTACAACGTCACTCATTTCAGCCTCGTTTCATATTCTGGAGAAAATTGATCATGCCGGAAAAATCCGTATCCGCCCCATCACCATCGACCATTGCCTGATAAAGATCAGCCGCATGTTTGCCCATGGGAGTTGCCATATTGCTTTCATCAGCCGCCTGTTGTGACAATTTCAAATCTTTTAGCATGAGAGCTGCTGCAAAACCGGGTTTGTAATCATTATCTGCGGGACTTTGCGGCCCAATACCAGGTACAGGGCAATAAGTATTCACTGACCAGCATGAACCTGATGAAGTGGAGACAACATCGAATAAGGATTGTTGATCCAGCCCAAGTTTTTCTGCCAGAGAAAACGCTTCGCATGCGCCAATCATTGAAATGCCCAACAACATATTATTGCATATTTTGGCTGATTGGCCCGCTCCGCCTGCACCGCAATGCACGAGCTTTCCACCCATAATATTCAAGGCTTCTTCAGCCTTGGCAAAACTATCCTTTGAGCCGCCAACCATAAATGTAAGCGTGCCAGCTTCCGCCCCGCCGACGCCACCCGATACAGGCGCGTCTAAGCAACCAAGTCCTGAAGCTTCCGCCAACTCATGGGCTTTTTTGGCGCTTGAAACATCAATCGTTGAACTGTCAATGATAACCGCACCGGCTTTGGCAGCAGGGATGATTTCTTCAAATACCGAAAGCACAATCTTGCCGTTAGGCAACATGGTGACGATGAGATCTGCATCATTCACCGCTTCCGCAGCACTTTCATAAACATCAATATCCGCAGCTTTGGCAGCTTCAATTGCGCTAG
The DNA here is from genome assembly GCA_016763155.1 of Rhizobiaceae bacterium. GTDB lineage: Bacteria > Pseudomonadota > Alphaproteobacteria > Rhizobiales > Rhizobiaceae. The sequence continues at coordinate 1,374 of JAESUH010000174.1, forward strand.
GAACAAGGTCAAACCCATGGATTTCATGCCCTGCCTTCACCAGATTGATTGCCATGGGCAAACCCATATTTCCGAGGCCGATAAATCCAATTTTGCTCATGTCTCTCTCCTAAAGCTGCAATTCCTGGTCGCCGAGTGGCGCTAACATATGTTCTATCTCTTTCAAACCCACCGAACCAAGATCAGCAATTTTCCAGTTCGGATTGCGGTCCTTGTCAATGATTTGCGCGCGAATGCCTTCCAGAAGTTCACCGTCAGACATGGAGCGATAGGAAAAACGATATTCCAAAGCCAGCGCATCTTCAATGCGTGACAGTTTTCGACAACGCCTGACAATTTCAATAGCGCAAGCCACCGATATTGGGCAATTGCGCCGCATGGTTTTCGCCTGTTTCTTTGCCCATTCAGAATTCTCAGCGTCCAGTGCTGCAGCAATCTCAGCTGCATCGCCTTGGGCAAAACATCGTTTTAATGTTTCTTGTTGTTGTTTGAGAAACCCCGGTTCCGGCCGGTCAGAAAATTTCTCAATCGCACCAGCATCGCCCGTGTGAACGAGAACCCGCACCAGCTCTTCTAACCGTTCAGAGTTCACATAGATATCTGCAAAGCCCGCATATATTGCGTCAAACGCATTCAACCGTGCGCCTGTTGCCGCCAAATATTCGCCGGTAAAACCCGGCGCCTGTGACAACAGAAAACTGCCCCCCACATCCGGTATCAGCCCGATGGCACTTTCCGGCATGGCCAGCATGGTATTTTCAGTAACGATGCGATGGGAGCCATGACAGGCAATACCAACACCGCCACCCATGACAATTCCATCCACCAGAGCCACAAAGGGTTTGGGAAAATTAGCTATTGCCGCATTCAATCGATATTCATCGGCCCAGAACTTCCGGCCAAATTCAAAATCGCCGGCCATTCCGGTATCATAAAGTTCCTGAATATCCCCACCGGCACAAAAGGCCCTGCCCTCGCCATCAATCAGCACCAGATGAACCCCATCATCTTTTGCCCAAATAGCCAGAATGTCTTCGATGGCAATAATCATATCATAGGTCAGCGCATTAAGCGCATCGGGCCGCGACAGCGTGATGCGTCCGGCCAAACCTTCCTTGCGGATATGGATATCGTTGCTCACCAGATCAGGCCTCATCAAACATTTGGCGAGATATGATCAAACGCATGATCTCATTGGTGCCTTCAAGGATTTGATGAACCCGCAAATCACGCACAATCTTTTCAATGCCATAATCTGAAAGATAGCCATATCCCCCATGCAATTGCAGCGCATCGTTGGCCACATTGAATGCCACATCGGTTACAAAGCGTTTCGCCATGGCGCAGAATTTGCTGGCATCCGGTGCTTTATTATCCAGCTTCCAGGCCGCATGACGCAAAAATGTGCGCGCCGCCTGCAGCTCGGTTTCCATATCAGCAACCCGAAACTGCAATGCCTGAAATTCAGCGATCGGTTTACCGAAGGCTTTTCGTTCCTTCATATAGACGAGCGTTTTATCAAGTGCTGATTGAGCTGCACCCAACGCACTGGCCGCAATGTTCAAGCGGCCCCCATCAAGGCCCGCCATTGCATAACTGAAACCCTTGCCTTCTTCCCCAAGCAAATGGTTCGCAGGGATTTTGCAGTCATTAAACTGCACTTCAGAAGTTGGCTGCGCCCTCCAGCCCATTTTTTGCTCTTCCGCACCAAAGGACAGGCCTTCGGTTGGGTTTTCAATCAGCATCGCCGAAATGCCCTTGGGGCCATCCCCGCCCGTGCGCACCATCGTCAAATATAAATCAGACGTGGACCCACCGGAAATAAATGCCTTTGTGCCATTTAGTTTCCAGCCATTGCCATCCTGCTCAGCTTTTGTGCGCAAGGCTGCCGCATCAGAACCAGAACCAGGTTCCGTCAGGCAATAGCTACAAATCAATTCCATTGAGGTCATTTTAGGCAGCCATTGCTGGCGCTGCTCTTCGCTGCCAAAGCTATCAATCATCCACGCACACATATTGTGGATAGAGATAAAGGAAGCGATTGAAGGGCACCCATAAGCAAGCGCTTCAAAAATCAAAGTGGCATCCAAACGCCCAAGCGCAGAACCACCCACATCTTCACGCACATAAATGCCAGCCATCCCCAATTCGCCCACTGAGCGAACCACATCTTTTGGAAAATGCCCCTTCGCGTCCCATTCTATTGCATGGGGCGCGATATTTTCATCGCTAAATGAGCGGGCCATATCATAGATGGCCTGCTGCTCTTCACTAAGTGCAAAATCCATTGTGCTACTCCTCCCGAGTAAGCGGTCGCTAAACTAACCCATTGTTGGAATTGAAAACTCAGCACCCTCTTTCACACCAGAAGGCCAACGTGAGGTAACGGTTTTGGTTTTTGTATAGAACCGTATTGAATCTGGTCCGTGCTGGTTCAAATCACCAAAGCCTGAACGCTTCCAGCCACCAAAGGTGTGATAGGCAAGCGGCACAGGAATAGGCACATTAATACCAACCATACCAACTTGAACCCGGCTGGCAAAATCGCGAGCCGCATCCCCGTCACGGGTATAGATTGCAACCCCATTTCCGTATTCATGGGAAGATGGCAGGTCCAGCGCTTCTTCATAGTCATCAGCGCGAACAATACAAAGAACCGGCCCAAAAATCTCTTCTTTATAGATAGACATATCCTTGGTCACATTATCAAACAGACACCCACCCATATAAAAACCATTTTCATAGCCTTGCATTTTGAAGTCACGGCCATCAACAAGCAGCGTCGCACCTTCTTTTACGCCAGCATCCACATAGCCCTTGGCCCGGTCCAGCGCCTGCTGGGTTACCATTGGACCATAATCAGCTTCCATGTCGGTCGAAGGTCCAATCTTTAGCGCTTCAACCCGAGGCACCAATTTTTCGATTAGTTTTTCAGCAGTCGCTTCACCCACAGGAACGGCAACTGATATAGCCATGCAGCGTTCGCCAGCAGAACCATAACCAGCGCCAATCAACGCATCAACCACCTGATCCATATCCGCATCCGGCATGATGACCATATGGTTTTTGGCGCCACCGAAGCACTGAACGCGCTTACCGTTGGCAGTGCCACGGCTATAAATATATTCTGCAATTGAGGAGGAACCCACAAAGCCGATTGCTTTAATATCATCATTGTCCAAAATGGCATCAACGGCTACTTTGTCTCCATTGATCACCGAGAAAATTCCATCTGGAAGCCCAGCTTCCTTGAACAATCTGGCAAACCACATGGGAACACCCGGATCACGCTCGGATGGCTTTAGGATAAATGCATTACCACAGGCAATCGCAGGAGCAGCTTTCCATAATGGAATCATTGCCGGGAAATTGAACGGTGTGATACCAGCAACAACACCCAAAGGCTGGCGCATGGAATACATATCAATACCCGGTCCAGCACCTTCGGTGAAATCACCTTTCAGCAAATGCGGAATACCAATGGCAAATTCAACAACCTCAAGCCCACGCTGAATATCGCCCTTGGCATCAGGGATGGTTTTACCATGCTCTTTTGCCAGCAATTCAGCCATTTCGTCATAGTCGCGATGTGCAAGTTCAAGAAACTTCATCAAAACCCGCGCCCGTTTTTGCGGGTTAGTCGCAGCCCATGCCACTTGGGCACGGCTGGCAAGAGCGATGGCATCATCCACCTCTTTGGTGGAAGCAAGTGCCACTTGTGCCTGCACTTCGCCTGTCATTGGCAACAATACCGGCGCTTCACGCCCGCTAGTGCCTTCAACTTCTTGACCGTTAATAAAATGTCCGATTTGTCTCATCACAACTCTCCTCTATATCTGCCCATAGTTTAACCCAACATTTTTGAATGTCTATTGCTGGAAATTCACAGTCAGACGTGCAAATATGCACAATGGACTTATAAACTAACAGGAAATTCCATGAATTGGGATGATTATAGATACTTTTTAGCTGTGGCACGTACTGGTCGACTGAGCTCAGCGGCAAAGCAGCTTTGTGTTGACCACGCCACCGTAGGGCGGCGGGTGAAAGCGCTGGAATTGGCCCTCAAGGTAAACCTGTTTGACCGCAGCCCACAGGGTTATTCATTGACTGACTCAGGTCAAAGGTTGATTAGCATTGCTGAAAATATGGAGACGGGCGCCATTGGCGCAATGACCGAAATTGGCGGTCAAAGTAATGACCTTGCAGGCATCGTGCGGGTGGGCGCACCTGAAGGGGTTTCGACCTATATTCTTGCAGACCTTGCAGCCGAACTATGTGATTTACACCCAAAGCTCGAATTACAAATCGTTGCCTTGCCCCAAACCTTTTCTTTGTCCAAGCGCGAAGCCGATATCGCAATTGCCGTATCTGCCCCAACATCCGGTCGCTTGAAACACCGCAAAATTTGCGATTATAAATTGCACCTTTACGGCACAGAGCAATATCTGGCCACTCACCCAAGAGTTGATTGCATAGATGATTTAAAGCGCATTCGCGGCATCGGATATGTTCCAGATTTAATTTATGACAAGGAACTGGATTATATCCCGCTTCTCGGTCCGGACATCAAACCGCATCTGACTTCGACCAGCATGCATGTGCAATTAGAAGCAACTCTTGCCCATGGTGGCGTTTGTATTTTGCATGATTTCATGGCTACCCAATATCCCCAGCTGGTTCGGGTATTACCGGATGAAATCTCCTTTTCCCGCTCCTTCTGGTACATCGTGCACGAGGATTATGCCAAGCTGGAACGCATCAAAACCGTATCTGACGCTATCATCCAGCATATGAGAAAAAAGATAAGAACGGCAGAAGCCCTAGAAGAAGAGAAACGCAAATAAAGCTACCACTTCAAGAAAATCTACCAGTCCTCCTACCAAACCTCATTGATCTGCATGGTCTCGTTCGACCGGGTGCAGGATAGAACGTAAGACATTCCATCCCCGCCATCAGGGTCAAACTGAACAATGCTAACTTGATCTGTCCTGAAAATACTTTTCGGAGCAGCGCCATATTTAGCTCCCAAACTGCTGATCATTCCCAGGCATTGACGAAAGTTCATGGACTTGCGTTCAATGACCCTAGTGTTAGGCTTTTCTTCAGCCGCAAGCATATACACAGCGCCAAATTGGATAATAAGCGCACAAATCAAATACTTAAGACTACGAATGGCCATTCCACACAGTAATTCATATTATAACAAAGAAACAAGTCTCTCTTAAAAACTCGCTCTTACAATTAATGATTTCGCTCTACGACAAAATGGGCCGCCGAATTCAAAATATCCGCCTTGTTACCGAAAGGCAGCAGAGAGTCTTGCGCCTGTTTCACCAGATCAATTGCCATTTCTCTCGTTTGATCAACCCCGTAAAGGCCAACCAGCGTCCCCTTGCCTCGCTCACCATCCTTGGCTGTATTTTTACCCATGGTTTCAGCGTTGGCAGTAACGTCAAGAATATCATCAGCAAGTTGAAATGCCTGACCGATTGCTTTGCCAAAATTCACCAGCGCCAGTTTCTCGTCCTCGCTCGCACCACCTAAAATTGCTCCCGCCTGACAGGCAAACTCGATCAGAGCTCCGGTTTTCATTGCCTGCATTTTGCAAATCTCTGCCTCACCCCAATTCATATGCTCCGCATTGAGGTCTCGGTCCTGCCCTCCAACCATCCCTGAAGGACCGGCAGCTATCGCCAATTGAAGCACAAGATCTGAGCGGATTGAGGCATTCGCATGGGTTGTTTCGCGAGCAAGGATTTCAAAGGCAAATGTCAGCAAGCCATCTCCCGCCAAAATGGCGGTGGCTTCATCATAAGCGATGTGAGTTGTCGGCTTGCCGCGCCGCATGTCGTCATCATCCATCGCCGGTAGATCATCATGCACAAGCGAATAACAGTGCACACACTCCAAAGCCGCAGCCGCCTGTAGAGAGGCTTGATAATTCACCCCAAAGAGAGCTGCCGATTCCATCAACAAAAACGGACGCATACGTTTGCCACCATTTAGAGCGCTATATCGCATGGCATCCATCAAGTGCCCGTAGCTACCGCTACCCTTGAGCAATATTGCCAACTCATCCTCTACGGATGAAGCATGGGTTTTCAACCTGGCGTAAAATTCTTCAGCATTCATTGGCAGCTCTGACTATTTCCAACTGATTTCTCCAAACTTGCGAATAAACTCGCCTGTGATATGGCTTTAAGTGATGAATTCATAAACGAAGAAGTCCTGCAATTACAAGGTTCGCCTGTGGCAAAAACCAGCAAAAAGAAGAAGTCACAAACAGGCAAGAAGCCGATACGCAAAGGGCAATCCGCTCAAAAGCGCTCTTTGCTTCGCACCATTCTTCGCTATGCGGCTGGCATTGTGCTTTTCCTTTTCATGCTGCCAATCGTTCTCACGGTCATTTATCGCTTTGAGATTATTCATCCGGTTTCAACCTTGATGATAACTCGCACCCTGACCTTTCAACCCGTAAATCGTGATTGGCAATCCATTGATGACATCGCACCATCCCTGGTGCAATCGGTAATGATGTCTGAGGATGGCAAGTTCTGCACCCATAGTGGGGTAGACTGGGTGGCACTACGCGGGGTCATTGATAATGCTATGGAAGGTGAGAGGACCCGAGGCGCCAGCACGCTCACCATGCAAACAGTCAAGAATTTGTTCCTGTGGAATAGCCGTTCCTATTTGCGCAAAGGTCTCGAAATTCCATTGGCCCTGTGGCTCGACCTGATCCTGCCAAAAAAGCGCATCATGGAAATCTATCTCAACATCGCTGAGTGGGATGAATTTGTATTTGGAGCCGAAGCCGCTTCGCGTCTCTATTTCAAAAAGTCTTCCAAAAAACTTAGCTATCGCCAAGCATCCCTTTTGGCCGTCACCTTGCCAAACCCACGCAATCGCGATGCTTCAAAACCCGGTCGACGCATGAACAAACATGCAAAAATAATCCAGCGCCGTGCCAAGACCTCTGGTGCATATGTTGGTTGCGTCAACTAGAACTCTAACCCAAGAGAAGCTGGCCCACTAGCACAAGACCCGATCCAAGCAACAACGCCAAAACTACCTGGCTGAACAGTTTCTCACTGACCCCTTTATAAATCCGCGAACCAATAAACGACCCGGCAAAGGTCAGCGGCAGACAAAGCATTGCAAGCTTCAACACCTCTTCATTTATCTGCCCGCTAATCATCATGCCAATGCTGGCCACACTCAAAATGACCAAATTAAATGGCTGATAAATTGCCCTTTGGGTCTCGCTTTTTCCTCCCTGCAATCTCAGCCAGATCAACGGCAACAATCCGGAGAGCCCAGCAAACCCGCCCAAAAACCCGCCAAACAAGCCAACCAAACCGTCTTGTTTAGCGTCTTCACGCGGTCGAATTCGAAGGTTCGACAGGCCCAATATCTGGCTGACAGAATAGCTGATTAAAAAGATCCCAATGATCAACTTCAACGCATCCGGTGAGACAAATTTGAGAGCCATAATCCCAAAGGGCAAACCGATCAGCCCGCTGACCAGAAACGGCAGAACCCGTTTCCAGTTAAACTTTGTGCGCACGCTCAACAAACTAACCAATTGAGCAGCAACAGAACTCAACACCATCAAGGGCGGAACAAGGGGCGCTGCGAGCGCATGGAACCAGAATCCGGATGAAACAAGAGCCGTGCCAAATCCTGCAAACCCTGTTACAAAACCGGCAGCAAAGGCACCCGATAGCACGACGATCATGGATGTAGTATCGATGGCGACAAAGTTCATGTTTTCACGATAGGTCAGCCATTGTATAAAGGCACTTGAAATTTCAGGAAATAATTTCAGATATAGGACTGGTCAAACACCAATATTGGTTGTATAAGCCGCCAATTAGAGAGATTGTTTGGCTCTTAAGCGTGAAAACGCTGGTTGGAGCCTTTTTTATTGAGTTCTTTGTGAACTCCGAATGAACTGGAGATAGTCTGATGGCTGTACCAAAAAGTAAAATTTCACGCATGAAACGCGGTTTTCGCCGTTCAAATACTGCGTTGAAACAGCAGGCTTATATGGAAGACAAGGATTCTGGCGAATTGCGCCGTCCGCATCATATCGATCTTAAAACCGGTATGTATCGTGGTCGCCAAATTCTGGAACCTAAAGATTCCATCTAGACCAAAATTTAGATCCGAATGCATGAAGGCTGGTATTTTACCGGCCTTTTTTGTTATTCAATCGCCTTTAAAATCGATCACCCTCATATGGTCCAATCTAAACGAGATAGACTCTAGGTCATGAACTCATAAACAGGGACGATATGGTATTATTCATTTATTCAGATACTAGACGCGAGTTTGCAGGAAACCTTTTGGTTTTCAAGAACTTGCAACGCTGAAGCTGGACAAATGAATAATATCCGAAGGACGCTGAAACCACTTCAATTTGCCGCGTCAAAGAGCTTGAATGGGTGTAAAACCCATCCTACGCCCTTTTCCTTGCATATTATTGTGGTTTTAACGCCATTTCGTTCCTGTTTATGAGTCCATGACCTAGGCCTATAGTCACGGTGAACCGGCTCTGGTAAGATATTCGAATTGTTACAGAGTTCGATAATCACAATGCCCGATACCGGGCAAAACCGGGATTCCTGTCATGCTGACTAATGTGCCACTTATGATCGTGCCATTTATTACCTATAATATCGTTTCTTGGGGTCTGATCGGCGATGCAAGTAGTGATCCATGGCAGCAAGTGGTGCTCGCCGTACCAATGGTTTCAGGCGCTATTTGGAGCATGAGTTTAGGCGATGTGATGATCACCCTTAGTTTGTTGCTATTGTTTTTCGAAATCCTCAAAGCCACCCGGATCGGTGCCGATAGCATCATCGATCATTTGCTGTCTACCTTCGTTTTGATAGCGTTTTTGGTAGAATTCCTGCTGGTCGAAAATGCCGCCCATCCGGTATTTTTTATTCTGATGGTTATCACATTTGTGGATGTTATTGCCGGGTTCTCGGTCTCCATCCGATCGGCAACCAGAGACGTTACACTTGGCGGCGGCTTACATTAAGTCCCCTGCTGCCACTTAACTTTGTGGTGAATTCTTACCGTTATTTTAATACTTTTTCGTGATTCTGACACGGCACACTTTGCCAACAGGAATCGCCATGTCAGTTGATCAGGAAAACAGCCCTAAACCCAGTCTCTCAAACACTGCGATAGACGCTGGCAAAATTATGGCTGATATCGGCCAGGCCAGTTATGTTTGGGATATCACCGATGACAGCCTCATTTGGAGTGATAATTTTGCAGATCTGGTGGGCTTTGAAAGCCACCAATGTTTAAGCACCGGCCGTGATTTTGAAAAAACACTAAGCGCAGAAAGCATGCAAACGCGCTACGGCACGGTCATGACCACCGATATTGAAAACCCTCCGGCAGAAGGCGTTGCCTACCAATGCCTCTATGCAATTAATTCTGCCAATATCAAAGGCGACGAGCATGTTTGGCTGGAAGATACCGGCCGATGGTTTCCAGCGGAATCCGGCAAGCCTGCGCGCGCCGAAGGCGTCATTCGAATTGCCAATGAACGCCGCCAGCGTGAACAAACCCTTCAACGCAAATCTGATTTTGACGATCTGACTGGCTTACCCAATCGCCGGTCTTTGCAAGACGCCCTGGATAAAGTTGCAACCGACTGTTTTAACAATGATAAATCGGCCGTATTCCTGCTGTTCTCGATAGAACATCTTGACCTGATCAATGCGACTTATGGCTTTGAAGCGGGCGATGAAGTTATCCAAAAAGTTGCCGCTATTCTCCAAACAAGATTGCGCGGAGGAGATATGGTTGCCCGTTTTTCCAGCGCCAAATTTGGCATTGTCCTTACTGATTGTAGCGCCAGCGATGTGTTTGTTGCTGCAAAACGATTTCTTGCAGCCGTCGAGGAAGACGTGATCCAAACCAATGCTGGCCCGGTTGCATTGCGCGCAGTAACAGGCTCATGCCTGCTGCCCAAACACGCAAAGAACGCAACCGATGCGCTCGGCGCTGCCATGACCGCTCTGCATGATGCAAAAGACCAACGCGGCTTGCGGATGAGTGTTTATAGCCCCGATCCCAACGAGATTTCACAAAAACGCAAGGAAGCGCGCCTGGTCACAAATGTGATGGAAGCCATTAGTGCCAGCCGAATGCATTTGGCTTTTCAACCAGTAGTTAACGCTCAAAACCACCGAATTGCCTTCCACGAATCTCTACTGCGCATGGAAGAAAAAGATGGTACGATGAGCACAGCTGCGGGCTTTATTGGTGTCGCAGAAAAACTCGGCCTGATCAGGTTTGTCGACCATGACGCCCTGCGGTTATCGCTGAAAACCCTGGCAGATTACCCCAAAGCCCTACTGTCTCTCAATGTTTCCCACGAAACCGCAGAAGACCCTGAATGGCTTTCAAATCTGGCATCCGGCCTCCGCCTGAACCCCGGCGCTTGTGAACGTGTAATCGTTGAAATCACAGAATCCCATGCCGCCAGCGATATTCGCGAGGCACAAAAATTCGTCAACACCATTCATGACCTCGGCTGCAAAGTAGCCA
>JAESUH010000175.1 GCA_016763155.1 Rhizobiaceae bacterium
TGACGGCACAATTTCTCTCTGGCTAGAAGAAAGCCTTGCCGTGTTTGACGCAAAAACCAGCGGACCACAAATTCTGGTTGGCTCCTCCATGGGCGCATGGATTGCGCTGCGAATGGTGCAGGAACTTGTGGCCCGCGGTGAAGCGGACCGGGTTCATGCATTGTTATTGCTTGCCCCTGCTCCCGATTTTACCCACGAGCTAATGCTGCCGGAATTGAGCGAGGAACATAAACGCCAATTGGCCGAACAGGGTTATATGGAAGAACACTCTGAATATTCCGATGAACCCAACATCTATACCAAAGCCCTGTTTGATGATGGCGAGAAAAACCGAGTGATGACCGGCATCATCGAAACCCATTGTCCCGTGCACATCATTCAAGGAATGCAAGATCCGGATGTCCCCTATGAGCACGCGCTGAAGCTGGTCAACTTCCTGCCCACCGAGCAAGTGACGATGACCCTCGTCAAAGATGGCGACCACAGACTTTCGCGCGATGAAGATATCCAACTCATCTTGCGCATTGTTTCCCAGTTAGCAGAAAGCCAGTGATGCAACTCGTAACGTCCCCATCCAAACCGCCTCCATTTAAATATAATCCGCCAGCAGAGCCGTTTATTTCAGTTCTGCATGAAGATGAGGAGTTTCTGGTCCTTTCCAAACAAAGTGGTCTGTTGAGTGTCCCCGGCAGATTAATTGAACATGCTGATTGTCTGGAGACCCGGGTAAAAACCAAATTTCCCGATGCGCTCACCGTGCACAGGCTGGATCGTGGCACTTCCGGAATTATGATCATGGCCCGCAGCAAGGCTTCCCATCGCCATCTCAGCATGCAGTTTCAAAAACGCCAGACCGACAAGACATATGTGGCTCAGGTTTGGGGAGAGGTGGTTGAAGAGACCGGCACGATAGATTTGCCCCTGCGTTGCGACTGGCCCAACAGGCCCAAGCAACATGTGGATTTTGAAAATGGCAAACCGTCCGTTACCCATTGGCGCGTGGTTTCGAGAAAAAACAATTCTACCCGTTTGGCACTCACCCCCATCACCGGCCGGTCCCACCAATTGCGGGTCCATTTGATGAGCATCGGTCACCCGATATTGGGCGATGCATTCTACGCTCAGGGAGAAGCGTTCGGCGATGCCTTTAGCGCCGCTGATCGATTACATCTGCATGCTGAAACATTATCGTTTTTTCACCCGGCAGATGGTCGCCGTGTCAGTTTTGGAGATGAGTGTCCGTTTTAAGAGCTAGCCCTAACTTTGCCCAATTATTATACCCACGGCAAAAACCAGGGCGCCCCCTAACACAACCTGAAAAATAGCTTTCGTCCAGCCCGTATCCATAAACCTATTTTGTATCCAGGCAATCACCCACAACTCCACGAAGACAATCGCAATTGCCAAATATGTAGCCACCCAAAAATCTGGAATGAGATAAGGAAGCGCATGACCCAAGCCCCCAATGGTCGTCATGACGCCGGTGGCGATCCCTCTTTTAATCGGTGATCCTCGCCCGGAAATCACCCCGTCATCGGAAGCGACTTCCGTGAAGCCCATGGAAATTCCGGCCCCCAGCGATGCGGCAATACCAACCAAAAATGTGGTCCATGTATCCTGAGTTGCAAAAGCTGTGGCAAATATCGGCGCAAGGGTCGAGACTGATCCATCCATCAAACCGGCAAGTCCGGGCTGCACGTAAGTCAGCACGAAGCGCTTATGTTCCGCCGCGCGTTCATTTTTACGCACATCTTTACTGGCATGAATTTCCACAACGCTGTTAGCAAGCGCCAAATGACCGGCTTCGGCCTCTGCCAAATCACCCAATAATTTTCGAATGGAAGCATCCTGGGTCCGCTCTGCGGCCGCCAGATAAAACCGCGCCGCCTGCGCTTCCATAGTAGCGGCTTGCTTGCGCACTTCATCAACACCAAAAGATTTCACCAGCCAATCCGGCTTGGTGGCATAAAATCCCTTCACATGTTCGCGCCTGAGCAAAGGAATGGTTTCGCCAAATTTCTCCTGATGCAATTCAATCAGCCAACGCCGATGTTCGCCCTCTTCTGCAGCCATATCATCAAATATCTTGGCGGTATCAGGAAATTCCTCGCGCAATCCTTCTGCATAAGCCTGATAGATACGTGCGTCATCTTCTTCCGACGAAATCGCCAGAGCCAGAATTTCCTGCTCACTGAGATCGGAGAAACTTCTACGGTTGAGATTTAGAAAACGTGAGAGCATGGGAAACTCCTTACTTTAGAATTATTCTAAAGTAAGGAGTTTATCCTGAAAGGTCAATATGAAAACCTTAGCCTACTAACAACAATTCAAGGCCGCTACCTAGCGCAACCCATTGCGCAACAAGATAAATCGTGTTCCGGCATACCATTGATCTTGTAGTCCGGGTGGTATCTCCATTGCCCCTGAAGGGCCAAAGGCCATATTGGCGAGCGCAATATCCTTGTCACCATCCCCGTCAATATCACCTGCCGAAATGGCAACAAACCTGCCCAACTTCCCTATCCCTTCAACGTATTTCGCTTCAAAAGTGCCATTGTTATTCTGAAGGTAGACAAATTCGGCTTCATCAAGGTTTTTTTCAATATTACCGTAATAGGCAATTGCCGCGATATCCATATCGCCATCCTGATCAAAATCCTCTGCCACAGCACCGGTAGCACCATCCAAATGAAAGAATATTTCCAACTGGAAAGTCCCGTCCGGCTGCCCCTCAAACAGATAGATGCCGTGATAGGGTTTCAAAACTGGTGATGTATCTGCATTATCCCCCGCCGTATAAAGCAGGTCCAAAACCCCATCTCCATTAAAATCCAAAGCACGCATACTGCTTGAACCCTGCGACGGTGGAAAACGAATGATCGTTTCCTCACTCATTAGCTGGTCATTGGCGAAATTCTTCAGTCGAACAATCCGTTCATTTCCCTGTGAAATAAGGACCAGAAGGTCCTCACCATCAACAATAATCGACGTTGATCCGGATTCTTTTAGCAGTTCCGTTTCATGCAATGTCCCATCGGGCTGGCTTAGATGCAGGCTGAGTTTTCCATAATGCGTTCCGAAACTGGCAGTCACGTAATCACTTTTGCCATCCTTGTTGAAGTCGCCAGAAACCACATCCACCGGACGGTGCAGCTTTCGCGCCAATCGATTAATAACGGGCTGCACTTGGGTGGCCTTATCAACGGCAATTTCAATCAACAAACCATGCTCATCTTCCGTCGGGCTGATCGTCCCGCCAATCACGGTCATAAAATAATTGTCCGGCGAAGAGCGCTTGATGCGCGAGATAATTCCGCCTGAACGAACCACGCTCAAGAGACCAAGATCCTCTCCGTAAATTTTCAAATCATTTTCATGGGCATCTCCCACGAGAAGACGCTTCGATGCTTCATCGATAAAAATCGCTGTCGCGACAGGAAATTCATGTTCCTTTCTTTCCGGCACCTCTATCCCGAACAGGGTCAGCATGCTTCTCGGTTGCCAAGCAGGAAGCGCAAGCTTGGCTGGGGCTTCACTCTCATACCAGAGTTTAATTTGTTCCCACTCCACCTTTTTCATTAAAGGTTCAGTTGCATAAACTCCGTCCGGTACTTTTGAAGTTGGACGATAGGTGCCATCTTGAAATGTCTTAAACCCAAGTCGCGCGCCCATATCCGGCAGGACTTTATTGGCCCAGGTATCTTTGTCGAGAAGCGCTGGATCAGGAAACAAATGGCAACTGGAACACCATGTTTTTGCAAGCGTTTCTCCGTTCTGCGCCCAGATGGGAGAAGCAGATACCAAATAAAACAAACAACAAACGGATAGGAAAAAACGGGAAAGAAAATCACGCGACATTTTGCGATAGTGCGAAGCGTTGATGGTGAAGTCAATACATCTATTGCCTCCGGTTCCAATCGCACTGATTTCTGCAACCCTCCTCGAAAACCCCGAAACATATATATTCTGTTCAACGCCAAACACTGCCTTGCACAATGCCCATCGTGGAATTAAATCTAATCTATGAACTTGGTTGATAATATTCTCGATAAGATCGGTGGCAAGCTGGCAAAAATGCTGGCAATTGAGAGTTCCGGCTATCAGCCATACACTCCCTCAGATCATGAGACCCTGTGTAGAACACTCAAACCAGGGGATGTCTTGTTGGTGGAGGGCAATCAGCATATTTCAGCCGCCATTAAATATCTGACCCAGTCCACCTGGTCTCATGCCGCCCTTTATGTCGGCGACGCTTTGCCAAACCCCAAGGACGGCTCAGAACGCCCCCGGCTTGTTGAGGTAAATCTTGGCGAAGGCTGTGTTGCCGTGCCCTTGTCAAATTACCAAAGTTACAACACCAGAATTTGCCGCCCCGTGGGCCTGACCCAAACGGACCGGGAAAAAATCGTACAATTCATGGTCAAAAAAATTGGCCTGGAATATGATTTGAAAAACATATTCGATTTGCTGCGCTATTTCTTTCCTACCCCGCCAATCCCGGTGCGGTGGCGGCGGCGAATGCTATCGCTGGGCTCTTCTTCTCCCACCAGAGCAATCTGCTCATCCCTGATTGCTCAGGCCTATCAGTCAGTTAAATATCCAATTCTACCAGAGATTACCCTCGCCCCGGGACGGACCTCGGCAACGTCGGATTATTCGCGTCGTGAAATCCTGCACATCCGTCATCACTCCCTTTTCGTACCCAGAGATTTTGACCTCTCCCCCTATTTTCAAATCATCAAACCCACTTTGGAAAATCAATTCAACTACCGTGATTTATCGTGGAGTGGCAAAGTGTCGAAAAAAGATGTTCTGAGAAACGAAACGGAAGAAAGTGAGAAAGACAGCTAGGGTCAGGGCCATAGCGATCTCTCACAAAAACCTGCATCCATAGTAGATTGACAAGCCTGGATGCTCTGTTGATGATGTATAGCAGACTTCAATACAAGGCTGGACAAAGGAATTAGCATGGATATTCAACGTCTTGATCACGTAAATCTTCGCACAACACGCCTCAACGAGATGATTGAATGGTATAGCAATATTCTAGACATGCCGCCGGGCGATCGCCCACCCTTCAGTTTTCCCGGTGCTTGGTGCTATCGCCACGGGCATGCGCTTGTGCATTTGGTCGGAGTGGACCACGAGGGCGGCACAGAAAACCTGAAGCTGGAACATTTCGCATTGTCCGCCACAGGACTAAAGGAATTTCTGGCCCATTTGGAAAAGCACAATGTCAGAACTAGAATCGGGCGCCTGCCAGGATTTAGGCATGTGCAAGTCAACATTTGGGACCCGGACGGCAATCATATTCATGTGGACTTTTCACCGGAAGAAGGCGACGCCTTGAATATCCCTGACAGGCCAAAGGCCTAAAAACACAGAAGTCTTAGCGTACAGTCACACGCACCCGGTGAACCTCATTATTGCCAAACCCTGCCGCATCCCATGGTGGGTTAAGAGGCTGGGTTTCACCATTGGCATCGCTAGCACGGCAAGAAAGTACATGCTCACCCACTTGAGCAAGCCAAGTGAATTTCCACTCGTGCCAAGCATATTGGCCAACACTTTCGAGCAGTTCTGCCTCCTGCCAATTTTCACCATCACTACTGAACTCTATTCTTTCGACGGGCACACCTGCGCCAGACCAGGCACGGCCCGTAATTTCTACAGGACCCGCATCCACCAAGCGTCGTCTTGAATACCAATCTGGCACACCCGGCGGCGTCATCAGTGATTTAACGCGGATATCTGTAATTCCCACACCCTCATCTTCCGGCAATTGGCGGTAACGATAAGTGCCCACCTGCTGATAACCGGTGAATGCTTCGTCCAGCGCTTCAATCCGGTTCAACCATTTAACGCTCGCCATGCCGTACCAACCCGGCACAA
>JAESUH010000018.1 GCA_016763155.1 Rhizobiaceae bacterium
AGATTGGCTCTGAGATCAAGGGCGTTATCATCTCCAAGGTTGAAGCGGGAAGCCATGCGGAAGAAAAGGGCATCAAATCTGGCGAAATTATCGTCCAGGTCGGTCAGGAACCAGTCTTTGCCGCGCAAGATGTTGCTGATCAGATCAAGCGATTGAGCGGCGAGGGGCGTAAGAACGCCTTGTTGATGGTTTCCTCGAAAGCTGGCGATATCCGCTTCGTGGTGGTTCGCATCGAGGGCTAGAACGCCTTATCAAGAAAATTCGGAAAGGGCAGCTTTAGCTGCTTTTTTTTGATTCCCATTGCTGTTTGGCAATTGAATAGACGATGTGTCGTTTCAATTCAGAATGGGTATCTGGAACGTTGGGATGATCAAAGTCTCTCGCTGGAGTGCGCTCCATTCCCAGTTTTTTCATAACGGACTGCGATGGAAGGTTTTTCGTTGGTGTGAATGCAACGATTTCAGGTTTGCCGAGAGATTGGAAAGCGTACTCCATCCAGGCGGAGGCAGATTCGGTTGCGTAGCCATTGCCCCAAAACTTGGTATGCAGGCTCCAGCCAATTTCGGTAATAGGCCCGAACGGGGTTTTGAATCTGGTTTCTGCAATGCCGCAAAACCCTAGAAACTCATTTGTTTCACGAAGAATAACCGGCCGGAATCCGTAGTCGGTTTGGGCCGAGTTTTTGATTATGTCCGGAAATATCTTCCGAACTTTTTCTGGCGAATCAATTCCAGGAAAATACTTCATCACTGCGGGATCGCCCCGCAAGCTGATGAGGTCATTGATATCAGCATCGCGCCAATCGCGCAGGATCAGGCGCGGTGTATTCAGGATCAATGGTTCAGCCACATTCTCATCCCGCAAAATCCGACCTACGATATCCTTGCATATATAAAAGCGCGGTCAGATCGCCATGATTGATGCAATGCTTGGATGCAGCCGCAACACTTGGTTTTGCATGAAGCGCCACGCCGGTTCCGGCAAGCTTCAACATGGGTAAATCATTGGCACCATCACCAACGGCAATAAAATCATCTGTTGTTAGCCCGTGTTTTTCCGCGATTGCATTCATTGCTGTTACTTTGGCATCGGCTCCCAATATTGGTTCTTTCACTTTGCCAGTCAAAACGCCGTTTTCTGCAATCAACACATTGGCACGATGTTCGTGGAAACCAATTTTTTCTGCGATGCTGGCGGTAAATGATGTGAAGCCACCCGATACGAGTGCTGTGTGGGCACCATCGTTTTTCATGGTTTGAACAAGGGTTTTTCCGCCTGCAGCAAGTGTGATTTTTTCCTCAATTACTTTGCCGATGATATCGAAACCCAGACCGCCCAACATAGCCACTCGCTCGCGCATGGCTGAATCAAATTCTAGCTCGCCATTCATGGCGCGAATCGTAATTGCGGATACTTTGTCAAAAACACCGGCGAAATGTGCCAGCTCATCGATGCATTCCTGATCGATCATGGTGGAATCCATGTCGGCAATCAACGCTTTCTTGCGTCTGGTTTCTGTCGGCTGGATGATCACATCAATTGCTGAATCACCGATAATTTTGCTTAATTGTTGCCTTGCCTGCTCGTTATTAGTATCTGATGGCAAGGGGATATCGCAGGCAATATTGTCGGCCAGCCAGTAAAGCTGAGAGGCACCAATTGCGCGGGCTGCTTCTTCGCCAAGACGCTGATCAAGAACAGGATTGTTAGGGTTGGCAATCAGGGTCGCAATATGATCCATGGGATAGTTTTTCCAAATTGGGGCTAGAAATGAATATAGAAGAAGATGTCATTTTGATAGCTGGCCCAACGGCAAGCGGCAAGAGTGCGTTGGCTATTAAACTGGCATTGCAATGCGACGCAGTTATCGTAAATGCGGATTCGATGCAGATTTATGACGGTCTGAGGATTATCACAGCGCGGCCAAGTCTCAGCGAAGAAGCGCAATGCGAGCACTGCATGTTTGGGACGGTATCTCCGGATCAGGCATATTCTGTGGCCAGATGGTTGGAGGATGCGAAAGCAAATTTAGATGAAATTCTATCCTCGGGCCGTAAAGTGATTTTCGTTGGCGGCACAGGAATGTATTTTTCTGCCATGCTCGACGGGCTTTCGCCAATGCCAGCAATTGAACCTGCCATTAGAGATAAATGGCGGGCAATTTATGATGGCGGAAGTGAGGGAGATTTGCACGAGGCGTTGATTAAACTCGATCCTGTAATGGCAGAGAAATTGAAACCATTGGACCGCCAGCGTATTACCCGTGCACTTGAAGTGATGGAAAGCACCGGGAAATCTCTGGCCGAATGGCAAAACAAAGCGGCTCATTCTGCTTTGCTTGGAGATGTACCAACCAGAAAACTGGTTATATTGCCGGAACGTTCCTTGTTGCATGAACGTATCAATGGGCGCTTTCTTGCAATGGTGGAAGCTGGAGCCGTTGAAGAAGTGGCGGCCTTACTTGAGATGAATTTGGCGGAGAATTTGCCGGTAATGAAAGCCATCGGCGTGCGCCAATTGTCTGCATATTTACGCGATGAGATATCGCTCGAAGAGGCAGCGACCTTGGCGCAGGCTGCTTCAAGGCAATATGCAAAGCGTCAGTATACGTGGTTTCGAAATCAGTTTTCGTCTGACTGGCAGGAAGTTTCGCCGGATGGTGATTTGAAATAACAGGCTCTGAAACCAGTAAATATCGCGTTGCTTAAAGTCTTAAAGATACAATTAACTGCGCCTTCACTCTTTTTTTAAACTCTCATTGTATTGTCGGGTAATTCACAACTGGTGATCCGCCCAATGCCACGTTACCTCAGTATGCGAACTGTAAATTACTTTGTTGCGCTTGAAGCACTGTTTGTGCTTGGGGCGGGGCTTCTTATTTTTTACGCTTATTGGCAATCTTCAGCGGTCATTGTGATGAAAATTTCCGGGGAGTTTCACCCGACGCAAGCGCAAGATTATCTGTTTTATTCGATGTTTTTGCTGTTGCTTGCCTTTTTATGCATCGTGATGATTATTCTTCCTATGATGCGCCGGAGCCAGGACGAAACCCTGAATATTAGCAATTTGGCAAAGTCTTTTGAAAAACAGGCTGTGACAGATGTTTTGACCGACCTCCCAAACCGGCGTTTCTTTGAAAGCGCATTCAAGGCATATCTGAAAGAGTTTAATCGGAAGGATTTATCCTTCGGGTTGCTGGTAATGGATCTGGATCACTTTAAGAGGTTTAACGATAATTACGGTCATGATGTGGGGGATGAAGTGCTTCGGGTTGTTGGCCGAAAGTTGAAATCAATCACCAGAGAACATGATGTTGTCGCGCGTATCGGCGGAGAAGAATTTGCCGTGATAACGCTTTTTGCGACCAAAGAGCAACTCAAGGCAGTTGCGGAGCGCTATCGCATTGAAATTGATAATATTAAGGTCAAAATTGGCGATGATATTCTGGACCCGACCGTTTCCATTGGGGTTGCCTCCAACGAGGGCCGCCAAAAAGAAATTCGGATGATGTTTGCAGAAGCGGATAAGAAACTCTATGAGGCCAAGCGCAAAGGGCGCAACATGGTTGTCGTATAACCCATGGTCTGGTTTGGATAAATTTATCGGTTGACGGATTTAGTAACGCTGATTAAGGTCGCCGTAGTTTTATTAAAGGGTGTAACAATGTTGCATAGAATTCTAGTGGTGATGAGGCGTACACGCGTGACGGGATGAATTCCGTCGCGAAAGCAGCGTGTACGCAAATGAGGCTCCAAAGGGGGCCTTTTTTTATGTCTGAAATTATCCTCAATTAACAAATTCAAGATGAAATGAAGTGAGCAGAAAAATGGCAGAGCAGATGGAAATGACTGGCGCTGAAATGGTTGTTCAGGCGATGGTCGATAACGGTATCGATATGATCTTTGGATATCCCGGTGGTGCCGTGCTTCCAATTTATGACGAGATTTTCCAACAGGAAAAGCTGAAACATATTCTTGTGCGTCATGAACAAGGTGCAGGCCATGCTGCAGAAGGCTATGCGCGCTCTACCGGTAAGACCGGTTGTTTTTTAGTGACTTCTGGACCGGGTGCAACCAACGCTGTTACGCCGCTTCAAGATGCGCTGCTTGATAGCATTCCGCTCGTTTGCATTACCGGACAAGTGCCAACGCCGCTGATTGGTTCTGATGCCTTTCAGGAAGCTGATACGGTTGGGATTACACGGCCATGTACCAAGCATAACTGGCTGGTTCGCGATGTTAATGAACTGGCCAACGTTTTGCATGAAGCATTTTATGTTGCAAGCCATGGCAGGCCAGGACCTGTTTTGGTTGATATTCCCAAGGATGTTCAGTTTGCAATGGGCATTTATACGCCGCCAAGCGAGTTTAAAGCGACCAGTTATAAGCCGCAAACATCCGGTGACCTTGATGCAATCAAGGAAGCAATTGCGTTGATGGCCAACGCCAAAAAGCCGGTATTTTATACCGGTGGTGGCGTGGTCAATTCTGGCCTGGAAGCAAGCAAATTGTTGCGGGAACTGGTTGAACTGACTGATTTCCCTATCACTTCTACATTGATGGGGCTTGGGGCTTATCCTGCCAGTGGCAAGAACTGGCTTGGCATGTTGGGGATGCACGGCACTTATGAAGCCAATTTAGCCATGCATGATTGTGACGTGATGATATGTGTTGGTGCACGCTTTGATGACCGGATTACCGGCCGTTTGGATGCGTTTTCTCCCAACTCTAAGAAGATCCACATTGATATTGATCCATCCTCGATCAACAAGAATGTTCGGGTGGATATTCCAATCATCGGTGATGTGGGAAATGTTTTGGAAGATATGGTTCGTTTGTGGCGGGCTGAGGCAAGCACGCCTTCCAAAAAGGATCTTAAGGGTTGGTGGGATGAAGTAGAAAGTTGGCGCAGGCGCAATAGCCTTGCCTATAAGCCATCAAAAAACGTTATCATGCCGCAATTTGCCATTGAACGGCTGTTTGAGCTGACTAAGGATAAAGACACTTATATCACAACAGAAGTTGGCCAACACCAAATGTGGGCCGCGCAGTATTATGGCTTTGAAGAACCAAATCGCTGGATGACATCAGGGGGGCTTGGCACGATGGGTTATGGCCTTCCGGCAGCTCTTGGTGTGCAATTGGCGCATCCTGGATCATTGGTTATTGATATTGCTGGCGATGCTTCCATTCAAATGTGTATTCAAGAGATGTCGGCTGCTATTCAACATGATGCGCCCATCAAGATTTTTATTCTGAATAACCAGTATATGGGCATGGTACGCCAGTGGCAGCAATTGCTGCATGGCAACCGTTTGTCTCATTCCTATACTGAAGCTTTGCCCGATTTTGTGAAATTGGCAGAAGCTTATGGCGGGGTGGGAATCAGGTGCAATAAACCGGATGAACTGGATGATGCGATCAATGAAATGATCAATTGTGATAAGCCGGTATTGTTTGATTGCCGGGTTGCTAATCTGGCCAATTGTTTCCCAATGATCCCATCTGGCAAGGCGCATAATGAAATGCTGATGTCTGATGAGGCCACTGATGAAGCGATAAGTAAAGCCATCGATCACAAGGATAAATCGCTTGTCTAGGCTGTCCAACCCTTCGGTTGCTGACTATGGAATGCTAATATTGCTGGCAGCAATTTTTGGCGGCAGTTTTGTGCTGACCAGTGTGTCAGTGCATGAAGTGCCGGCAATCTTTGTGGTTGCTGCCAGGTTGGTTTTGGCTACCCTCATTCTTTACGCTGCGATGTTAATTGCAAAGCAATCTCTGCCGAAATTCGGTCCTATATGGTGGGTGATTGCTGCGGCAGCCTTGCTGGGAAGTGCCTTGCCGTTTTTTTTGATTTCCTGGGCTCAGGAAAGTGTGGATGCAGGGTTGGCAGCAATTTTGATGGCTGTGATGCCATTGGTGACGCTGGTTCTTGCACATATTTTTACGAAAGATGAGAAACTCACCCCGACCAAGGTTATCGGCTTTTTGTTTGGTGTAGTAGGTGTTGCCGTCCTGATTGGGTTTGATAAGCTTGGCACGTTAGGGGACGAGGCAATGCGCCAATATGCGTTGATTGCAGCTGCGATCTGTTATGCGGCCAATGCTGTGATTACAAAATATCTTGTCGGCCTGCCCAGACGCGCGACTGCAACCGCCCTTGTGGGTGTTGCAACGCTGATGATTTTGCCAGTCTGTCTAATTTTTGGCGAATTTCCTTCGAGCTCCATTTCAAATTTGGCATTAGCGTCAATTGTTGGTTTGGCTATTTTTCCAACGGCAATCGGCACTTTGTTGATATTTGAAATTGTCGACCGGCAGGGTGCCAGTTTCTTGAGTCAGATTAACTTTCTGGTGCCAGTGGCAGGCGTGATCTGGGGCATTTTATTGCTGTCAGAAAGATTGCCAGCCAATGCCTGGATAGCGCTGCTAATAATTCTAACGGGCGTGGTGATCGCCCGTCTCAAACTCCAACCATCCAAACTTAGTGCCCGCAAGGGCCGCATTAAGGATAAGTCATGAGCACACATAAACAAGCAACCGGCTCCGCCTATTTTATTGTTCCGGAAACTGAAAAACCTCGATCCCATGTGCTGGCGATATTGGTAGATAATGAACCAGGCGTTCTTGCTCGGGTGATTGGTTTGTTTTCTGGCCGGGGCTACAATATTGAAAGTCTGACGGTTTCTGAAATCAGCGATCAGAAGCATTCTTCGCGTATCACGATCGTTTCCAGCGGCACGTTGCATGTGCTGGATCAAATTCGGAAACAGCTGGAACGCATGGTGCCGGTGCACAAAGTTATCGATCTGACACTGACTGCGGAAGTGAATGGCCATGATAAACCGCTGGAGCGGGAACTGGCATTGGTAAAGGTGGCAGGAACTGGCGAAAACCGCATGGAGGCTATGCGCCTTGCGGATGCTTTCAATGCACGGGTGATTGATGCGACCAGTGAACATTTCACGTTTGAACTTACTGGTCGGGTTAATAAGATCGACCAGTTCATCTCCATTATGAAGCCGATTGGCCTCGTGGAAGTTTGCCGGACAGGTGTGACTGCCGTTGCTCGTGGCAAAGACGGCATGTAATTGTCATGGTGGCTGGATATTCCGGTGCACCGCTTGCTAAAACTTGGACACAAGCCCAAATGGGGCTTGTGTCATCCCTTCAGGCTGAGGTGACATTTGCCGCAGATCTGGATTTGTTGCAAATTACGTTTTGCTTTTTGCCAGACGTGCCATTACGTCAAGATCACATGCGGTAGCATATCCCATTGCTCGTTTAATACCCGGTAGAAGTGCTGCACCATTCATTGCGTAACTGAGTTCAATCAGGCCCGCCTCGCCAAATTTTTGTTTGATGATTTCTCGTGCTTGAGGCGCATCTTCCCTGCGTGCGGTTACTGCATCGCTTAGTTCTGCAACGGCTGCAATCTCTTCGGGCAGGGTTTCATAATTTCCGCTGACTAGATTTGAAATCGTCTGCTCATCAAGGTTTGCTTGCTTGGCCAGACTGATTTCTGCTTCCACGCATGTTCCGCAATCTGCGGCAATTGCCCCTCTCAATCGTGCTGCGTGATAGGCAAGGGCCGTTGTTTTTAAATTTGGGTCAAGAAACCCAAAAATCCGATTGTAACGGGTTAGCAAGCCAATATCTGTTTGGGCAATCTGGTGAGTGTAATCAAGCGAAACACCAAGCCGTTTTTCCGCTCTTTTGATTAGGAGGCTTGCAATCAGTCTAAGCATTAGGTTCTGCCTTTTTGTGTGGCTTGTTTGGGATTCTGCAAAAATAGCTACCTCATTTGGTGCCGATATAGAAGTATCTTGACCAAATTTCAAAATAGGTCAATAATGCTGACCTATTTTGAAATATCCCACGAGAATCCAGCCATGAGTCTTGAAATCTTTCTAGCGCTGACGGGCTTTTCCCTTGTTTCGTCTATTACGCCCGGGCCAAATAATTTGATGTTGTTATCTTCTGGTGTGAATTACGGTTTTCGCCGCACGATCCCCCACATGTTGGGCATTTCTGCCGGGTTCGGCTTTATGCTGATCTGTGTTGGGTTGGGCTTGGCGCAATTATTGCTGCATGTGCCGGTGATCTATGACGGATTGAAAATCGCTGGTGGAACCTATTTGCTTTATCTGGCGTATAAAATTGCTACTTCCGGGCCGATGGAAGCAAGAGAAGAAGGCCGTAATCCCATGACGTTCTGGCAGGCCAGTGCCTTTCAATGGGTAAACCCGAAAGCATGGGTGATGTCCGTCACCGCGATGACTGCCTATACGAGCTCCCAGAACTACCTGTTTACCGTAGCTGTCGTGGTTTTTGTGTTTACTTTGGTCAATTTGCCGTGCGTTTCTATATGGTGTGCGTTTGGCAGCGGCATGCGGGATTTTCTTTCCAACGCAAAACGATTGCGGGTATTTAATATAAGTATGGCAGTTTTGCTGGTTATTTCACTTTGGCCAATGCTGGCTTGATCCAGCGAATCGTGGCAATGAGCAAAGATGGATTTTTCACTTGATCAGGAGCGTGCGCTCTCAGAGGTTGCGAACTGGCTGAAACGGCCGGATAGACCTGTATTTCGACTGTTTGGTTATGCCGGAACGGGCAAAACCACATTGGCAAAACATCTGGCCGAAGGGGTGGATGGAGATGTGCTGTTTGCAGCATTCACTGGTAAGGCAGCGCAAGTGCTGCGTTCCAAGGGTGCCAAGAAGGCCTCAACCATCCATTCGTTGATTTATCGCCCTCGCGGTGAGGAAGCAGTGGAAGATGAAGACACTGGTAAAACCAATATATTGCCCATGTTTTCGCTCAATCGATCGAGCCCGGTTTCAAAAGCTGATCTCATTATCGTCGATGAGTGTTCGATGGTTGATGAAGAATTGGGACGGGATTTGTTATCTTTTGGCACGCCGGTTCTGGTGCTTGGAGATCCGGGGCAATTGCCGCCGATTTCTGGCGGTGGTTTTTTCACGGAACATGAACCTGACTTTTTGCTTGAAGAAGTGCATCGTCAGGCGCGGGATAACCCAATCATCGATATTGCCCAGATCGTGCGCGAGGGCGGTGAGCTTTCTCATGGTCGCTATGGCGATACAGTACGGATTATTCATAAGAGCGATGTGGATCAAGAAGAAGTGCTGGAGGCCGATCAGGTTTTGGTGGGGATCAACCGTACCAGACGGCGTTATAACCAACGATTGCGCGAGCTAAAAGGATTTGAAGGCCCTATTCCAGCGGCAGGCGATAAACTGGTATGTTTGCGTAACGATCCGGCAAAAGGTTTGCTGAACGGTTCGCTTTGGCAAATCACCAGCGCGCCTCGCTCTGTTAAGCCGTCAATGAATTTGCTCATTCGCTCGGAAGATGAGGGGCTAGATCGAGTCACTGCCAAGGTGAAGGTGCTGAAGGCCGTATTTGAAACGCCTGATGCAGAAATTCCGTGGCAATTACGCCGCCGCCATGATGATTTTGACTATGGCTACGCGTTGACGGTGCATAAATCACAAGGTTCTCAATGGAATGATGTTTATTTGTTTGATGAAAGCTACGCTTTCCGCGAACATAAGCAGCGTTGGCTTTATACCGCGATCACGCGGGCAGCCGAGCGCATTACGATTGTTAAATAATGAGGTGATTTGTGGCTGGTTCAGATCAGACGGTTTTATCGGTGAATTTGAATGCTATTGCGATGTTGCGCAATCGGCGTGACTTGCCTTGGCCAAGTCTCGTTGAACTTGGCCGTATCGCATTGGAAGCCGGAGCTGGGGGGCTGACGGTTCATCCGCGTCCAGACCAGCGCCATATCCGTTTTTCTGATGTGCCGGAGATCAGGGCATTGCTTGATGATGAGGCACCCAAGGCTGACTATAATATTGAAGGTTATCCAACCGATGAGTTCTTGTCGCTTGTGGAAGCCAATCAGCCTGAGCAGGTGACGCTGGTACCTGATGATCCGGCGCAAGCGACTTCCGATCATGGATGGGCATTTGAAAATGACGCAGAAATGCTGCGGCCAATTATTGAGCGATTGAAAGGCTCAGGATTTCGGGTGGCAATGTTTTGTGATCCGGATGCGAGCGAGGGTGAAATTCATGTTGCCAGCCAGTTGGGCGTGGACAGACTGGAGCTTTTCACCGGCCCCTATGGTGCCACGTATGATAATAAAGATGCTTGCGCAAAGTGCCTTGATGATTTGGCACGTACTGCGGGATATGCCGAAAAATTTAGTTTGGAACTGAATGCTGGTCATGATTTGACCGTTGAAAATTTGCCCGCGCTTCTAAAGCGTGTGCCTGATATTTCCGAGGTTTCAATTGGCCATGGGCTGACCGCTGATGCGCTGAAATATGGTATGGCCGGGGCAGTGCAAAGATTTTTGGTAGCGCTGGGAAGATAGTGCTTTTGGGGCCAATTAGTTGATAGCCACGTTGAAGGAGCGCTCAATATAGGTCGCTTTGCACACACACACTCTCTCTCCACCGTCATTCCTGTGCTTGTCACAGGAATCCATTCCTCTAAATTTTCCTGTAAATAGATCCATCGAACTGGCTGACTGTTTAACGGGCTGGACCTCTGTGACAAGCACAGAGGTGACGCGGAGTGGGATGGCGAGTTGGTGGTGCAGAGGCCCCAGTTGCAATATCAGAGCTGGCGCGGGATTGAGGATTGTGGGTCAAGCTTGAAAGTGGCTAGCTGGCTGGGCCTGCGGCTTGCATATTTTCTGTAAAATTTGGTTTCTGCTTGCGAAATCCGTTCTGCTGATATAGCTTGCTGCCGAACCGTACCGTACGGTACTTTCGAGAGAGGCTACAAATTGCCTGAGGCGATTGCCACCATATCTACAGCTCAAGAAAACTCTGACTTTTCAAACAGGCAGCAGGAAGTGCTTTCGGCTGTTCTGGATTTGATGGTGAGGGAAGGTGGCGCGTTGACCATGGAGCGGGTTGCAAAAACTGCCAGTTGCTCCAAGGAAACCCTCTATAAATGGTTTGGAGACAGGCAGGGCCTGCTGACGGCAACGGTTCAGTGGCAGGCGTCCAAAGTTCGCATAGCACCAATTGACGCACAAAATCTGGACGAGGCGACGCTAAAAAATGTGCTGGTTCGCTTTGCTTGCGATTGGCTGACGGTTTTGACCAGCGATGTTTCCATTGCACTCAATCGAATGGCAATATCCCAAGCGGGAAGTACTAAATCTGACCTTGGGTCTATTGTGTTGCAAAACGGGCCCTTTGCCATGGGGCGCCGGCTATTGCCGGTGCTGGAAATGGGGCGCGGTGCGGGGCATCTGGAATTTAGCGATGGTCAGCAGGCGTTTAGCTGTTTTTTTGGACTGGTAGTCCGTGACATTCAAATTCGGGTTTTGTTGGGCGAGGATGTTTCGCTCGATGAGGCTCAGATCATTTTAGAAGCCAAACAGGCGACTAAGAACTTTTTTGCCATTTATGGGAAAAATCAAACAAGAAGAAAATGATATCAACCAAGTGAAAGGATACTCCAATGCGGGTTTATTATGATCGCGATGCCGATCTCAATCTTATCAAAGGCAAGAATGTTGTCATCATCGGTTATGGTTCTCAGGGACGTGCGCATGCACTTAACCTGAAAGATTCCGGTGCTGAAAATGTCGTTGTTGCCCTTCGTGAAGGCTCAGCAACTATTGCAAAAGCTGAAGCTGACGGATTTGTTGTTAAATCTGTTGCTGATGCAGCAAAAACTGCTGATTTGATGATGATGGCTGCACCTGATGAATTGCAAGCTGACATCTATAAAGACCATATTGCCGGCAATATCCGTGATGGCGCTGCCATTGCATTTGCTCATGGTTTGAACATTCACTTCAGCCTTATTGAAGCTAAATCTACTTTGGACGTGATCATGATTGCGCCAAAAGGACCAGGTCATACGGTTCGTGGCGAATACGAAAAAGGTGGTGGGGTTCCCTGCCTGATCGCTGTTGATCAAGATGCTTCCGGTAATGCGCTGGAACTTGGCCTTTCATACGCTTGTGGCGTTGGCGGCGGTCGTTCAGGCATCATCGAAACAACTTTCCGCGAAGAGTGCGAAACTGATTTGTTCGGTGAGCAGGTTGTGCTTTGTGGTGGTCTTGTTGAATTGATCCGTGCTGGTTTCGAAACTCTCGTTGAAGGCGGCTATGCCCCTGAAATGGCATATTTTGAGTGCTTGCACGAAGTGAAACTGATTGTTGATCTGATTTATGAAGGCGGCATTGCCAACATGAACTACTCAATTTCAAACACTGCCGAGTGGGGCGAATATGTTTCTGGTCCGCGCATTATTACTGCGGAAACCAAGAAAGAAATGAAACGTGTCCTGACCGACATTCAAAACGGTAAATTTACCTCTGATTGGATGCAGGAATATCGCGCTGGTGCTTCTCGCTTTAAGGCTATTCGCCGTAATAACGATAGTCACCAGATCGAAGAAGTTGGTGAGAAACTTCGCGCCATGATGCCTTGGATTAAAGGTAATGCGCTGGTTGATAAAGACCGCAACTAGTAGCGCGTACATAGCGTAAAACTAAAAGGCCGCGATGAAAATCGCGGCCTTTATTGTTTAAGCTGGGTTCGTCTCCTAGTGGTGGTGGCTACCCCAATGCCTGTGGCTGTGACTTCCACCTCTACTATGACGATGCCAGTGAGTATGTCCGCTGGAACGACGGCGATTATAGCGCCGTGGCTGTGCGTTGTAATAGGGACGGGGAGCGTAATATCTGCGTGGCGCATAGTATGGGCGGCGATAGGCGCGGCGCGGCGCATAACGTGGCGCATAACGTGGCGCGTAATAAGGGCGGCGATAATAGCGTCGCGGAGCATAGTATGGACGGCGATAGCCGCCACGATATCCTGGCCCGATACTAAATTGAAGATATTGGACTTTCACAACACCTTTGTTTTGTGTCAGCTCGACTGGCGCGGCAATCGGCAGAGCAGCAGCCGGACCGGTGCCAATCAGTGCAGCAAAGCTGACCGTGATTGCAATTATAATTGATGATATGATTGTTTTCATAGTTACAATTCCTCCGGTTGAGATAATTTAAGTATATATCTTAGCTCCAAAGGGGCGGTTGATCCAAATCAATTTTGTAGACCTTGGAAATGGGCGTAAAATATTTGTTGTGATCAGGCGGTGATTTGGAAAAGACAGGTTTTGTTGTCGGGAATAATCGTCTAATACCTCCTTGGAGGTTTTGATCTTAATGTCTGTACGTATAGCCACGTTTAATGTCGAGAATTTGACGCGACGGTTTGATTTCACCTCGTCAAATGCAACGCATTTGGATGAAGGCAAAGGTTCTGCCGCAAATGGGAGTTTTCGAAACCATTTGCGCAAGATTAAAGCCTCGCAGATAAAATCACTTACTCAAGACACAATGCAACTGACGGCCAAGGCTATTGGTGACACGCTTGCGGATATCGTCTGCCTGCAAGAAGTTGATAGCATTGAGACATTGAAAGCGTTTGAGCGTAAATATCTTAGAAACATGCCCGCTAGCAGATATCGCAATTGTTATCTGATTGAGGGCAATGATGGTCGCGGCATTGATGTGGCCGTTATGACGCGTGAAAAAACCGCTGATGGTGACGCAATCGAAGTTTTAGGGGTCAAAAGCCATGCGGAGATGACCTATGGCGAATTGGATTTGCCGGATGACGCATCGCTTTCTCTGGCACTGGATGAATTGGGAATGTTGCCCGATGAGCGGGTATTCCGCAGGGACTGTCTGGAAGTGACATTGACCATTGGCGGCAAAGAACTGACCCTGTTTGTGGCTCATTTGAAATCGATGGGGGTGTATGGAAGCGGATTGAATGGGCGCCTTCATACCATGCCGGTCCGATTGGCAGAAAGCCTCGCTATTCGAAACATAATTGAGCGAAAGTTTAACAATGAATCCGCCCGAAACAATTGGCTCGTTTGTGGCGATCTCAACGATTATCGCCAACGGTTGACGATTGGAGATGAGATTGAAGGCGCGCGGAATTTCTCTTTAATTGATGAAGAAACGAGTGGTTTTGATCCGCTGATTAGCGATGGTTTTTCCAACAACCTTGTGGCCAGACGTCCTGCGGATGATCAATGGACGCTATATTATTCGCGACAACCGGATATCAGGCATTTGGTGCAACTGGATTATATTTTGTCCTCTCGCCGGATCAGCGAGGCCAATCCTGTGGCAATTCCTGATATCATTCGTAATGGCCAGCCTTTCCGTATCATATTTCCTCCCGGGCAGGAGGTTGAGAGATATTCGCGCACCGGGTGGAACAGGCCAAAAGCCTCGGATCATTGTCCGGTGGCGGTGACGTTGGAAATAAAATAGGCTGTCAGTTACAGAAGGGTTCGCAATTTTTCCCGCTCTGGGTTATTCGAATAATTAGACATTAAACGCATGGAGAAATAATTTGCTGTCGCTGTTTGAAATTGCATCGCTATTACTGGCCATCTCGGCAGCCTTTGGCTGGATCAATCATGTGTACCTTCGCCTGCCGCATACAATTGGCCTTCTGGTTATGGCTATCGGGTCTTCGGTGCTGTTGCTTGTGGCGACTTATTTTTTCCCGACACTGGGAATTATCGAAGTAGTTCAACGGGCAATCGGGCAGATAGATTTTTATTCGACAGTGATGGAGGGAATGCTCGCGTTTTTGCTGTTTGCCGGGGCATTGCATGTGGATTATGATTTTCTGAAAGATCAGAAATGGCCAATCGCGATCATGGCAACTTTTGGAGTTGTAATATCAACATTGGTTATTGGCACCGGATTTTGGTATTTGGCGCAAATTTTTGGGGTTGGGTTGCCATACGTATGGGCGTTGGTATTTGGCGCATTGATTTCCCCAACTGATCCGGTTGCTGTTCTTAGCCTGCTTAAGTCCATTAATATTCCCCATTCGCTGGAAGCAAAAATTGCCGGGGAATCACTGTTTAATGATGGGGTCGGGGTGGTGATCTTCACCATTGTGGTTTCGATTGCGGTCAGTGGCGGAAGCATCGATTTTGTTCATGTGGGCGAATTGTTTTTCGTTGAGGCTGGTGGTGGTGCCTTGCTCGGTCTGCTCACAGGGTGGATTGCTTACCGCGCAATGGCGGCGATTGATGAATACACGCTTGAAATTCTGATCACCCTTGGGGTGGTTGCTGCTACCTATGCTCTGGCCTTACGGTTGCATATTTCAGGGCCAATTGCGGTGGTAATTACCGGATTGCTGGTGGGCAATCGGGGTGCAAGAGTTGGTATGAGCGAAACCACAAGGCAGCATTTATTTGCGTTTTGGGAATTGATCGATGAAATTTTGAACTCGGTCTTGTTCCTGTTGATCGGGCTGGAAGTCCTCATCATATCATTTGATCCTTCCTTTGGATGGCTGGTGATCTGGACCATACCGCTGGTGCTTGGTTCCAGACTGATTGCGGTATCTTTGCCGATCTTTGCGCTGTCAATCTGGTTGAAATTCACCAAAGGGGCCATACCTGTTTTGACCTGGGGTGGATTACGCGGCGGCATTTCTGTTGCTCTGGCGCTATCCCTGCCCAACAATGAATTCAAACCAATGATCTTGATGGCGACCTATGGGGTGGTGCTGTTTTCCATAGTCGTGCAGGGATTGAGCGTGCGTTGGGTGATCCGTAAAACCGTAGACCCGACATTGCTATAACCAAAATGAATGCCGAAATAATTGGGTTTAGCGTTCTTGTTTTATGATCGCTGATACGTCGATAATTTCGATGGTTTCTTTGCTCGCATTCGATGATTATTACATGTAATAATTTTGCCAGAACATCCCTGATATAGACGAGGATATGATGGCGGAATTCTACGATATTGAAACTCTGGCCCTACATGCGGGCCATGTGCCCGATAGCGATCACGGATCGCGCGCGGTGCCAATTTACCAAACCACATCCTATGTATTTAAAAATGCAGAACATGCGGCCGCTCTTTTCAATATGGAGCAGGGCGGACATTTATATTCACGCATTTCAAACCCGACTGTAGCTGTGTTGGAACAAAGGCTTGCGGCCCTTGAAGGGGGCGCTGCCTGCGTTGCAACAGCCTCTGGTATGGCTGCCTTGCATATGGCTGCAACCATGCTTGTGAGTGCTGGGGACCATATTGTTTCCACGTCGCAGCTTTATGGGGCCAATATCAATTTATTGAAAAATACGCTTCCCAGATTTGGCGTGGAAACCAGCTTTGTAGCCCCACGTGATCTTGATGCGATCAAGGCTGCAATCCGGCCCAATACCAAATTCATTTTTGCCGAGATGATCGGCAATCCCGGCCTTGATGTGCTGGACGTGGAAGCGGTGGCAAAAATTGCCGATGAAGCTGGCATTCCCTTGATGGTGGATGCTACTTTTAACACGCCTTACCTCTGCAAACCGCTAGATTATGGTGCCAATATCATCATTCAATCGGTTACCAAATGGCTGGGCGGGCATGGTATTGCCCTTGGCGGTGCGGTGATTGATGGCGGGAATTTCAATTGGGGACGCAATGATAAGTTCCCGACCCTGACAAGCCCGCATTATGCGCTGGACGGGATTGTATTTTGGGAAGAATTTGGCCCCGTAGCGCTTGCCATGCGAATGCGTGCGGAAGGCATGTATAATTTTGGTGCGGCGCTGAGCCCAACCAATGCGTTCTATCTTTTGCAGGGGATCGAGACCTTCCCGTTGCGGATGGAACGACATATGAAAAACACCAAATTGATGCTTGATTATCTGACCAATCATGAGAGCGTTGAATGGGTGCGCCATCCGCTATTGCCAGACCATCCTGATCACGAATTAGCAAATAAAATTATGCCGAAAGGGGCTGGGTCGATCATCGTATTTGGGGTCAAGGGCGGACGTAAAGGCGGTGCAACCTTCATGGAGAACCTGCAATTGGCTTCCCATCTGGCAAATGTGGGAGATGCCAAGACTTTGGTCATTCATCCTGCTTCTACCACCCATTCTCATATTTCTGCGGAAGATATGAAAGCTGGAGGGTTGTCTGATGATTTGATCCGACTGTCAGTCGGGCTGGAAAGTATCGACGATATCATCGCTGATTTTGACCGGGGCTTAAAAGCTGCCGCGCGTTTGGGAGGTAAATGATGCAAGTCGAAGTCAATGGATCAAAGGTGAATTATTCAACCGGTGGGCGCCCGCATACCGCCGGACAACCAAACGTGTTGTTTCTACATGGGGCAGGGAATTGTCACCTCACATGGACACAGCAGGTTCGATCTTTCGCCTATGGCGGATTTAACGTGATTGCGCCGGATTTGCCGGGGCATGGTCTTTCAGAAGGCGCGCCAATTCTGGGAGTTGAAGAGCAAGCCAAATGGCTCATTGCTTTGCTTGATGCGTTGAAAATCGAGAACGTGCATTTGGTTGGCCATTCTCAGGGAGCAATTATCAGTCTCGAAGCGGCAGCTCTTGTTCCTGAGCGCGTACTAAGTACGGTTTTTGTTGCCAGTGCTGCGGCTATTCCGGCAAATGAAGCCTTGATCAAAATGGCCGAGGAGACGCCTGAAAAAGCGTTTGATCTTATGGTCTCATGGGGATCTGGTACTTCCGCGCATATGAGGACTAACAGCGTACCCGGCGTTTCGCTGATTGATGGCGGGGTGCGGGTGATGGGGCTTAATTCTCCCGATGCTCTCGGCATAGATTTGCGCTCTTGTGCGGCCTATGAGAACGGCGTGGCTGCGGCTCAAAAGCTCACATGCCCAAGTCTTTGCATATTTGCCAAACAGGACAAGATGACACCCCTGCGGGCAGGGCGTGTATTGGCAGATAATCTCGCCAATAACGAGATGCATGTTCTGGAGGGAGCAGGCCATATGCTGCCCTTGGAAAAGCCGCAGGAAATCAATCAACTAATCAAGAATTTTTACCATTCCAATTTCAAGTGAGACAAGATGAGTTCATTATCCTCAATTAACAAAGTGTGTGTGATCGGTGCCGGAACCATGGGTGCGGGCATTGCCGCCCAAGTGGCTAATGCCGGGTTTGAAGTGCTGCTGCTTGATGTAGCGGGCAAGGGCGAGGCACGTAACGCCACTGCACAATTGGGACTGGATCGCATTGCAAAATCTGATCCGCCTTTATTGATGTTGCCGGAAAATATTGAACGCATTAAAATTGGTAATATCGAAGATGATTTGCCGAAAATTTCTACCTGTGACTGGGTCGTTGAAGCAATCATTGAGCGCCTTGATGTGAAGCGCACGCTTTATCGCAATTTATTGCCCCATTTGAAGGAAGGTGCGTTGGTTTCATCCAATACTTCCACCATTCCGATTTCACTATTAATGGAAGACATGCCGGAGCATTTGCGAAAGCAGTTCTGCATAACGCATTTTTTCAATCCAGTCCGCTTTATGCGTCTGTTGGAGCTGGTGCAGGGGGAAGATACTGCCCCTGAAGTTATGGCCGTGCTGTCTGACTTTTGTGAACGGATGCTGGGTAAGGGCGTGGTTGAATGCCGTGATACGCCCGGGTTCCTTGGCAATCGGGTCGGCGTATTTGCCATGCAGGCAGCGATCTATGAAGCAAACCGTCTTGGTCTGCGGGTAGAGGAGGCCGATAGTCTTTTCGGCCGCCCTATGGGCATTCCCAAGACCGGAGCCTTTGCGCTTTATGATTTGATTGGCCTTGATTTGATGGCTGATGTGGTGCGTTCGCTACGCTCGATCCTGCCTGAAGGTGATGTTTTTCATAAAGTGGGAGCAGAAAATGATCTGATTAACTCCCAGATTGAAAAAGGTTTCACAGGAAATAAGGGGAAGGGCGGCTTTTACCGTGAGGAAGATGGCAAGCGGTTCAGCCTGAATTTACAGACTGGCGATTGGCAGGAACGCTCGGGCGATCTGCCAGAACTTGCAAGGATCGGAGAGGCCCAAGGCTTGGCTGCGCTAATCGAAGGCGATGATCCGTTAAGCCAGTTTTCGTGGAACGTTCTTGCACACATTTTTACCTATTCTGCCAGCTTGATACCGCAAGTTACCCAGTCACCACAGGATATTGATGACGCCATGAAGCTTGGCTATAACTGGGTGCATGGTCCCTTCGAGATGATGGATATTCTGGGGACAGATATGCTTGTGGAGCGGCTGGAGCGTGATGGCTGGGATGTGCCGGAATTCCTCCGAGCGGCCAAAGGAGAGAGCTTTTATTCTGCTGAAAAAGGTCAGCTAAATGTGCGGCATGGGGATGGGAATTATCATCCGATAAAACTGGCGGATGGTGTGGCGCGTTTTTCAATGATGCGAAGAACCCTTGAGCCGGTATATGAAAACAAAGGTGCAAGCCTGTTTCATCTTGCCAATGGCGAAAGGCTGGTGGAATTTCATACCAAAGCCAATGCGCTTGATGCTGATTGCGTTGCCGTGATGGCGATGGCGGCTGCAAACCCCGGGCCGGGTATTATCATTCACAATGATGCGCAACATTTTTCTGCAGGCGTCAATCTGGAGCATTTTCTTTTATTGATTAGTGCTCAGGACTGGCAGGGCATTGATGCTTTTCTATCGGATTTTCAAAAATCTGTTGCTGGATTGCTATATTGCGAAGCCCCGGTCATCGGTGCGCCTTCTGGCCTGGCACTGGGTGGGGGCTATGAGGTGCTGGCCCATTGCGATCTTGTGATTGCTCACGCCAACTCGGTGTTGGGATTGGTGGAAGCATTGGTTGGCGTTGTTCCAGCTGGTGGGGGCGTTAAAGAGACCTATTTGCGCTGGTATAAACGCACTGGCGATTGGGAAAAAGCTGCATGGCATTGCTTCAATCAAATCGGCTATGGCCAGACCGGCACCTCGCCGGACCTAGCGGCAAAGCTGGCTTATTTTGAACCGGATCGGGACCGGCAGGTGATGAACCGGGATCGCTTAATTGGGGAATCCGTGCGTGCGATTGCTGATATGAGCCAGGGATATTCACCGCGATCAAAACCAGAATTTGAGCTTGCTGGAAAAGAAGTGTTTTCTGCCATGGTCGAGTTTTTGGAAAAGGGACAAAAGAAGGGGGATTTTCTATCCCATGATGTAACCGTTGCCACGGCTGTAGCCCGGATTGTTACTGGCGGGGAAGATGGCGGCAAGGCAAATGTCAGCGAGCAGGATATGTACCGGTTTGAACGAGAGAATTTTATTGCTCTTGCCAAAACGCCTCAAACCAAAGCACGCATAAAAAGCATGTTGAGCGGGCGCGGAATAATTCGAAACTAGGTCAGCTATGGTTAGTAAGCTATTGCGATAATTGATAAATTCTGAACATTTCTATTGTTATTGGCGAAAGAATTGTTTGCTAAAACTTTGCTTACTGACCGTGCTTTCCCCCAAACCCATAAGCCGGTTATGGCCGCAAATGCCTGGAGCGATAAGGACGCCCTCCTTACTCCGGGATGGTTTTTCTTTTGAAATTTCATCCCCCAGGACGTTTGCGGTGCCCCTTGCCAAGGGCAGTAGCTTATGTTTTCTGAGAGCTTCGAATTACTTTAATCAGGAGACCTCATATGAAACTTTGGCACTCACCCATGTCACCTTTTGTCCGTAAATGCATGGTATTTGCCCATGAGGTTGGAATTGCAGAAAAAATTGAATTGCTGGATGCTGCAGCCCACCCTATTAATCGCGATGAACGCATTGTTGAAACCAACCCGCTTGGCAAAGTTCCCACGATGGTTCTTGAGGATGGATCGCCAATTTTTGATAGCCGGGTGATCTGTAGCTATCTGGATACTCAACATGATGTGGATAGTCTTTATCCTGCAAATGAGCAGCGTTTTGACGCGCTTGTTTGTGAGGCCCTTGGCGATGGTTTAATGGATGCAGCGGTTGCAAGCCGCTATGAAGGTTTTGTTCGTCCCGAAGAAAAGCAATGGGACAAATGGATCGAAGGGCAATTCAAGAAAATTGGTTCAGGGCTGGATTATCTGGAAACCTGGAAGGGGGCCCGTTTGGAAGAAGTCAATATTGGTTCGATTTCCGTAATTGTGGCGCTTGGATATCTTGATTTCAGACATTCTGAATATGATTGGCGGGCAAACCATCCTTATTTGAGCGGTGTCTATGCAAACTGGACAAAACGCCCAAGCATGGTTGCGACCAATCCGGATAATTGACCCGAGGGTCAGGCCCTATTTATTAGTACCATTCTGCGGCGCTGATTTTGTTTCTGAAAAGGCGGGAACCTGCAGTAAGTCGTCTGACTTTCAAAGGTTTACAACGTATTCAGAGGCGAAATCTGCTTCGCCCGAAGGGTTTGACAAGGAGGGTCCGCCTCCTGACAAAAAATGCTCGAAAAGGCTAGGTGCCTGTTCTTGCGCTATTTTATCAGTATTCGCACCCTCCTAGTCAAACAGAATGGTGCTAATTAATAGGCCCTGACCCTAGTCAAAAGAAGAGAAGCCGAGTACATAAGATTTTTGGCTGAAACCGTGTTGGCAGAATTATGAAACAACTACTTACTGATCCCGAAGGCGTTATAGGACGTGGAGAATTCCTGAAGGGGTTCAAGATTGTCGTATTATTGATAATCGTGAGCTGGGGTATTTACTACGGATCTGTTTTAGCCACCGCTTCCATGCCTGTGCATACAACAGGGATGCTTCCATTTTTGGGGGTCCCCCTGTTTTTTGCCATCATCAGCACCCTGTATTTTGCATTTTGCATTTATGCAAAACGGTTGCGCGACAGGGGCTATTCCAGCGGTTGGGTTACGACTTGTTTGCTGGCATTCTTTTTTGCAATTTCAGCAAGGTTTGCCGCCCAACAGATTGTTGGCACAGGCGCTGCTGAGGCCGCAGCAGATCAATGGGTGCCTTTGGTGCTGAATATTACCTTTGTCGGTTTTCTGGCGCTCCATGTGGGATTGGTGATCTGGATGACGCTGATGTGCGTCTCTGCTGAAAGTAAGACAAAGTCATGACCGCAGCAAAGATCAATCGATTACGTTTTTTGGTCAATGCTGTATTATTTATGATTATTTTTGGGCTGGTTCTGGAGATAGCAGGTGGTGTGGCCAGCGGTGTTTACACGATTCTTGTGGCGGTATTTTCACTTGTCGTGAATTTTGCTTTTTCGCGGCTGGCAGATTCGCGCGTTGAAGCAAACCCGCTTTATTATCTGTATCGATATGTTCCGTTGCTGATTTTTATTGTGCTGCCAATTGGCTACAAAATTTATTCGGCTTGGGGTGATAGTGGTCTTGGCCTATCTGGCTGGATTATATTGTTCACCTGGGTGCTGAGTTACATCGTGCCGATTTTTCTGTTGTTATATTTGCGGGCACAATTAACGCCTGAGACAACGTAGAATTGGGTGAATGAGGGGCTTCCCCTGATCCTCTAAACTCTTGATCCGATAACCATGTGGCGTTTTCCGGCGAAGCCATTGGCTTTTGCAATTTGAAACCCGGCGGTGACAAGATTTCTGCGCACCCAGCCTGCGGCTGTATAAGTGGCGAACGTTGTGCCTGACTTTGAATTATTAAAGACTGCCTGCATTAGTTCACTTGTCCACATTTTCGGATTTTTGGCGGGTGAAAAACCATCCAGATACCAGGCATCAGCCTGTATATTGATTTTAGGCAACGCCTCATTTGCATCGGCAATATGAACGCTAAGCTTGATGTCGGATGAAAACTGGGTGGTGAATATTGGTGCAGTTTGAACCCATGTTGAGGTGAATTGGTTTTGCAATTCTTTCAGCCCGGGCCATCGTGATAAGGCCTTTTGTATTTGTGGGGCGGATAGGGGAAATTGCTCGAAAGATACGAAATGCAATGTTGCTCCGGGGCTCTTATATTTGTTCCACTGAAACACGGTTTCGAGAAAATTTAATCCCGTACCAAAACCCAATTCGCCGATGGTGCATTGTTTCATTTCCGGCCAGCGATTGAGCAAATCATTGCCTTTAATAAAGGTGTGCAAGGTCTCTTTGCGGCCATCAAATTTTGAATAATAGGTGTCATCAAATTGCTTTGAAAATGGCAATTGGTCTTCATTCCAGCCGAGGTCATCTATTGGTGCAGATTCAGATGATTCCTGTTCTTTTTGAGTCATTTGTGCCTAATTGCTGCTAATATGATTCAACCAGTTTATACATCAAATAATGCGTCTTTGTCCTGCGATATCTTGGTCGTGGGTGGTGGTGTATTGGGCCTGTGGGTGGCGCGCCATGCGGCACTTGCGGGGGCCAGTGTTATTATCTGCGAAAAGCGAAAAGTTGGCGCTGGAGCATCGGGAGGTTTCCTTGGCGCTTTAATGCCCCACATGCCTGATGGTTGGGATGCCAAAAAGCAGATGCAGTATGAAGCGCTTTGCGATTTGCCCAATGTGGTTGCGCGTCTTGAAGACGACACGGGGGGGAGTTGTGGATTTCGTCGCTGCGGCAGGTTGATGCCGATGACCCACGATAAAATGCCTGATAATGCTGGCAGGCGCATAATCGGCAGCGGCAAACACTGGCTTGATGAGGAAGGCCAACCTGCATATTCTATGCGTGGTCTGGAAGCCTCTGAGGTCGTCGATGTTGGCTGGATGACGCCAAAAATTGCACCTTTTGGTGCGACTTATGACGATTTTTCTGCCCGCGTTAATCCACGGGGATATCTCTCGGCTTTAAAGAAATTTGCTGAAGAAAACTGCCGCTTGATTGAGGGCGCAGATGTCGTCGATCTAAATCCGGGTGAAAAATATGTGACACTCGCGGATGGTTCCACCATTTCGGCCGAAAATACGATTGTTACGGCCGGGTACGAGGCCTATCCCATGCTGCAGCCGCTAATGGTTGAGATGAATGAGGGAAAATCCATTGGTCGCGGGGTCAAAGGGCAGGCTGTGTTGTTGCAATATGAGCATGATGACACCCTACCAATCGTATATCATGATCGCTCCTATGTGGTGCCCCACGCAAATAATCTGGTAGCGATTGGTTCGACCTCTCAAGGCATATGGGAGGGAGATCCCCATGCCTTTGATGAGGAGAATATGAGCTTTTATGAAAACGCTCTGAAACTGGTTCCCTCACTGGCTAATGCGCCAATTATCGGGAAGTGGGCGGGGGTGCGGCCACGCAACACATTGGAAGATCGTGGCACTGATCCCTATTATGAAGCCGTTCCCGGTGTGGACGGATTATTTGCGGTAATTGGTGGCTTCAAGATTACTTTAGGCATTGGTCATGAAATAACCAAACGTCTGGTGGCTTCCATTCTCGAATAATTGTCGTTCCTGGAATAGTCATCTATGGAGAAATAGTATGATACTTGCGCATCTTTCCAGGAATTTAGAGAGGGTAGGACAATGAAATCCAAATCTCGTGCGGTTGTTATTGGCGGTGGTGTCGTTGGGGTATCTACCCTTTATCATCTGGCTAAAAAAGGCTGGGATGATGTGGTGCTGCTTGAGCGCAAGGAACTGACGTCTGGTTCCACTTGGCACGCAGCCGGCCTTTTGCCTCTTTTCAACATGTCTTATGCGGTTGGGCAAATTCACAAATATTCTGTCCGGTTTTACGATGAGCTGGAAAAAGAAACTGGTATGGATACCGGTTTTCGCAAGGTTTCCAATGTGCGTTTGGCCCGAACCCAAGACCGGATGGATGAATATGAATATTATATGGGGGTGGCGGAAACCATCGGCATTGATGTTCGTCGGATGCCAATTGAAGAAATTAAGGAAAAATGGCCCTATGTGAATACTGATGGCCTGATCGGTGCCATTCAGCATCCGGGTGATGGTTATATTCAACCCGCAGATTTAACCCAGGCGCTGGCAACTGGTGCACGGAATCTTGGCGGGACGATTTATCGAAATACGACCGTCATCGGCATTGAACAGCAGGATGATGATAGCTGGATTGTGCGCACGGATAAGGGCGATATTGAATGTGAACATGTGATTTCGTGTTCGGGCAATTTTGCGCGTCAAACCGGAGCCATGGTTGGGCTGGACGTGCCGGTGATACCGGTTGAACATCAATATATTGTAACGGAAGCGCATCCGGAAATTCAGAAATTCCGTGAGGCAGGTGGTGACGAACTATGTGTTCTGCGTGAAGCTGATTCGTCATGGTATATGCGCGAGGAAGCAGGCGGACTTTTGCTTGGGCCTTATGAAATTGGTGCGCCATGTTGCTATGTTGATGGGCCGAGCGACCAGAGCGAATATGAATTGTTTCAGGAAGATATTGAACGGTTGATGCCATATATAGAAACCGCAATTGAGCGGGTTCCCTATTTTGGCGAAGCGGGCATCAAGAAAACCTATAATGGTGCCATTGCCTACACTCCCGATGGCAGCCCGATCATTGGGCCTGCATGGGGCAAAAAGAATTTTTGGCTGAATGAAGGGCATTCATTCGGAATTACGGCTGCCGGCGGTGCTGGATGGCAGCTTGCTGAGTGGATTGTCGATGGTGAACCAACCATCGATATGATGGGCGTTGATCCACGCCGCTTTGGGCCCTATGCGACCAGAGGCTATCTTAAAGAAAAGAACGAGGAAGCTTATGCCAACGTCTTTTCCGTGCATTACCCGGACGAAGAGAGGGGTGCTGCGCGCCCATTGAAACGCTCGCCATCCTATGAGCGCCAAAAGGTTCTGGGGGCGGTATTTGGTTCTGTCTATGGCTGGGAACGGGCGAACTGGTATGCCCCGGAAGGTTACGGTCTCAAGGTTTCGGAAATCGATAAACCCGATGTTTTGATGAACCACAATCACGCTGCGGCCGATGAAAACGGCAAAACCAGTGAAATCTGGTCATTCAGGCGATCAAATTATCACGAGCATGTGGGTAATGAAGTAAAGAACGTTACGGAAAACGTAGGCCTGCTGGATATGTCGGCCTTTGCGAAATGTGAAATTTCTGGACCCGGCGCTCGGGATTTTCTTGAAAGCATTTTTGCAAATACTATCCCTAAAACCCGTGGTCGCGTGGCGCTTTGCCATTTATTGACCTTGCGCGGTGGGGTTCGCTCCGAGTTCACAGTTTATGAAATTTCGCCTGGAAAATTCTATCTGGTTTCAGCAGGTGCTTATGAGCGTCATGATCATGATGAACTGCAAAAATTACTGCCAAAAGATGGGTCAGTGCATTTTAAAGCCTATACGGAGCAATATGGTGTGCTGGTTTTAGCGGGGCCAAAATCGCGTGATGTGTTGCAGAAATTGACAGATGCAGACCTTTCCAACGATCAGTTCAAATGGTTGTCTGGGCGTGAAATCTCAGTTGGTGTTGCGCGTACTCAGGCAATTCGGGTGAATTTTGTTGGCGAATTAGGCTGGGAATTGCACCATCCAATTGAAATGCAGAACACGATTTATGATGCTTTAATGGAGGCAGGCGCAGAGTTTGGTATCAAGCCATTCGGCATTCGCGCCATGACTTCTATGGCAATTGAAAAATCTTACCGGCTGATTCCGCGTGAACTCTCGATTGAATATTCTGCTTATGAAAGCGGGTTGGATCGTTTCATCAAACCCAAGAAACAGTTTATTGGCCGTGATGCTTTGCTGAAACGCCATGAAGAGGGCGATGAATGGAGGCTTGTGACCATGGAAGTGCAGGGTACAAGCGATGTGGATGCTCGTGGTTCTGAAGCGATATATTTGGGTGATAAACTGGTAGGGCGTGCGACCCATGGTGGGTATGGCTGGCGTATAGGAAAATCTCTGGCGCTTGCCATGATACGCCCCGAGCATGCAATCACTGGTAATGAACTCGAAATTCGTATTCTGGGCCAGCGCTATAAATGCGTTATCGTGCCGGAAAGCCCGTTTGATCCTGATAACCAGCGTTTGCGAAGTTAGGTTCATATCCTAATTCATTAGCTGGCTTGTTGTTCAGGTGAGAGTTTCTGGCTATTCTGGTTTTGTTGAGTCTAATTCACGGAGCCGAATGCTGGTTATTGTGCTTAAAACCATTTATCGCGCTTTTTTGCTAATTCTGTTTACGGGATTTGGTTGCGCTGGCGTGTTTGCTTTTATGGACGATACGCCAGAGCGCAGTTTGGCAGTGGCCTCGGCTTTATCCAATGCCCGGTGGCAGGTTCTTGAAGATGGCTTCGAGGTCATTCATGGGCAATCGGAAACAGGGGCCAAATTAACGGCATTTAGAATTTCCAGCGGTAAATTCTCCTTTGAAATTGATGTTCAAGACCACCCTAAGGGCGAGCGAGTAAACCATATTGGTGAACGTCTTGAGGCGTTATTTGCAATTAATGGCGGTTTTTTTGGGGAGACCTCAACGGGGGAACTTTATCCTGTTGGTCTGATGAGCTCCAAGGGCGTTCCTGATGGCAAAGCGTGGCGAACCTCTGGCGGTTATTTGGTGTTGGGCAAGAAAATTCACATCATTCCCTCTTTTGAAGGCATGCCGCTATATGCGCGCGAATATGTTCAGACCAAGCCTGTTCTAATTGAACCGGGTGGACATTGGGCGATGAATACCAATTCAGGAATTGGTAAGAAACGAAGTATTATTTGCCTGCGCCCGAAGGGGGAAATCATCATCACTTTGGTAACCGGTACAGGCCTTAGCCTGTTTGAAGCGGGGTGGCTGATGCGAAGCACAAAGGATGGCGGGTTCTTTGATTGTGACGCTGCCATTGCCATGGATGGTGGCGGATCAACCCAAAATTGGGTTGCCGGGCATCCGGAGTTATCCTATCGCGGAATATCGCCTGTTCATAACTTCTTGATTATGAAGCGGCGCTGATCAGGTCAACGTTCCTGCAAGGGAGATTTGCCGTACATTTCGCGGTAGCATTTGGAAAAATGCGAGGCGGATATGAAGCCGCAGGCAATGGCCACATCAACCACCGGCAGGCTTGATTGAATGAGCAGATGTCGCGCCCGGTCCAGTCTTACCTCAAGATAATAACGTGCAGGCGAACGGCCCATATGCTGGTGGAAAAGGCGCTCGATCTGGCGGCGGGAAAGCCCCACATATCCGGCAATGTCG
Source organism: Rhizobiaceae bacterium (assembly GCA_016763155.1). Classification (GTDB taxonomy): domain Bacteria; phylum Pseudomonadota; class Alphaproteobacteria; order Rhizobiales; family Rhizobiaceae. Next base: position 28,001 of record JAESUH010000018.1, read on the forward strand.
ACCAGGGGCAGGGGTTCTGAAATGTTTGCTTCCATGAACTCGATGATGGTGAGCACTTTGGAGTTTTGAACGCCAAGGCGCGCGCGCAAGGGCAGGCGTTGGCGGTCGTTCGGGTTACGTACACGGTCGGTAAGCGCTTGTTCACACACACGGTTTACCAGATCTTCGCCATGGTCTCGGGCAATCATCGATAACATCATATCAAGGGCAGCAGTACCTCCAGCGCAAGTCCAGATATTGCCATCTATTTCATAGAGATCGGCAAAGACTTCTACCTTTGGAAACTTTTCTGCAAAACCAGGCATGTTTTCCCAATGAATGGCGCAGCGTTTGCCATTTAGCAGGCCTGCGGCTGCCAGAAGATGGGCAGCAGTGCATAAACCGGCAACTGTGACGCCGCTATTTTTATTTTCCCGCAGATAGGCAAAGAGAGTTTTGTTGTCGACTTTTTCTACATCCATGCCTGAGCATAAAAACATGATTGCCGGGCGCTGCGATGTTGATAATCTTTGGCGCTCCTGATCGATATTGCTATCAACGGATACGACTACGCCGTTTGAAGCATGAACCGGGGAACCATCGAAGGAGGCAAGCCGCCAATTATAATGTTCCCGGCCCAACATCCGGTTTGCGATGCGCATTGGTTCGATTGCCGTTGCAAATGCAATCATTGAAAAATTGGGAACCAGATAGAACACGACTTTACATTGTAAGTTGTTTTCCATTGCGATGACTTCCTGCAATTGGTTTAGCCTGAATCGACATTTGCAAATTTGTACAAATTTGCAATCGAAATTTTGGAAATCATTGAAATATTTTGATGTAGGCTTGCGCGGCCTATTTGTAGAACAGGCCCGCTTCAACCAGCATACGCTGATGGGAAAGGTCGGTGAGGCGGTGGTTGGGAACGGGAACCCGCCTTAATTGCCTATCCATGATCTCGCAGGTGAATTCAGCTTCATCCGGCATACGCTCACGGGTATCTACCAGATCGATCACCATCTCGATGGGGCATTGCTCAATTCTTGGCCATTCGATGATGCCACGGCCATATAGTTCAATTTTTCCAATCAAAGGCGGCGGGCAGGAGGCTATCAACTGGTTGTCTTGCAGGGTTAGCGTGGTCTGGTCATCGGAGATTAACGCAGCGCTTTCACCAAAATGATTGAGCAGTTCCAACGCCAATAAGGATTTTCCGCTACCTGAGGGGCCGCGAATGAGGCATCCGGTATCTTTTATCTTAATTGATGTGGCGTGGATGTTTTGGCTTGTCATTTCGTTCATTTTAATTTGGAAAAGCTTAAGACCAAATGCTATTGGCTCTTTGCCAAAAAGAAAAGGGCCGCTTTTGCGGCCCTTGATTATTTTACGATATAGCTTTTGATTTTAGCTACAGCCGCTGGTTGCACCGCAAGTATCGCATTTTTCGCAAGTGCCGTTTCTGACCATGGTGAAATTTTGGCATTCGCCGCATGAATTTCCCGTATAGCCCTGCATCAAAGCCTTGGCTCGGTACAGTTTTTTATTTACCTGCTGTGATTTTTCAACCACTGGCTCGGCCAATTGCTCTTCAGGCTGGACCACAGGTGCGAAATCACGTTTGAAGGCGTTTGGCTCTTCCTCAAAATCAACCATCGGATCGGTGTTGAGATTGGCGGCAATTGCTTCAATGCGACCACTCAAGCTGCCAACACTGGTTATTGGTGTTGATTTGGATGGCGGGGTAGAGGCACTGCCTGCCGGTGTCTCGGTTGGAGATTTGACTACGGCCAGTTTATGGCCACGGGTGAGGCCGGTAGAAATAACCTCTGCCTTGCCTTCCTTCACTCCTTTTCCTAGGGATGTATTGGAGAAATCAGAAATATCCACATGGGCTAGATCGTTGCGGCCCAGATAGGATATGGCCAGTTCGCGAAAAATGTAATCCAGAATGGATGTTGAGTTTTTAATGGCGTCATTGCCGATGACCATGCCGGCGGGTTCGAATTTTGTGAAGATGAATGCTTCCACATATTCTTCCAGCGGAACGCCATATTGGAGTCCGAGAGAAATCGAGATGGCGAAATTGTTCATCATGGCACGGAAGGCTGCACCTTCCTTGTGCATGTCGATGAAGATTTCACCGATACGCCCGTCATCATATTCACCGGTGCGGACATAGACCTTATGGCCGCCCACATTGGCTTTTTGAGTGTAACCTTTGCGGCGATCCGGTAATTTTTCACGACTACGGATGGTTTTCTCAATGATACGCTCAACAATTTTTTCAGCAATTATCGGCACCTGAGCAGCCTTAGGTGCTTCAATCAGGTCTTCCAGCGCATCTTCATTATCGTCGTCCTCAATCAGAGAGGAGTTGAGAGGTTGCGAAAGTTTTGACCCATCGCGGTAGAGCGCATTGGCTTTTACGCCCAGCTTCCATGAAAGCATGTAAGCGTCTTTGCAATCCTCGATAGTGGCTGAGTTTGGCATGTTGATGGTTTTGGATATTGCTCCTGAAATGAAGGGCTGAGCTGCTGCCATCATGCGAATATGTGCTTCAACTGACAAATAACGTTTGCCGATGCGGCCACAAACATTGGCACAATCAAAGACAGGATAATGCTCTTCTTTCAGATTTGGAGCACCTTCCAATGTCATGGCACCACAGCACCACAGATTGGCGGCTTCAACTTCGTCTTTGGAAAACCCGAGGGCTGCCAGCATGTCGAAGCTGAAATCTTCCAGCTGCTCTGGTGTGAAGCCCAGTACATCCTTGCAGAACTCTTCGCCCAGGGTGAACTGGTTGAAAACAAATTTTACATCGAAGGCAGAGGCAAGGCCTGCTTCAATGGTTTCGATTTTTTCGTCCGTGAAGCCTTTGTCTTTTAGGGCGCCATGGCTGATTGCATTGGCACCTTTCAAGGTGCCGCGACCGACAGCATAATTGATGATTTCAGTAACTTCACCCTCATCATAGCCAAGAGTTTGCAAGGCTTCAGGCACGGCCTGATTGATGATTTTGAAATAACCGCCACCAGCGAGTTTCTTGAATTTCACCAAGGCAAAATCAGGCTCAATGCCGGTAGTATCGCAATCCATTACCAGACCGATTGTACCTGTTGGCGCAATGACGGTTGATTGGGCATTACGATAGCCGTGTTTTTCACCCAGTTTCACGGCTTTGTCCCATGCAGCTATCGCATGAGTGACAAAACGCTGGTTGTTGAGGGAAGCGTGATCAAGGGGAACTGGTGAGATTGAAAGAGCATCATAACCTTCCGCATTGCCATGGGCGGCATTGCGGTGGTTTTTCATAACCCGCATCATGTGTTTCTTGTTTGGCTCATAAGCGGGGAAGGGCCCCAACTCTCCTGCCATTTCAGCAGAGGTAGAATAACAAACACCTGTCATGATCGCGCTGATTGATCCGCAAATGGCGCGGCCTTCATCTGAATCATAGGGAATGCCCGCTGTCATCAGCAATCCGCCGATATTTGCAAAGCCAAGGCCGGTGGTGCGGTATTCATAGGAAAGTTTAGCAATTTGTTTTGACGGGAATTGTGCCATCATCACGGATATTTCCAGAACAATCATCCACAATCTGGTGGCGTGCTCCAGGCTATCAATGTCGAAACTCTTGTCTTCTTTGCGGAATTGCAAAAGGTTGAGAGAGGCCAGATTGCAAGCGGTATCATCCAGGAACATATATTCTGAACACGGGTTAGAGGCGCGAATTTCGCCGCCTTCCGGGCAGGTATGCCAATCGTTCATGGTGGTGTTGAAGTGCAATCCAGGATCAGCAGATGCCCATGCAGCATTGCCGATTTGATCCCAAAGGTCTTTTGCTTTCAATGTCTTGATGACCGAACCATCGCGCCGTGCGGTTAGATTCCAGTCGCTATCTGTTTCAACTGCCCGCAGGAAATCGTCTTTGATTGAAACGGAATTGTTGGAATTTTGGCCGGAAACTGTGAGGTAAGCTTCTGAATCCCAGTCAGTGTTGTAGACTGGAAATTTGATATCTACAAAACCCTGCCGTGCAAGCTGGATGACGCGGCCCACATAGTTTTCAGGAATGGACGCACGTTTTGCAGCGCGAACTTCGCGTTTCAGGGCCGGGTTTTTATTAGGGTCGAAACAATCATCACCCGGACCTTCGCAATTCACGCAAGCCTTCATAATGGCGGTCATGTGTTTGGAAATGATTTTTGAACCTGTAACGATCGCCGCCACTTTCTGCTCTTCCGTAACCTTCCAGCTGATATATTCTTCGATATCTGGGTGATCGATATCAACCACCACCATTTTGGCGGCGCGGCGGGTAGTACCGCCTGATTTGATGGCACCAGCCGCACGATCACCGATTTTCAAAAAGCTCATCAGGCCGGATGACTTTCCGCCACCTGAAAGTGATTCATTAGAACCACGGATATGAGAGAAATTTGACCCTGTGCCTGAGCCATACTTAAAGAGGCGTGCTTCACGTACCCAAAGGTCCATAATGCCGTTCTCATTAACGAGATCATCATCCACGGACTGAATGAAGCAGGCATGAGGCTGAGGGTGTTCATAAGATGATTTGGATTTAACCAGCTTGCCGGTTTTATGATCCACATAATGGTGCCCCTGGGCAGGGCCATCAATGCCGTAAGCCCAATGGAGACCTGTATTGAACCACTGGGGAGAATTTGGAGCCACTTTTTGGGTGGCAAGCATGTAGCAAAGCTCATCAAAAAACGCACGGGCGTCTTTCTCGCTGTTAAAATAGCCACCTTTCCAGCCCCAATAGGTCCAGGTGCCTGCCAAACGGGAGAATACCTGGCGTGCGTCCATTTCAGAGCCGGTTCGCTCTTCCTTAGGTAAATCAGCCATGGCCTTCTCGTCGGGCTCGGAACGCCACAACCAGGAAGGAACACTGTTTTCTTCAACTTTTTTCAGAACTTTCGGGACGCCGGCCTTGCGAAAATACTTCTGGGCCAGAATATCACTCGCGACCTGGGAGAATGCGCGGGGAACATCAATATTTTCCAGTTTAAATACAATAGACCCATCCGGATTGCGGATCTCACTGGTGGCGTTACGGAACTCAATAGACGCATAAGGTGACTCGTTTTCTTTCGTATAGCGTCGCTCAATGAGCATAATTATTCCCTTTCAAATTTCAAATATTCACCGAATTTGAAGTGCATGCAGTCATGCAGTTCAAATTTGGCAATAATTAGCCGAATACCGGTCATTAGCTGACCAGAGATACAGACTCAATTTTTGTTTCATTACCCCGAAAGCACTATGATCGTGCTGTATTTTACCTTGTCGTCCCGTCTTGGTATCTGCCAATCGGAGCAATGGTTTATCCACTTTTTCCCGAATTTCAGCTTACAGGCTGAGTATGGCGAACACCAGACGAAATCTATATCTTGTTATTATCATCAGCGTAAACACTAAATATTGTGTTAACCTGACTATTAACCGAAAAATTTTCCTGATGAATATCTCTGGGGAAACTTTCGTTTAACTCTCTTATCTTTTCCTGCGCGTCTCAAATTTAGAGACAAAACAACCATCAACAGATCGGCGAAACCAATCAGCTGTAGTGTCCTTACAAACTATATGAAGAAGTTGATCGGGAAGAATTCCCTGACCTGATAAAAATAGTCCAAACTTCAAATGAAGCCTGTAACTCCCTTAAAACAGATCATCAACTTAACGCCCACAAAACCCGACGCAACTTACTGATACATTGGTAGTCTGAACGTGTTTTCGTCGTCAAGATATTGTTTTGTTTTATGCCGTAAAAACTACATGTAGTGTTTAAGGTGTGAATAGCGAGGATAAGTGCCAAAAAAAATTTGTTGAAGAATCAAGGCATTAACGCCCCATGGGGGATTTCAATAATAAATAACCTATTGCTTTGTAAAAAAAACTGAGTCTCAAGCCGCTCAAATTTTCAGCGAGCTGAATTTATTTCGATAAATGGGACATTCCTAGGGGAGTGAGCGAAAAACACTAGAATCATTTCGCATGCGAACTCAATTCTTAAAAATTTAGGTGAGTCTGAATTGGCGAATCATTGTTAACAAGTTTCCCCTCCCTACAGGCAAGTTCTTGTTAACGTGATTGTTCTGGAATGTGGGAGCTAATTTGATTGCGGAAAAATGTTCTTTAAAAGCTTTCTTCATAGAACTGCCATGAGATTCAAGCGTCTACTTCACGCATCATTCTTATGCTCGTTTTCTTGGGCCGGTATTTTTGCCCTGCTGCCAAATGCGGCTGCAAGCAGCAGAAAAATTGCCCCAAACAGGAAAAATGCGCCGGGGAAATATATCGGGGCAGATTCGCTGGTGAAATATGAGAACATCGCAGTTGATATTGCCGGGCCTATAATGGCTGAAAGTCCGGTCACGCCGGAAAGGGCTCCTTGCAAATATCCTTGCTCTGATTCGTCGATTTGATGGGAGGCCAGCGCCTGTAGGGCAGGGGTTGCGCACCCCCAGCCGATGATGTGGGGTACAATGCCCCAAAAACTGATAATGCCTACGGTATTGAAGGACAGGAACAGATAGAGCGAGGCGCTCAGGCTCATGCCAAACACCAGGACTTTCATTTCACCAAACCGTTTTACCACCCGGGCAACCAGGAAACCTTGAACAAAAACAAAGCAGATGCCCACAAGCGCCAGGGATGAACCTGCCTCTTTCATGCCCCAGCCATATCTTTCCTGAGTGAATAGGACCCAAATTGATTCTAGTCCCCGCTCCATGGTGGTGGCGAAGAAAAGGGCAAACCCAAGCATCAGCAAAATGTTGTTCTTAGCAAGCCATGAAACGGACGATAGGGGATTTGAAAGAGCCAGGCTTTTTTTGCTGCGTTTCTCTTTAGGCAGGGTTTCACGCAACATAACTATGCCGAAGGCAACGTTCAGGAGGGATAGGGCTGCGGCACAATAAAATGGCAGGCGCAGATCAATCTCCCCCAATATACCGCCAGCAACAGGGCCAATGATGAAGCCAAGCCCGAAGGCTGCACCGATCAGGCCGAACCCCGCTGCGCGGTCTTCCTTTGTGGTTACATCGGTCACATAGGCGTTTGCAATTGCCATGGAGGAGGCCAAAATACCCCCAACCAAACGCCCGAAAAATACCCATTCGATACTGGGAGCCCATGCCAGCAAGATATTATCAAGCCCAAGGGCCGTGAGCGCAATCAACATTACGGGCTTGCGCCCAAACCGGTCAGACAAACCACCAAGCAGAGGCGCAAAGGTAAACTGCATCAAGGCGTAAATGACCGCCATAAGGCCGTAAATGGCTGCGGTTTCAGATACGGTGCCGCCAGATAGTTCTCTCACCAATGCAGGTAGAATTGGCCAGGATAGGCCAACACCCATCATGTTGATCACGACGGTGATAAGAACAATAATCAGGCTTGGTGTCAGCATGAATTAGCGGTATCCGAACATATGGAGGCAGTTTTAGCCGTCTTTTTTACCGGAAATTGGCTCAGCATAGGCCAGGTCCATATCCCATGGGAAATAAATCCAGGTATCCTGAGAAACCTCTGTGACATAGGTATCTGCAATTGGCTCTCCCAGAGGTTTTGCATAAACTGTTGCAATGTGGGCTTCTGGTAAAATTTCGCGCACAATTTTCGCCGTCTTGCCAGTATCCACCAGATCATCAATGACCAAAATTCCAGCGCCCTTGCCTCCGGACTGTTCAATCAGTTCTTTTGATATGCCCTTGATGACATGCAATTTACCCTGATCCTTATAGTCATGATAAGAAGCAATACAGATGGTTTCGATGTTCCGCACTCCCAATTCGCGCGCGATGATGGCTGCTGGAACGAGACCGCCACGGGTGATCGAGACAATTGCCTTCCATTCCCCTTTCGCATCGCTAATGCCTGAAAGACGCCAGGCAAGGGCTTTACAATCGCGGTGGAACTGATCCCATGAAACAGGGAATTTTTTGGGAGAGGAGGTCAATATGAAATTTCCTTAAATGATCGGGCATGATGAAGCCTTTTAAAGGGTGGAGCGAAGTTTCTCAACGCTTGTTGTGCTATTTTGTGGAGTATTTTCAACGCTATTTTGAATTCTGGAGTTTGAGAAAATACTGGCGAGGTTGTATGTTGCTCGCCTGATCAACCCTAAGAGGCAATTTTGATGATTTCCAAGACCTATATCGAGACCATGGCGCGCTATAATTGCTGGCAAAATCAGAGCATTTTCCGCGAGGCAGATATGCTTGGCGATGGAGAGAGGCGCAAAGATCGGGGTGCTTTTTTTGGTTCAATTCATCGCACGTTGAGCCATATAATGTGGGGCGATACGATGTGGATGCACAGGTTCTCAGGTAGTGATTTGCCTGCAATCACAGATATCACCAAATCCGGTGAACTCATTGAAGATTGGCAGGAATTGAAATTGCAACGTTCCCAAATGGATGAGCGCATATTAAAATGGGCGGATGCAACAGATGAAAATATCGGCGAAAGAGACCTCAGTTGGTATTCCGGCCTTCTGCAGAAAGATTTGACGAAACCCTATGGTTTGCTCATCACTCATTTCTTTAATCACCAGACCCACCATCGCGGGCAGGTTCACGCGATGATTACGGCGGCAGGTGGCAAGCCGGACGATACGGATTTGGGTTTCATGCCGGATAATATTGAGTTTAGGCAGCTATAAATTCGAGCCAAACTCAGGATTTCAATTCTTCAAACAGCTCTGCAATCGCCTTGATTGCGGCATTGGCGGCATCCTCGTCACGGGAGCGCACCAAAATTTGAGTGCTGTAAGTTTTTCCATCAAAGCGCGGGTAGGAGCCGATGGCCGTTTCGGGGTGTGCTTTTTGAATGCTTGCCAGCCCATCGCCAATCGTACCTTCGCCAAAAGGGCAGTCGATGGCTTTTGACAATAGTTTTACCCCGGATTTCAACCCCGGAGCCAGTGCATCTACCATGGCCTGAAATATAGCAGGCACGCCAGCCATGACATATACATTGCCAATTTGAAAACCGGGTGCTTTTGAGACCGGGTTGTCTATCAACTCGCTACCAATCGGCAATCGAGCCATGCGCTTGCGGGCGTCGGTGAATTCCATGCCGCGTGCTGCATAATGGGGTTCAAGGATCGCCATGGCACGCGGGTCGTGGTGGATGCCGACGCCAAAGGCTTTAGCGATTGCATCAGCGGTGATGTCATCATGGGTGGGGCCGATGCCGCCGGAGGTGAAGACATAATCATACTCACTGCGTAATTCATTCACCGCTTTGACGATGGCATCCTCATCATCAGAAACAATGCGTGCTTCTTTCAGGTCGATGCCCTTAAGAGTGAGAAAATTGGCCAGATAGCCAATATTCTTATCCTTAGTGCGTCCGGACAAAAGCTCGTCGCCAATTGCAAGGATGGCAGCAGTTATGATTTCTGACATTGAACTTGGCCTTGTTGAACTGGATGGTGAGGGTATTGCGCACGAAAACACCCAAATTTTCAAGGCTTGTTGTTTGAAAATAACATAAAAAATTGCTGTTCATATTAATTTAACGTTGGCTGAGAAAAATAAAAATATGGGTGAAGGTAGGCAGGGTTTGGTTTGTTAAGCTTTCTTGCAAATTATTGGAGGTTTTCCAGAAAATTCGACCGGAGGTGTCAGTATTGGGGAGAATTATTCGTAGATGCAGGCCTGTAATGCCATTCGATGATTTGTGTGCAAACCATTTAGAGTAGTGGTTGCCTCGCACTTAATATGATATTGGTTAAAATAGTTAATGTTACTAGTTTCCCGAACATAGATGATGCGAGTGTGATTTGAACGTAGAAATTCTTAAAGAATTTATTGATAATATAGTTCGATACGAGCTTGTTTATGGAATTCAGGAAAATTTAGATGCCCTTTATTCTTCCTTGGAAGAGTTAGTTGATGCACCACAAGAAGCGTCTTTTCAAAACGGTGTAAGTTTTAACTTGGATTTTCTTGCTGGTTCTGTTTCGTCATTTAAAATGGAGTTTTCTACAAGAGATCGTCAGAGGTTTTTGGAAATTCGGGCAAAAAACTATTTTGAACTTAGTTTTGTTGAAGAAATTCGAAGTAAGATAATTGAGAACCCTCTTACTCCAGCGGTTGTGGCTGATTATGTCAGGAAACTAAATCAGGATAGAAAATCGTATTTTGAAAATTTGGTACTTTTATCCGATAGCCTGCTAAAAATTGGTGTCGAAGTAATTGATTTGGAACCCGGAGAAACGCAAGTGGGGTTTCAAATTCCACGAACGACGTTTGATAATAACTTGGATGGATTAATCAAAGAATTGCGTGCGATTCGATTGATAGTTCGTACTTTTTCTGAAGTTGCTACGGGTAAGGTTGAGGAAATTGAAGTTGGGCAGATATCAACATCTGATCCTCTTTTCCTCTTGGCCCAATCCACTCCCGTTGTTCTAAGCATTGGATACGCGGTTAAATGGGCAATTGCTCAATGGAAGTTAGTTGAAGAAATTCGAGAAATTAGGGCAAGGACCGCCCAAATCAAGGCGTTTACTGACAAGGAAATCAAAGAAATATTTGACAAAAAAATTACGAAAACAATTGAATCAGCCATTCAAGAGAAGGTTGCGGAACTTCTTGAGAAAAGCCCGATGGATGAGTTGCGTAAGAAAGAACAACAAAAAGGAACCTCTGACGCATTGAGATCATTACTTGCAAGAGTTGAAAGGGGAATGACGGTAGAAATTCGGATGTTGCCGCATTCAATCGTGCAAGACGGTAGTGATGTAAATGAGGTGAAAGACGAGTCACAAGAAATGACCAAACTCCGTGATTTGAGAACTGAGCTTACCTTTCCCACGGCCAGTGAAAACCCAGTTTTACCGTTACCGTCACCTGACCCAAGCGATAATGGATACAACAAGCCAAAAAAATAGAATCAAAAAGACCCCCGGTAGGGGCGTTAACCGGGAGCCTTTTCTTGGAAGGCGCTTTGTCCCCCCTATGAATTGAGATAATGGATCATTGCCGGAATTGATGTGTGTTTTCACACACGTCGGCGTCAGCTTTACTTAGATTCTTGAACAGACATAAAAAAAGCCGGACACTGTCCTGCTGATTTTATTTTTTGGTGCAGCAAGGCAGAGGAACCTTGAATACGAAATGCTCTCATCGTTTCTGTGAAACGACTGCCGCTATTGGACTTAGAGATTGCATGGGCGTTTCGCTACGCGAAAAGCCTTTGGTGCGGGCACCGGGACTTGAACCCGGACGACCGAAGTCGAGGGATTTTAAGTCCCTTGCGTCTACCAATTCCGCCATGCCCGCATTTGCAGGTTCTGGCTAAACGACCTTTTGCGAATAATCAAGGGAATACACCAGACTTGTCTAATCTTGTTCATCTTACACAGGAAATGATACCCTTGCGATCAGGCCTTTATGGTCTCGGCCGTTATATAGGTCCAGGCTACCGTTAAATAATTTAGCGATTTCTGATACGATCGCCAAGCCCAGTCCTGCGCCGCTTGTTTGGGCGTTTTGTGTTTTTGATGGTGAGGAGGGTATGGGGACTGCAACGCGGGAAAAACGGGCACGAACCTGAACACGTAATTCCGCTGGAATTCCCGGGCCATTATCTTCTACTTCCAAAATGGCAAGGCCCGGATTGGACAATACGCGAACGGTTATTTCGCTGCCTTCACCAGAGTA